>CAZZZI010000328.1:0-5017 GCA_964658415.1 uncultured Sphingomonas sp. | reverse complement strand
GCAATAAGCGTGGCAACGAAGGCCATGATGGGAAACCCTGTGAACGACATCGACGCGATCCTGATAACCGGGCCGACCGCCAGCGGCAAGTCCGGCATGGCGATGGACCTTGCCCGGCAGCATGACGGCGTGGTGATCAATGCCGACAGCATGCAGGTCTACGACACGCTGCGCATCCTGACCGCGCGCCCCTCGGTCGAGGACATGCAGGGCATTCCCCACCACCTCTACGGCCACGTCCCGGCCGGGGATGCCTATTCGACGGGCTTGTGGCTGCGCGAGGTGACCGACCTCGTCGCCGAATTGCGCAAGGCGGGCAGGATGCCGGTCATCGTCGGCGGCACCGGGCTGTATTTCAAGGCGCTGACGGGCGGCCTCTCGCCGATGCCGGAGATCCCGGCGGATATCCGCGAGGGCCTTCGCCAGCGGCTGATCGATGAGGGGCCGGAACCGCTCCACCACGAACTGACGGAGAGAGACCCCGGGATGGCAGCAGGTCTCAATCTCCAGGATGGCCAGCGGATCGTCCGGGCGCTCGAGGTTCTCGATGCAACGGGCCAGTCGCTGGCCGCGCTGCAGGGCCTTGCCGGACCGGTCATCATCGATCCTGCCCGCGCCCGCAAGATCGTCGTGCTGCCGGAGCGGCAGGTTCTCCATGACCGCATCAACGGCCGGTTCGCTTCCATGCTGGCTGACGGGGCGGAACAGGAGGTGGTCGACCTCCTGGCGCTCGGCCTTTCCGCCCAGCAGCCGATCATGAAGGCGATCGGCGTCTCGCAGATTGCGATGATGCTACGCGGCGAGATCGGCCGCGAAGAGGTCATCGCGCTCGGTGCGGCGGCGACGCGGCAATATGCGAAACGGCAGATGACCTGGTTTCGCAACCAGATGGATGAAAGCTGGGAGAGGATCGGCTGACCGACGTCGCCGTCACTCCTTGCTGAACAGCGACCCCAGCGGCTTCTTCAACAGGCTGTCGCGCAGCGACGAACCGGGTTCGCGGCGCAAGGACGGGGCGTTGTCCTGCAATGGGCTCCCACGGCCGGCGTCCTCGCGCCGGTAGTCGCGGCGCAGTTCGGCAAGCTTGCTGTCGATCGAGGTGACCGGCGGTGCTATCGGGCCGGCCGGCGGTTCGCTCGCGCGCGGCAGCATGTCGGGTCTGTAGGCCTCGACGGACTCACGCCCTTGCGGCTGCAATCTCGGCATGTCGGATGCCGCAGGCATCGGCTGTCTTACGGTCTCCTCGGGAACCTCGTCGCCGTCCTCCTCGGCAGTGCGCCGATTGCCTGTCGAAACGGCCTGCTGGAATGCCGAGATGTCGGGCCCGGAGATCGAGCGCATGCGGCTGACGATGTTGCGCAGATCGACCGTATCGGGCGTCACGTCGTCTGCCCGCTCGACGAGACCGTTGGCCTTCGGAACGAGATTGTCGGCGACCCGGGTGAAGCGCATGCGCATCGGCACGGCAATCGCCTCGCCGAAGGCGATGGCCTCGCCATTGCCGATCGACGACAGGAAGCTGGTCGTCGAGATGGAGGAGTTCGGAATGGCGGAGCGAATGATCTCCTGGTCGCGGTCGTTGGCAAGCCGCATGGCAAACAGCGTCGAGCACTGCGACAGGATGGTCTGGTCGAGTTCGCCGGGGCGCTGGGTGATGATGCCGAGCGAAACGCCGTATTTGCGTCCCTCCTTGGCGATCCGCGATATGGCCTGCCGCGTCGGAACGAAGCCGAGATTGGGGTCGGCGGGAATGTAGCGATGGGCTTCCTCGCAGACGACCAGCATGTGGATCGCGCCTTCGCTCCACAGCGCGATCTCGAACGCCATCCGGCAGAGCACCGACGCCACCGAATTGACGACTTCCGACGGAATGCCCGACAGTTGGAAGGTGCAGATCGGCCGGTCGTCGCCGGGGATCCGGAAGATCTCGGCAATGGTCTCCATGATCGTGTCGCTGATCGTGTTGTTGGAGAACATGAAATGGTATCGCGGATCGTTGATCGCGGAAATGATGCGGATCTTCAGGGAGCGAAGATGCGGCTTCTCCTGGCGTCCCTCGAGCCTGCCGATGCGCTCGTCGATCAGCGCCAGCAGGTCCGCCATGCGGTAGGGAACCGGCGTGTCCGCCGTCATCGAGCTCTTTTCGGTCTGGCGGCGCATCAGCGTGGAATCGCTGCCCCGGAAGGCGCGCTTCGCATCGGGGATGATGTCGCGCAGCATGTCGAGCTCTTCGGGGACGGGCGGGCGGCCGCGGAAGACCACCTCGGCGAACTCTTCCAGGCGCATCAGCCAGAAGGGCAGGTCCAGCGTGTCGGTGTCGACGACGACGGAGTGATCGGGGAATGCGGCGGCGAATTCATTGTGGGGATCGAGGATCAGCACCCGCAGCTTCGGGTCGGAGGCGATTGCCTTGTGGAGCAGCAGCGACACGGCGGTCGACTTGCCGACGCCGGTGGAGCCGACCACGGCGAAGTGCTTCGACAGCATGGAGGGGATATGGATGGCGGCGTCGATCGTGTCGTCCTGCGTCAGCTTGCCGATGACGCAGCTGCTTTCGGTGCCGGCATCGTAGATGCGCATGAGGTCGCGGGCGCGGATGCGATGGGCGATGGCGCCCAGATGCGGGTAGCGCGAGATGCCCGACGAGAATTCCTCGCGGCCATCGGCTTCGACGCGAACTTCGCCGAGCAGTTCGGCCTCGATGCGGAACAGGTTGTCCTGGCCTTCGCCCCAAGCCATGTTGCCGGTGTCCATGGAATAGACGAGGGCGGCGACGCGGTTTCCATCGACGCTGATGGAAATCAGCCGTCCGACGGACCAGAGTTCGGTCAGATCGGTGCCGCCGGCTTCCGCCGTCGCGGCGATGGTAACGCGGGCGCCGCTGCAGGCGACGACGCGCCCGAGGAAGCGATTTCCCGGCGTGAGGTTGTCGCGGCGGTCGAGTTCGCCCGCTTTGCCAGACGTCTGCAAATCGTTATTCAGCAACCGGGTGCTCCTTGTATCGCGCAACCTTAGGGTTTCCGGCTTAACAAAGTCCTGCTGAAGTGCTTGATTTTTCAGCTTCCCTTTTGCGGTCTGACTTTTTATTGCCCGATGCGTTGACGCTATGAAATTTTCTGTCTATCAATTCCGGTCATGAACATAGCGACAACTCTTATTGTGGTGGGACAGCGCATGGGCAGGATGGTGTAACCATCCGGCGATAGCCACCCATGCGCTAGACAACAGGCTCCCCAAGGAGCCTTTTTTTATGCCCGAAATCGGGCGTCGCGCTTCCAGAAAACTCAAGAATGCAACGGAACTTGGCAATGACGGGCACAGACAAGCAGACCAGCGAGAACACGATGACCGGCGCCGAAATCGTCCTGCGGGCGCTGAAGGACAATGGCGTCGAGCACATCTTCGGCTATCCGGGCGGCGCCATCCTGCCGATCTATGACGAGATCTTCCAGCAGGACGATATCAAGCACATTCTCGTGCGTCACGAGCAGGGCGCCGGCCACGCCGCCGAAGGCTATGCCCGCTCGACCGGCAAGGTCGGGGTCATGCTGGTCACCTCAGGACCGGGCGCGACCAATGCCGTTACGCCGCTGCAGGACGCGCTGATGGATTCGATCCCGCTCGTCTGCCTGACCGGCCAGGTTCCGACGACGCTGATCGGCTCCGACGCCTTCCAGGAATGCGACACGGTCGGCATTACCCGGCCCTGCACCAAGCACAACTGGCTGGTCAAGGACGTCAACAAACTGGCGGCCGTCATCCACGAGGCCTTCCGCATTGCCCAGACCGGACGTCCCGGTCCCGTTGTCGTCGATATCCCGAAGGACGTCCAGTTTGCGACCGGCACCTACACGCCACCGGAAGCCCACGCCGTCCAGAAGAGCTACCAGCCGCAGGTCCAGGGCGACATGAACCGGATCAAGCAGGCGATCGAGCTGATGGCGACCGCCCGCCGTCCTGTCATCTATTCCGGCGGCGGCGTCGTCAATGCTGGCCCCGAGGCCTCCAAGCTGCTGCGCGAACTGGTCGAATTGACCAACTTCCCGATCACCTCGACGCTGATGGGCCTCGGCTCCTATCCGGCCTCAGGCAAGAACTGGCTGAAGATGCTCGGCATGCATGGTTCCTATGAAGCCAACATGGCGATGCACGATTGCGACGTCATGGTCTGCATCGGCGCCCGCTTCGACGACCGCATCACCGGCCGGCTGAATGCCTTTGCGCCGAATTCCAAGAAGATCCACATCGACATCGACCCGTCGTCGATCAACAAGACCGTGCCTGTCGATATCGGCATCGTCGGCGATGTCGGCAATGTTCTGGAAGACATGGTCCGCCTGTGGCGCGCCCTGCCGAAAAAGCCGGAGCCGGCGCAACTGGCAGACTGGTGGACCGACATCAACCGCTGGCGGGCCCGTAATTCTTTTGCCTACAAGACCAGCAACGACGTCATCATGCCGCAATACGCGATCCAGCGGCTCTATGAGCTGACGAAGCATCGCGATACCTACGTCACGACCGAAGTCGGCCAGCACCAGATGTGGGCAGCCCAGTTCTATGGTTTCGAGCAGCCGAACCGCTGGATGACCTCGGGCGGCCTCGGCACGATGGGCTATGGCCTGCCGGCAGCGCTCGGTGTCCAGATCGCGCATCCGGAGGCACTGGTCATCGACATCGCCGGCGATGCGTCGATCCAGATGTGCATCCAGGAAATGTCGGCGGCGGTGCAGCACAATGCGCCGATCAAGATCTTCATCCTCAACAACCAGTACATGGGGATGGTCCGCCAGTGGCAGCAGCTGCTGCACGGCAACCGCCTGTCGAACTCCTACACCGAGGCGATGCCCGATTTCGTCAAGCTCGCGGACGCCTATGGCGGCGTCGGCCTGCGCGTCGAAAAGCCCGGCGATCTCGATGCGACGATCCAGGAGATGATCGACGTCAAGCGTCCTGTCATCGTCGACTGCCGCGTCGCCAATCTCGCCAACTGCTTCCCGATGATCCCGTCGGGCAAGGC
>CAZZZI010000327.1:0-5040 GCA_964658415.1 uncultured Sphingomonas sp. | reverse complement strand
AGCCCGGCCCCGGCCGCTTCCGCCAGTTCATGCAGTTCGACGCCGACAGCGTCGGCGCGCCGGGTGTCCAGGCCGATGCCGAGATGTGCATGATGATGGCCGATACGCTGGAAGCGCTGGGGATTGCGCGCGGCGATTATGTGATCCGGGTGAACAACCGCAAGGTTCTGGATGGCGTGATGGAGGCCATTGGTCTCGGTGGCGAGGAGAGTGCCGCGCAAAAGCTTACGGTGATGCGCGCCATTGACAAGCTGGACAAGTTTGGACCTGAAGGTGTCAAACTTTTACTCGGCGCTGGTCGCAAAGATGAATCTGGTGACTTCACAAAGGGTGCTGGTCTGTCCAGCGAGCAAATAGAGAAATTTGAATTTTTGTTTGCGTGTTTTGAGGGGCGTACTGTCGCTGTTTATGGTGATGACCCGAAAAAGCCTACATACCGAGCACCTACAGGTAACGATTTCGGGTCCGCCAAGAGTGCAGAGGCTGGAGTATATTCGCTTCCGCTGGGCGTGCTACGTTCAGCTTTCCAGAAATTTGGCGGAGATGCTGACGCTACAGAAAGTGGCATCGCAGGCTATAACGAGCTTCTCCAGATGGGAATGCTGTTCAACGCCGCTGGCTACGATGAACGCATCAAGATCGACCCCTCCGTCGTCCGTGGCCTCGAATACTACACCGGCCCCGTCTACGAAGCCGAACTGACCTTCGACGTCACCAACGAAAAAGGCGAAAAAGTCGTCTTCGGCTCGGTCGGTGGTGGCGGGCGTTACGATGGTCTCGTCTCCCGCTTCATGGGCCAGCCGGTGCCGGCCACGGGCTTTTCCATCGGCGTCTCGCGCCTGATGACGGCGCTGAAGAATCTCGGCAAGCTCGGGCAGGACGAGGTGCTTGCGCCCGTCCTCGTTACCGTCATGGATGGCGATGTCGAGAGCATGGGGCGCTACCAGCGCTTCACGCAGGATCTTCGCAATGCCGGCATCCGTGCCGAGATGTACCAGGGCAACTGGAAGAAGTTCGGCAACCAGCTGAAATATGCCGACCGTCGCGGCTGCCCCATCGCCCTCATCCAGGGCGGCGACGAGCGGGCGCAGGGGATGGTGCAGATCAAGGATCTGATCGAGGGCAAGCGCCTGTCCGGTGAAATCACCGACAACACCGAGTGGCGCGAGGCGCGGGTGGCGCAGGAGATCGTGGCCGAAGCCGACCTTGTCGAAAAGGTGCGCGAGATCCTTGCCGCGCAGGCCGAAGACCGGAAGCGGGCAAGCCGAGGGATCTGAGCATGACGCAAGACAGAGCCAGGCCCGAGGCCGTCGCATGCCGCTGATCGATCTCCCGAGCTTCGCCCCGGAGCTGCTGGCGGAATTTGTCGCGCGCCGCACCAGCCGCATAGACACGCCCGTGATCCAGCCGGCCGAGCCGTTCCTCGACATGGCCGGCGAGGATCTGCGCCGCCGCATCTTCATGACCGAGAGCGAGACCGGCGAGAGCCTCTGCCTGCGCCCGGAGTTCACCATCCCCGTCTGCCTGCGCCACATCGAAACGGCGACCGGCACGCCGAAGCGCTATTCCTATCTCGGCGAGGTGTTTCGCCAGCGCCGCGAAGGCAGCCACGAGTTCTACCAGGCCGGCATCGAGGATCTCGGCGACATCAACATATCGAGCGCCGACGCGCGGGCGATCGGCGATGCCACAGGCATTCTCGGCCGCCTGCTCCCCGGCCGCCGCCTGAAAGTCACGCTTGGCGACCAGGCTGTGTTCGAGGCCGTCGTCCAGGCGCTCGGCCTGCCGCTCGGCTGGCAGAAGCGGCTGGTCCATGCGTTCGGCGATACCGCCCAGTTGCAGGCTCTGCTCGCCCGCCTGGTCAGCCCGCAATTCGTCACCGATCTCGACGACGACGTCGCCCGGCTGGTCGGCGCCGATGACGAGGCAGCCCTGATCGCGCACATCGACAACACCATGCAGGTCACGGGCTATTCCACCAATGCCAGCCGCTCGCCGCAGGATATCGCCCGCCGGCTGAAGGAAAAGCTGCTTCTGTCGGAAACCCGGCTCGACGATGCCGCCTATGGCGTGCTGGAGGAATTCCTGTCGCTGAGCGTTCCGTTGTTCAACGCTTCGGCGGCGCTTGCCGGCTTTGCCGATGCGGCCGGCCTGCGGCTCGGCAATGCGCTGTCGCGCTTCGACGGACGCGTGGCGGCGCTCGCCAATGCCGGGGTCGATCTGACGACCATCGAATATCGCGCCGCTTTCGGGCGACCGCTGGATTATTACACCGGCCTCGTCTTCGAGGTCACGGCTGAAGGCTCGTCGGCTGTATTGGCAGGCGGCGGACGCTTCGACCGGCTGATGGCGCTGCTCGGTGCCCAGAACCGCATCCCCGCCGTCGGCTTCGCGCTCTGGCTCGATCGCATCGAGAAGGAAAGGGCACCCGCATGACCGTCACCATTGCCCTGCCGTCCAAGGGCCGCATGAAGGACGATGCGTCGGACATTTTTGCCCGCGCCGGCATGCCGATCGTCGCGGTCGGCAACGACCGCTCCTATCGCGGTCGCGTCGAGGGCTGGGAGGGCGTCGAAATCGCCTTTCTGTCGGCCTCCGAGATCTCCCGCGAGATCGGCAATGGCAGCGTCGATTTCGGCGTGACAGGCGAGGACCTGATCCGCGAGGGGCTGGCGGAAGCGGACAAGCGCGTCGAGTTCTGCGCCCGGCTCGGTTTCGGCCGGGCCGATGTCGTGGTCGCGGTGCCCGAAATCTGGCTCGATGTCGACACCATGGCCGATCTCGGCGACGTCGCGGCCGATTTCCGCAGCCGCCGTGGCCGCCGCCTGACTATCGCCACGAAATACGCACGCCTGACCCAGCAGTTCTTCTCCAGCCAGCACGGCATCCAGCTCTACCGGATCGTCGAAAGCCTCGGCGCGACGGAAGGTGCGCCCGCCTCGGGCTCGGCGGATATCATCGTCGACATCACCTCGACCGGCTCGACGCTGGTGGCAAACCATCTGAAGGTGCTGTCTGATGGCATCATCCTCAGGTCCGAGGCCTGCCTCGTCCGGGCGCGCAAGGACAGCCATGCCGAGGAGCCGCTGGTCGCCCGGATCGTGGCCGCAATCGGCGGCGCGCTGTCGTAATGGAATGCCGAGCCTAAACGAAAAGGCCCGCCGTGCGAATACACGGCGGGCCTTTCTCTGTTCGGGAAACTTGATGGCTCAGGCGGCGACGGCGTAGGAGCCGCGACGGGCGTCGAGCGAATAGGCTCCGGCACCGACGGTGGCAAGGAAGATGTAGGCGCCGGCAAGCGTGAAGTTCTTCATGACCATGATCTGGTTGAGCGTGTTGATCCAGCCGAGAGCGGCATCCGGAAAGCCGGGAACGTTGACCGTCGGCAGATGGAAGACCACGGCGGTGAAGATGCAGAATGCAGCGATCGCCCAACCGACGATGCGCACCTGGAAGCCGACGAGGACGCAGAGACCGGTGACGAGTTCGAACAGGCCGGCAAGATAGGTGAGCAGCGTTGCAGACGGCATGCCGGCACCGGCGATCATGCCGGCCGTGCTGGCAGGATCGGTCAGCTTGCCGAAGCCGGCGAGAATGAACATGAACGACAGCAGGACGCGGGCAACGAGAATGATGATGTTGTTGGTATTGGACATCGGAGCCTCAGGGTAAACATTGCCGGTCGCGGCAATTTCTGGACACCTTATTCCCCATTTTTAGTCCGCTGAAAAGATGAACGAGGAAAGACGCTTCGTTCGCAAATGCTGAACGACGCCGCCGCCATATCCCCACCTGCTTTGCCGTCTACTGGCGGCTGATGGAGCGCTCGGACGAGCCGATCTTGAAACGCGGGAACAGGAAGACGCCGACCATGCTGCCGGCGTAGCGCTCTT
The DNA here is from genome assembly GCA_964658415.1 of uncultured Sphingomonas sp. Taxonomy (GTDB): domain Bacteria; phylum Pseudomonadota; class Alphaproteobacteria; order Rhizobiales; family Rhizobiaceae; genus Rhizobium. Next base: position 1,147 of record CAZZZI010000327.1, on the reverse strand, counting down.
CCGTGCCGATCGATTCCCCGACGCAAAAGATGGGTTGCCGCTGTCCGCCCTCGGCAAGGACGGTGGTGGAAAAACAGAACGAGGATGACGTGGTTGCTGCCTGCTCGAAGAGTTCGAGGATACGGGAATGATCGCGGCTGTCGTAGCAGCGCATCAGCTTCAGCAGGCCGCAGTCCGATCCGCTGAGGCCGTGCAGCATCGTGCTCAGGTGGCCGAGCTTGATGACACCGTTGGAGAGGTCGCCGATCCAGCCTTCCGACACGCAAAACTGGGCCAGCAGCCGGTGGTCGGGATCCTCTCCTATCCGGGATCCTTCTATGAAAGGCGCCGCAAGATTGGCTTTGGCAATCTTAAACAAAACGTTCTCACTCCACTACGGCCACTCCCCGGCCAAGCACACCGTCAAATTGTAAAGTCACCACGCCGCCATGATCGAACCATGGGGTGGGCACTCTGCGATTGTTGCCAGCTCACGCGGTATAGTTAAGGCACGCACTCCAAATTCGCATGATTGCAGAAGCGTAACTCCATCTGGAAGCCCTTCAAGCAAAGTCAAGATGCACTGCGAAGAGAACAAGGATAGTGCGGCTACAAAGCAGAATCCTTGTTGACGATCGATTTACCAAGGCTGGTTTTATAGAAGATTTATGAAAAACAGCAATGGGTCACGCAACGAAAATAAATCGAATATTTCTTTTAAAGCATGTACTTAAAGAGCGTGAGGCTACCCAGGGGTGAGATCTACAGTCTGTATCCGTAGCAATCTACTGAAGTTCAATCCTATTTCAGTCCTACGACGGAGGCGGTGTAGCAATTCTGGCAGATCCCCGTCTCCCGTTGCCCAGCCGGCAGCCATGACAGGCGAACGCAGGCTGGATTTGAAAGGCACAAATCTGCACGCAGGACGCAAACAATACTTCAATATTGCCCTCGGCAGCGTCTAAACAACGAATCGCTGACTGTGCGCTAAAGCTTAACCGAGATTAGAATAATCCCTAGATGCAATTTATAGGGGAATCAAGGTCTTTGATCGATCCCTCCCTTGGCGCTAATGGCGCACAAAAAAGGGCGACCCGAAGGCCGCCCTTTCGATAGTTCAGCGATGCGATGGGATCACATCATGTCCATGCCGCCCATGCCGCCCATG
>CAZZZI010000326.1:0-5066 GCA_964658415.1 uncultured Sphingomonas sp. | reverse complement strand
CGCACGGCATGTTCGTAATCGGCGATGTCGATGCGCTTGGTGGCGGCATCCTTGAACTGCAGCAGGTTCAGCGAGGCAAGGTTGCAGGCGGTATCGTCGAGGAACATGTATTCCGAGCACGGGTTGGAGGCGCGGATTGGGCCTTCTGCCGGGCTTGTGTGCCAGTCGTTCATCGTCGTGTTGAAGTGCAGGCCCGGATCGGCCGATGCCCAGGCGGCGTAGGAAATCGATTCCCAGAGGTCGCGGGCCTTCAGCGTCTTCATGACGCGGCCGTCCTTGCGGGCGGTCAGGTGCCAGTCGCCATCCTGCTCCACGGCGCGCAAGAAGTCGTCCTTGATGGAGACGGAGTTGTTGGAGTTCTGGCCCGACACGGTGAGATAGGCTTCCGAATCCCAGTCGGTGTCGTAGGTCTTGAACTTGAGGTCGGTATAGCCCTGGCGAGCGAACTGGATAACGCGCTGGACATAGTTCTCCGGCACCTGGTCCTGCTTGGCGGCCTTGATCTGGCGCTTCAGCGCAAGGTTGGTCATCGGGTCGAAGGGATCATCCTTGCCGCCTTCGAGGCAGGCCTTCATGATCGCCGTCAGGTGACGGGCAACGACCTTGGAGCCGGTGACGAGGGCAGCAACCTTCTGCTCTTCCTTGACCTTCCAGTTGATGTACTCTTCGATATCCGGGTGGTCGATGTCGACCACGACCATCTTGGCCGCACGACGGGTCGTGCCGCCGGACTTGATGGCGCCGGCAGCCCGGTCGCCGATCTTCAGGAACGACATCAGGCCGGACGAGCGTCCGCCGCCCGACAGCTTTTCGCCTTCGCCGCGCAGGTAGGAGAAGTTGGAGCCGGTGCCGGAGCCGTACTTGAAGAGGCGGGCTTCGCGGACCCAGAGGTCCATGATGCCGCCTTCGTTGACGAGATCGTCCTCGACCGACTGGATGAAGCAGGCATGCGGCTGTGGATGCTCATAGGCCGACTTCGACTTGGTGAGCTTGGCGGTGAAGGGGTCGACGTAATAGTGGCCCTGGCCGGGGCCATCGATGCCGTAGGCCCAGTGCATGCCGGTGTTGAACCACTGCGGCGAATTCGGTGCGACGCGCTGGGTGGCGAGCATGTAGGCAAGCTCGTCGCGGAAGGCGAGCGCATCGTCTTCCGACGAGAAATAGCCGCCCTTCCAGCCCCAGTAGGTCCAGGTGCCGGCGAGGCGGTCGAAGACCTGGCGGGCGTCGATTTCCGAGCCGGTCTGCTCGTCCTTCGGCAGCGCCTTCAGGGCCGCTTCATCGGGAACCGAGCGCCAGAGGAAGGAAGGAACGTCGTTTTCCTCGACCTTCTTCAGGCGGCTGGGCACGCCGGCCTTGCGGAAATATTTCTGCGCCAGAATGTCGGCAGCCACCTGGCTGAACTGGGCCGGCACATCGATGTTCTCGAGGCGGAAGACGATAGACCCGTCCGGATTCTTGATTTCGCTGATTGCCTTGCGGAATTCGACTTCCGCGTAAGCGCTCTGTCCGGCCTTGGTGAAACGTCTTTCGATGCGCATCTGGGTCTACCTCTTTTTAGGATGCGCCCATCCTCGATAAGGGGGCGCGAATATGGTCTTCCGGCATCGCGTATGATCGCGCCGCCAGTGCTCGTCCCGTCTTTTACAGGAGTCGTCATCCGGAGATGCGCTTCTGTATCTTGTGGAGATCGTGGCTGCAAACACTAAATATAGTGTTAAACAGACAAATTTACCAGCCCCACCGATTTGCATCGCAGCGGGCTGCAATGCGCGGAACCGCTCTCGCACAAGACGCCCGTCATGGGCATTTCGTACCTTTTGAAACTCGAATTGGGAAAGGGAACCGGCGTCGCATACATACCCGGTCCGTCACCGCCGTAACGTGCCCTTATTAAGTTTGAAACGGGCCGCCTCGTCAAGGGCTGGTTTTTAATGTTCGGCTAACCACAATATCTTGTGGGTTAGCCTGTGGAAACTGGGGGAAACGAGAAAGCCTTATGAAGTCAGATGCTTGCGCGGGGGCGTTGCTATCCGGCTATCGATACGACGGAGTAGGCGGGGTGAAATCGAACTAAAAAACGACAAGATTCCGGCCGTTGCAGAAAGGTCACGCCCATACGTGCCAAGGGCCGGCCGGTAGCCATGATTCGCGTACAAACTCTGAGCAAATGTCGGGTCTTGCAGGCTGCTTCCTCAACAACTGCCTTCGCCGACGGGCAGTCTGGCCATCGGGCTCCCTCGGCGATGATGTGGCTGCCCGAATCGGTCTGGACAGCGCGCATCTGCTTCCAAAATGGAGATCGCCGGATCGGCGGAAATGGCAGGCGCCTGCGCGCCGACCCCGCATGGATCAGCCGCGTGTGCCCTTGGCGATCGGTTCCTGATAGCTGAACCCCATGTCCCAGGGGAAATAGATCCAGGTATCCTGGCTGACCTCGGTGATGAAAGTGTCGATGACGGGCACGCCCTTGGGCTTGGCGTAGACGCAGGCGAAATGCGCGTTCGGCAGCATGGCGCGGACTTCGGCGGCCGTCTTGCCGGTGTCGGTGAGGTCGTCGACCACAAGCACGCCGTCTCCGCCATTTTCCAGCAATGCCGGCGTGATGCCCTTCAGCACGGCCATCTCTCCCTGGTTGACGTAGTCATGGTAGGAGGCAATGCAAACGGTCTCGATCAACCGGATGTTCAGCTCGCGCGAGATGATGGCAGCTGGCACCAGGCCGCCGCGCGTAATGCAGACGATGGCGTGAAACTCACGGTCGAGGCCGGCCAGCCGCCAGGCGAGCGCCCGGGCATCGCGGTGGAACTGGTCCCAGGACACGGGAAAGGCTTTATCGGGGAGGGACATGGCTCTGGCTCCGGCAGGCACGGGATGACAACGCGCCGGTTCCCCGACGACCTCGGGCAGAGCTTCCGTCATGGCCGGGCGATGCCCGGAGCCGAAACGCAGTTCGCGCAGCGGAAAACGACTGCGCGAAAAGTGTCCCGACCGGGAATTCTGCTGTTGGTCGCCGTTATTAGCGGGATTTGCCGCCAAAACGCAAGAGCCGGGCGATCCCGTCCTCAGCGCGACAGCAGCGTCAGCGCCGTCATGGATTTCAGCAGCGTCTTGGTGGTGCCGCCGAACAGCATCTGCCACAGCCGCGAATGGGTGTAGGCGCCCATGACGAGAAGGTCGATGCCATCGTCGGCAAGCCTGTTTTCGATGATCTCAGAGGCGGATCCCCCGGCGCTCGTGGTGGTCGTGAGCGTCGCCCTGACGCCCCGTCGGAGGAGGGCGGCCAGGAGGTCGGCACCGGTCACCGCTGCCTGGCTGCGGTTTTCCGCCGGATCGATGGAGAGGATCTCGACAGTCTCCGCCGCCTCCAGGAACGGCATGGCATCGAAGGTCGCGCGCGCTGCCTCCTTCGAGCCGTTCCAGGCGATCAGCACCCGCCTGATCGGCATTGCCGCCTTCAGGACATAGGGGATCATCAGGACCGGCCGGCCGCTTTCGAACAGGAAGCTTTCGACATCGACATGGGCGTCGGAAGGATTGGCGGGGTCGGGCTGCACCGCCACGATCAGGTCGGCGCTGCGGGCCGTCTCGAGGATCGGCTGCGAATCGTAGCCGACCGTGCTCGCAAAACTGCGCCATTCGAAGCCGAGACCGCTGGCGGTCCCTTTGGCACGAAACGACTGCTCGATGGTAAGCGCCTCCGTGCGGGCCATGTCCTGCAGGGCCTGCACGGCAATCGGATCGGGGATCTCCATGGGTGCCACCATCGGCACCGGCGAGACGATCTCGGCATGCAGGCCGATGACATGGGCATTGTTGCCGGCCGCCAGGGAGAAGGCGACATCCGAAGCGATGCCGGCATTGTCCGGCACGTCCAGAATTGTCACGATAGTTTGGTAGGCCATGGGATTTCCTTCAGTCATCGGTAGAGCGTGGCCCGGGTGGCGGCGAGCGCCGCCTGCAGCATGGGCGCGTCAGGCCTCGGCGGAGTGGTTTTCGGCGACTTTCGCCTGGCGGATGGTCTCTATCATCTGCCGGACGTCCTCGGCCGCTGACTGCATCGCTGCCTCGGTGCGGGCCCTGACAACGATCTCGGTGGAGAAGCTCTGGCCGTCGTAGCGGGGGTAGGAGCCGATGCTGGTCTCCGGATGGGCCTTCTGGATGGCGCCAAGCGGTGTGCCGATGTCGCCTTCGCCGAACGGACAACCAACGGCCGTCGATAGCATCGGCGTCCCCGTGCGCAGCGTCGGGATGACATTGTCGAGCATGGCCTGGAAGACCTGCGGCACGCCGGCCATCACATGCACATTGCCGATGGTGAAGCCCGGCGCCGTCGAGACGGGGTTGGCGATATGGGCCGATCCGACGGGCAGGCGCGCCATGCGTTGCCGCGCTTCGGTAAAAGGCATGTCGCGGCGCTCATACATGGCGGCCATCAGCTTCATGGCTTCGGCATCGTGCTCGCAGGCAACGCCGAATGCCTTGGAAACCGCGTCGGCGGTGATATCGTCATGGGTCGGGCCGATGCCGCCCGATGTAAAGACGTAATCATAGGCCCCACGCAGCGCGTTCAGGGCCGCAACGATGGCGTCCTCCTCGTCGGCGACGATTCGAACCTCCTTCAGGTCTATGCCGGAAAGCAGCAGGATATCGGCGAGATGCCCGATATTCTTGTCCTTGGTCCGGCCCGACAAAAGCTCGTCGCCAATGGCGAGCATCGCAGCGGTGATGATCTGGTCTGTCATAGCAGTCTTTACCTTCCTCACGGTTCGCTCGAAACTTACAGCAAAACCCGCGTCCGGAAAGGTCTGCATTCGATTGCGGAACTGAACGCAAGGAAAAATCGTGCAATATAAATGAACAGTCCGTAACTGGTGTCCTATCTGGAACGGTGCCGGCGCGTGGGATACCTATAGCCGATCAGCACAGGGATGCTGCAAGGCGAAAAACATGCTGTTGGCATTCATCAGACGCATTCTGTCGGGTTCGCCGGTATCGGCACCGTCAATAATCACAGCAAAGGAAGAGAAGAAAATGGCCAAGGTCCTGGTTCTATATCATTCCACATA
>CAZZZI010000325.1:0-5070 GCA_964658415.1 uncultured Sphingomonas sp. | reverse complement strand
ACAACAAGGTGGCGGAATCCTGGTCGAACCAGGCGCTGGTCTACGAACAGCGCGGCGACAAGGCAAAGGCGCAGAAGTCCTACCAGCACGCGCTCAATCTCGATCCCCGCTTCCAGCCGGCCAAGGATGGCCTGGCCCGGCTTCGCGGCTGATCGCAGCGACACCCGGCGCATGAAGCGCCGGGCATCCCCGCCCTCGCCGACCGCTCGGCCACTCCGAGTGCGGCAGCGCTCCTGACCCTGCCCTTGCTTTCGGAGGCACCGCTTGGCGAAGCTCACACCCGTCTCCCCCCGCATCATCGTCATCGGTGCCGGCATTGTCGGCGCCTCCATCGCGTGGCATCTGGCCATGCGCGGCGCCTCCGTCACGGTCGTCGCCACCAAGGCCGGCGGCGAGGCGACGCCGAATTCCTTTGCCTGGATCAATGCCGGCTGGGGCAACCCGGAATTCTATTACCGGCTGCGACGGCGGGCGATGCAGGAATGGCATCGACTTTCAGAAGAACTGCCTGCCTTGAACCTGCAATGGACCGGCGGTCTCTGCTTCGACCTGCCGCTCGGCGCGCTTCAGGCCTATGCCGTCGAGCACGGCGGCTGGGGCTACGATTTGCGCTCCGTCACCCGCGACGAAAGCCGCGAGATCGAACCTTCCCTCCGCGAACCGCCGGAATTCGCGCTGTTTGCCGCCGAGGAAGGTGCCGTGGAGCCGGAAGAGGCTGCCCGCGCCATGCTGGGCGACGCCTTTCGCCTCGGAACGACGTTCCTGCCGCATCTGGTCGTTGAAGGGCTGATAGAGAGTGGCGGACGGATTACAGGCATCAGGACCGCCGATGGCCCGTTGATGGCCGACCATGTTGTCCTGGCGGCCGGCACGGGATCTCCCGCAATCGCGGCGTCGGTCGGCATAGATCTGCCGATGATATCGCCTCCGGGCCTCATCGTCCATTCCCGGCCGCACGCCAAGCGGCTGAACGGCCTGGTCATCGCTCCCGATCTGCACATGCGCCAGTCCAGCGAAGGGCGCATCCTGGCCGGTGGCGATTTCGGCGGGAGCGATCCCGGCAGCGATCCGCAGGGCGTGGCCGAACACCTGTTCGAGCAGATGCGCGGCATGCTGGACGATTGTGCAGCGCTGGAACTAGAAACCTACACCATCGGATACCGTCCGACCCCGATCGACGGCTTCCCGATCGTCGGCGGCGTGGACGAGCTGCCTGGCCTGTACCTGGCGATCATGCACTCCGGCGTTACGCTTGCCCCGCTCGTCGGCCTGATGGCAGCAAACGAGATCTTGAGCGGCGCTCCCGACGCATCGCTCGCACCGCTGCGGCTGAGCCGGTTTTCATCGGACGCTGCCCCGTTGAAGCACGGCCGCTGACGGTGGCAGCAGCCTGCGTTATTCGCGTATGAAAATTGGTGTCGTCGCCTCGCCGAACGGCTCACTCAGCGCGTCATGAAGACGCCGGCGACCATGAGCACGATAAAAATCAGCACGCCGCCCAGCAGTCCCGCATGGCCGAAGAACCCGGCCGCCATGGCGATCAGCAAAGCTCCGACGAAGACGCTGAGCAGCTTGGCCCCTTCCAGAAACATGGAATAGGTTTTCTCGTGCTCGCGATAGTCCATCGGAGCGCCGGTCTCGGCCGGACCGGTCGGATGTTCTGCCATGTTGATCTCCTCCTCGAACGCGCCGATCGACCTGCGTCCTCGTGCAAGACGCTATCGACGGCTCTCCCGCGCCGATGCTCTCACAAAGCCAGGCAGGAGGCAATGCCATGCGCGCAAGCAGGGTCTCAGGTTAGACGCAGCACTGCTGCGCGATTGGCGGCGGCAAAACGCGCGGTCGGCAGGATGGTCAGCGGCGACGACCCCATCGTTTCCGAACGCTGGAACATCATGCGCCGCTCGTAGGGCTCCGATATGAAGAACGGATAGCGCTCGTAGAGGGCTTTGCGGACCTCCCGGGTGCGCGTCGCCATCAGCGTCAGCGGTATGTTGTACTTGCCGACGCCCGTTTGCGCCGCCACCACCGTGTCGGCGGAAAAAACCCGCTTGTAGAAAGGCGCATGCTGGGGGCTGACGAGTTGCAGCACCCGGTCGGCATCGAAATAATCCGCCGCCATCGAAGCGATCCGCAGCGTGAGGTAGGGCAGCGCCGGCATTTCGCCGATGATATCGGGATCGGCGGCGAAGCGGACCGGATCGATCAGTGTCATGCCGCTATCCAGAAAGGCATCGATTTCCTTCGGATACATGTCGCGCGTGATGCTGGTCCTGTGATCCGGGGTGACGTGATGGATGCGCACCGTGCTGATCAACCGCTCGTCGAAATAGACGCCAAAGACGTAGGCATGATCGTCGAAGTCGACGGCATCGATCAGCTTGGCACCGTCGAGCGTCAGGATGTTGGCGAGCTTGTAGGCGCGATAGCGCATCCGCGCCACCTCTTCCATGTCTTCCTGGGTTTCGACCCGTCTGTATTCGACGTGATCCAGGACTTCGAGCAACTTGTCTGAAAAACTGAGGGGAGCAAATTCTTTATGCATAAACGCCAACGCCCTGAATGCAGAATGAGCGATTAATGCGTGACCCCAGCCCAACGCGCAACGAGCGATTAAAGATTAATTAAGATACGTCTTGTTAAGGTTAACAGGTAATCTTTTTGTTTTTTATATCAAATAGATAGAAGAATAAGCGTATTAAAATGTGATTTTTTAGCAAAATTTCATGTGACGGGAACGGCGGATTCGACCGGCGCCGGGTCGAGTTTCTTGGCGAAATCGGCGACCATCGACAGCACGGTTTCCTTCGAAACAGGCTTCGAAAACACGTAGCCCTGCACCAAGTCCGCACACTGATATTGGTTGATCAGGGACAGCTGGTCCTCCGTCTCGACGCCCTCGACGACGATCTGCAGCCCGAGTGCGCGGGAGAGATTGACGGTGCCTCGCAACAGCTTTAGGCGTCGCTCATCCTCGGTAATGTTGCGGACAAAGGAGCGGTCGATCTTCACCACATCGATCGGCAGCGAATCGAGATAGGACAGGCTGGAGAAGCCGGTGCCGAAATCATCGATGGCAATCGTGATGCCCATGCTGCGCAGTTCGCTAAGGATCGCCCCGACGGTTGCAAACTCGTCCATCAGGCAGCTCTCCGTCACCTCCAGGTGGAGGCGCGCCGGCGGCAGTCCGGACGCCGCAAGTGCTGCGCGCACGACCGCAACGATGCCGTTGCCGCGCAGATCCTGAACGGAAAGATTGACCGAGACGGAGATCGAGCCGGGCCAGGTCATGCAGTCGCGACATGCCAGCTTCAGGATATGGTGGGTAATGCCGGATACGAGGCCCATATCCTCGGCGATCTGTACGAAGATATCCGGCGGCACCATGCCCCTTTCCGGGTGGTTCCAGCGGGCGAGGGCCTCGCAGCAGTCGATGCGGCTTCCATCGGGCAGAAACATCGGCTGGTACACGGTCTCGAGCCGTCCCTGCTCAATCGCCTCGCGCAGATCGTCCTTCAGTTTCTGCCGCTCGATGTAGCGGGCATCCATCTCTTCCTCGAAGGCCGAGCAATTTCCCTTGGTGCGAGACTTTGCCTCGAACAGCGCCAGGTCGGCCTTGATCTGCCATTCCTCGGGGCGGAATTCCTGGCTGTCGATGATGACATAACCGGCACTGACCGAAATGCGGAAGGTGGTGTCGTCGACCTCGTAGTTGCCACCGATAGCGCCATGCAGCGCCCTTATCCGCTCGCCGAGATCGGCCGCATTGTCCTCGTTGGGAAAGTACAGCACGAACTGATCGCCCATCAGCCGCGCGACCTCGGCAACGCCCTGCGCCTCCCGCTTCACACGCGCTGCAATCTCCGCCAGCAGGTGGTCGCCGACGATGTGACCCTTGATGTCGTTGACGTGCTTGAACTCGTCGACATCGAGAACGGCAAAGCCGATCGTTCCGGGCGCCGGGCGGGCCTCGAGGCTTTCCTTGACGCGATCGATGAAATATTCCCGGTTCGCCAATCCGGTGAGCGCATCGTAGCGCACCATGTGCAGGATTCTGCGCTCTGTGCGGATGCGCGACGTCACGTCTTCGAAAATCAGGATCACGACGCCATCGCCGCGACGGCTGGCGGAAAATTCGAGGAAGAGGTTTTCGCTGAACTGGATCAGGGTCCGCGACAGCGATCCGTCGACGAGTTGGGCCAGCTGCCGCTGGATCAGCGCGGGCAGCGAGCCGTCAACAAAAGAATCCCGCACGCCGTAGCGCAGAACCACGTCGAGTTCGCAATCCTTCAGCTGCTCCTGGTTGGTAAGGTGGAGCAATTCGCAGGCCTTGCGGTTGACCACCAGGATGCGGTTGTTTGCATCCAGCATGAAAAGCCCGTGCGTCATGTTGTTGAGCGCGGTGTCGAATCGATCGTTGATCAGCGAAATCTCGCGCGACGCAATCACGTTCTTGTAGAGAAACTCGCGCACGCCCTTTGCCATCGACCGCGTCGTCAGCACGAAGGGGATCAGCGTCAGGGACAGCAACAGCATGTAGGGATCGCGCAGCAGCAGGAAGCCGAGGCTGATCGGCAGTGACGCGGAGATCGTTTGCAGGTTGACGGCACTCGGTGATCCGTAGTTGCGTCCGACGACCGAGACCATCGATGCCAGCGTGACCGCGACGCAGGCGATCTCGGAAAACATGTCCTGCAGGACCAGCACGGCAAAGCCGCTGCCGATGCCGAGCAGCGTCGTCGTGGACACGCTGCCATAGATATAGCGGCGCTCCCACAGGGCAATCTCGGGTCGGGTCAGGGCTGCCTTGTCGGTCACGTCGAAACGGTGAAACCAGTAGATCCGATAGGCGCAAACGGCGATGAAGACAGCCGTCAGGTACACGTAGAAATGCGAACCGGATTTTGAAAACACGGCAGCGTAGGTCATGATCTGGACGATCATGCCCGTGAAAAGCGTGCTGCGATTTCCAAACAGTGAACTTACGAATGACAGGTAGACATCTGTCGGAACGCCGTTCGGGTCTTGAGGCTTCATCCACAGTCCCCCTGATACGCGGCGGACAATAGG
>CAZZZI010000324.1:0-5129 GCA_964658415.1 uncultured Sphingomonas sp. | reverse complement strand
CCGATATCCAAAGGTTTTAAAGGCTTTGGCGAGAACCGACCTGCTCATTCTTGATTAATGTGCACTGCGCAGAGATGTGGAGTTGATACCGATGAGCCCGTAACTGCGCACCTTTCCGACGATACCACTCCACATAACTGAGCTGCTATAAGCGGCGCAGCCAGCCTAACATCCCGCCATCATAAGCAATGATCGTCTGATCTTTTGTAGATGACATCACGTCCGGAAAGACCTGTTCGAGCGCTTGCCGCTTCATATCGATATCGGCTCGCGCGTAGCGCATCGTTACGTTCAGGCCCGAGTGGCCGAGCCACTGGCTGATGGTGGCAATGTCAACGCCCGCCTTGAGAAGGTGGATGGCCGTTGTGTGCCGCAGCGAGTGGGGATGGATGCTTTTTTCGGCCAGAGTGGACTCTTCCCGCGCGGCCATATCAACATATTTGCGCAGCAAGTATCGAACACCGAACCGGGTCAGCGGTGTGCCGCGGTCGTTGAGAAAGACTCGTTGCTCGGCGGGATTATCCGAGGGCGGATGCTGCGTGTTGATCAATTCCTGAAGAAGCTGGGCCGTGTTTCGCCAGATCGGGCAGAGGCGAACCTTGTTGCCTTTGCCATGCAGGCGCACCTGGCAGGGCGATACCAGACGAAGGTCACAAATGCGAAGGTTCAGAATTTCCTGAACTCGTGCACCCGTATTGAACATCAGCGAGAACAGTGCGTAATCCCGCCGTCCTGAAGGCGTGCGGCGGTCGATACACGCCAGGACGCTCTTGATTTCTGGCTCTTCGAGATATTCGACAGGTGCCACCCGCGCGCCCCTTTTGAAGGGAAGTGTCAACACCATTTGCAGGTTATCCATATGTTCGGGATGCTCTGAGATCAGGAACCGCGCAAAGGTATGCATCGCCGCCAGCCTTGCATTGCGGGTCGCAATGCTGTTGCCACGCTCGACCTCAAGCGACGTGAGAAAGCTACCGATCCTGTCGGCATTGATGTCGGAGACGTCGATGCTTTCGACGGATCCCTTGGTCTCTGCCGCTGCAAATCGCAGGAACAGGACCATCGTGTCGCGATAGCTCCGGATCGTATGATGGCTCATGCCGCGGAGAGCGGGAAGATATTCTTGAAAGAAGCGTGCCATGCTTCGTCCCAATGCCGTGGATTGATGTTTCCTCATGCCACAACCTCACTGACAAGACCGCCGAAAGCCTCTTCAAAGCGGTCACTGGCGATCGCTCTCAGCTTCGGAAGGAAGTGCAGATAACATGCCGTCGACGCGATGCTAACGTGACCCATGTAGAGAGCCAGCTTCGGCAAATTCGATGGCACATCGGCGCCGTCCAGATACCAACGGATGAGCGCCCCGACTGCAAAGCTGTGACGCAGATCGTGAATGCGGGGCCGTCGGCCCTCGCTATCCTCAACATTTGCGGCCTTGAACAGGGCATGGATTCCGCCACTGATCCCAGTGCCAGTATAGGAACGAAGACTGCCTTCCGTGTTGATAAGAAGTGGCGTGTCGGGATCCCGGCTGAACGGCGGGGCGAGACGTTTTCGAAGGTAGCTACACAATTCGGTATGTGCGTCGGGCGACAGCGGCAATATTCTTGATTTGTGGAACTTGGACTCCCGAACCCGTAACACTCCACTTTCAGGCTCACAGTCTGCCAGCGTAAGGCGCAACAATTCGCCGCGACGCATCCCGGTCGTGTACAGCAGAATGACGGCCATCCTATAAACCGCAGGCCGCAGCGGCGATCCAGAAGCGACGGGCATATTGTTAGCGGCGGTCAGCATTCTGGCTATTTGCCCGGGCTCCACAATAACGGGACGCCGGTACGGCCGGGGCCGCGCGAAGTACAAGGGATCGGGGACAAAGCAGCCCGGCTCCTTGCGCCGCCGATAAAGGCAGAACATGCGGACAACGCGTTGGCGATAACGCAAGGTATTGCTTGCCAGATGAGGGAATGCGGCACACCATCGATCAAAGCTTGCACGGTCAAGATCCTGTCCCGGGGTGCGGCTGATAAATTCACGCAAGGTCACTAGAACCCTTTCCTCCGGGTAATAGCGGCGGCCAAGAGCACGCTGATGGGCAAGCCATGCCACAATCGGCTGATCGAGGGGTGTCGGAGAGATGGTTGTGAACATTGCCATTCTCCTCAATGAGCAGCAGTGCCAGGTACTGGCAGAGCCACCGTACGCAGCATGTCCGTCTCGATGCGAAGATAAACACAAGTGCTCTCAAGGCTGTGGTGCCCGAGCAGGTCACCGATCGTTTTTACCCCGACGCCTCGGCCTAGCAATCGCATGGCAAACGAATGTCGCAATGCATATGATGAGACACCATCGAGCGGTAGGCCGCTTTGCCGTGCCCGTTTAGTGAAGATGTCGCATATCCCCCAGCTCGTCAGGGCTCCCACAGGACTACGCGCTTTCGGGAACAGGACGTCCGTCACCGTACCGCAGGGACGCCCTTCGGCAAGATATCTGTCGAGGATTTCAAGGGTCTGGTCAGCCAAAGGAAGAACCAGAGTGGAACGAGTCTTGCGCTGTTCTACGCGCAGAGTACGTCCCTTCCAATTGACCGCGTCTAGCGTCAGCGCTGCAATCTCAGAAGGCCGCAGACCGTAATAGGCCATGAGGTGGAGGATCGCATGGTCACGTCGGCCGAGATAATCAGTCCTGGCGACCGAGGCCAGCAATTTTTCGATCACCTCCCAACCAAGGGCACGAGGCGGCAATTCTCCACGATAGGTTCTGGGCGTATCGATGCGCTCAAGCCCTCGCGCAGTCTCACCACGATCGCCGCAAAAGCGCAAAAAAGCGCGCAGATGGGCGACTTTATGCTGGAGCGTTTGGCGCAGCACTCTGCGGCTCAAGGTATGGATGAAGTTTTCGACGTGCTCTGATGTCAGTGCGGAAAGGTCCTGTGCTGGTCCAGCCGACAAGGACAGAAAAACCTCGATCGTTGCCAGATGCTGGCCAATCGTCGCTGGTGCTAACCCCCTTACGTCTCGAAGATATTCTCGATATCGTAGCAGCAAGTGCTCCAGAGGCCCTTTCGGCTTTGTTTCTTCAAGCCGTCTTTCTGCCTCTAGGAAGCGGCGATATGCCCGCTCAGTGGAAGCGTCGCGCAGAGCGCCAGGAACGAGGGCTAACGCTTCTTCCAATTCGGCTTCGCGTATAAACTGGCCACACTCAAGGGCCGCTGTGGCCTCGAGGATGCGCTTCAATCGGCGGACATGACGGCGTGCCGCAGCACCAGGGAGATACCCTACTGCGAGCAACCACCGGGCAAACAATTCAAGCTCCGCGCCGAAGCGCGAATATTGGTAATGGCAAGACTTCGGGAATAAAACCTTTAGCATGGCGCTCTCCTGTTGGGTTTGGGGAGCGGTCAATCTAGGCGGACGATGATTCAGTTATGTGGAGTGGTATCGTTGGAATGGTGCGCAGTTGCGGGCTCATGCGGTATCAACTCCACATCTCTGCGCAGTGCACGTTAATCAAGTAATGTTGTGCTACACATTACTTGATGACTGGGGGCCGGAGAAGCTCAATGACGAGCAAAGGCGCGACCTCTTGGAGATCGTCGAGGACAGATATGAGAAGCGTTCCACCATCGTCACCAGCCAAGTCCCCGTCGAACACTGGTACGACATGATCGGCAATCCGACCATCGCCGATGCCGTCCTGGACCGCCTCGTGCACAATGCATACCGCATCGAGTTGTCCGGGGAGAGCATGCGAAAGCAACGCTCCGTTACCGCCGCGGAAACAACCCAGGCTTGACGACGCGATAATCAGGATCCATTCATTGCAAAGACCCAGAGTTCAGCTTGAGATGACCGGCTTCACGCCGGAATCGTGGCCGGAATGAATTCGGAATGGGTGGCCGGCTTCGCGTCGGAATGGATGGCCGGCATCATCGGAATACGCAACGTGCTCGCCCGTCACCAGCTTTCTCGTTCTCGAACAGACACGCCTCGCGGGGCTCCGGCACATACGGCAAATTTTGTACGGCCTGCAGGAGGCACTGCGTTATCGTTGCCACGGCGCTGACTTCCGAAGGTTTTTAGCTTGTTTGCGAAATGGTCCCGTGCAATTGCGGATGGCAGGACCTGACTGCTTCAGGGGGAGGACGAGGACATCGCTAAGGCTCGGCTATCGCGCCGCTTATTTCTGTTGACGTCGCTCGCCTTAGCCCCAGCGATGGCGATCCTATTCTACAATGTTGCGTCTACTCGCATGGTAAAAGAGCGCGAAATTCAGATCGAGGCCCTCCGCTCGGGTGAACTTGCGTCGCTCGAAATGACGCGGATCATCGGCGGCTTGCAGAACGTGATGGCGACCCTGGCCGCCGCCCCGGTGGTTCAGGAATTCAATGCTGAAGGTTGCAACACCTATCTGCAGCGCCTGGGCAAGAGCCTGCCGCAGTTTGCGAGCCTCGGCGTGGTCGATAGTGGTGGCACCGTGCGCTGTATTCAGGACGGTAAAGGCCTGGGCATCACGTTGGGCGACAGGCCCTATTTTCGCGAAGCCATGAACAAAGGCACCTTCGTTGTTGGCGAATTTACCAAAGGCAGGGTTTCCGGCACCAACGTCCTGCCTTTGGCGTTGCCGATCAAGACTGACATGGGCGCCATCTCCGGCGTGGTCGTCGGTGCGCTGGATCTGAATTGGTTGGCGGCACGGCTGAAAGAGCGCGACTTTGGTCGCAACAACGTACTGACCGTCGCGGATCGCAACGGCGTCATCCTCGCGCGTGAACCACTTCCAGACAAATTCGTCGGCACCCGGATCCCTGCCGCATACCTGGGGCTGGTCAACGCATTTGCTCCGGGCACACTCGAAGTCAGCAGCCAGGACGGGACGAACCGCATCCTTGGCTATTATCCGCCCGCAAGTAGTGCGGCAGGCCTCTATGTCAGTGCCGGCATCTCCACTGCCGACTTCTATGCCGAACTCAACCGCTCGACCTACATCAGTCTGGCGATCGTTTTTCTGGGCGTAGTTGCCGCCTATTTTCTAGCCTGGCTCACAAGCACGCAGCTCGTGCGTCGGCCGGTTAGCCGGTTGGTTAACACCATCAAGGCCTGGCAGAAGGATGATGTCGGCGCGCGAAC
>CAZZZI010000323.1:0-5174 GCA_964658415.1 uncultured Sphingomonas sp. | reverse complement strand
TCTTCTCGAACGAGGAGAAGGACATGATCCAGGGCGTGCTGGCGCTGGCCGACCGCTCCGCCCGGTCGATCATGACGCCGCGCATCGACATCGACTGGCTCGACCTCGACAAGCCGCGCGCCGAGCTGCAGCAGCTGATCCTCGATGTCGGCCACTCGCGCTTTCCGGTGGCGCGCGGCAGCCTCGACAATTTCATCGGCATCGCCAGCGCCCGCGACCTGCTGCGCGACCTGCTCAAGGACGGTGCACTCGACCTTGCGCGCTCCATCCGCCAGCCGCTGGTCGTGCACGAAAGCATCACCGCGCTGAAGCTGATGGAGCAGCTGCGGCTGTCGAACCAGGCGATCGCCGTGATCCTCGACGAGTACGGCGAGATCGAGGGCATGGTCACGACGACGGACCTGCTGGAAGCCATCGCCGGCGAATTCCCCGACGAGGACGACGAGAAGCTCACCATCGAGCGCGGCAGCGACGGATCGTTGACCGTCGACGGCTGGATCGACATCCGCCAGGCATCGAAGCTCGTCGATGCCGACCTCGTCGACGAGAACGATCGTTATTCGACGCTGGCCGGCTTCATTCTCTGGCGGCTCGGCCACCTGCCTCACGAGGGCGAGAATTTTGCGGCCGACGACCTCGCCTTCGAGATCGTCAAGCTGGACGGCCGCAACATCTCGAGGGTTCGGATCAAACGCGTCGCCGAGCAGGCGTGATGCCACTCTACGGTCATAGTCTGCGCAGATCGTCGTGCCGCATCGGTTGAGGAGACTTCCATGGCGTGGTCAGCCAGTCAGTATGTGAAATTCGAGGATGAGCGGACACGCCCGGCGCGCGATCTTCTCGCCCAGGTACCGCTCGACACCCTCACCCGCGCTATCGACCTCGGCTGTGGGCCCGGCAATTCGACGGATCTGCTGGTGGAGAGGTTTGGCGCGGCCGGTGTCTCCGGCCTCGACAGCGACCTCGACATGCTCGAAACGGCGCGCCGACGGCTGCCGGGCACGGATTTCGTAGAGGCCGACCTTGCGACATGGCAGCCGGCCCACAAGGTCGATCTGCTGTTTGCCAATGCCGTTTTCCAATGGCTGCCGAACCATCTGGATACCTTCGAGCGCCTGATGGACGGACTTACTCCCGGCGGCGTGCTCGCCGTGCAGATGCCCGACAACCTCAACGAACCGACCCATCTGCTGATGGAGGAGACGGCGCAGGCCGGCCCCTGGCGTTCGGCCTTCGAGGCGAAAAGCGTTCGCCGCACCCCGCTGGCCGCCCCTTCCGTCTACTACGACCGGCTGATCGACAAGGCATCGCGCATCGAACTCTGGCACACCGTCTATAATCACCCGATGGCCGATGCGGGAGCCATCGTCGAATGGGTCAAGGGCACCGGGCTGCGACCCTATCTCGACCGGGCCGGAGACGCCCACCGCGATGCATTCACGGCAGACTATCTCGCCCGCATAGCAAAAGCTTATTCGCCGCTTGCCGATGGCAAGGTGCTGCTGCGCTTTCCACGCCTGTTCATGGTAGCCGTCAGGAAAGCCTGAAGTTTTAGCCGGGCATGGCGGGCTATCATTGCGCGCAAAAGTTGCTATTCTGTCGTTATTGCAAATTATTGATTTTTGTAGTAACAAAAATGGCAATCATTTTCGACCCGGCGAAACGCGACAGGGCGCTTGCGGAACGCGGGTTGGATTTTGCGCGCTGCAGCGAGATTTTCGCTGGTGACACGCTTACCCGGGAAGACGACCGGGCCCAGTATGGCGAACAACGGTTCATCACCGTGGGCTTTCTCGACGACAGAATGATGATCGTCGTGTGGACGCCACGGGACGGTCATGAGCGGATCATCAGCATGAGGAAAGCCAATGACCGAGAGCGAAAAGTCTATCAAGGAAGAATGGCAGGACCCTGACGACGCACCTGATTTGTCGACCCCCGAGTGGATCGAGAAATTCAGAAGCGTGCCCGTCAGGCGCGGCCGGCCGTTGATCGACACGCCGAAGACATCGACGACGATCCGCCTCGATGCGGATATTCTCGAGCGGTTCCGAAAGGGCGGTCCGGGCTGGCAGTCGCGCATCAATGCCGCGCTGCGCGAATGGCTGGACAAGCAGGCATGAGCGGCGGCCCGGCATGACGGGCCGCCTCTGACATCATCGGATCAGATGAACTGGCCGAGGCCGGGGATCGAGCCGACCACTTCGTCGACGACGCTGTCGCCGGCATATTGACGGGCGACCGCGATGGTCTCCTTGGCGAGCGACGAGATCTCGCCCATGCCGAGGCCCTGGCTCATCAGTTCCTGCCCGAGCGCCATGATGCCGCCACCGGCTCCAACCGCGCTCATCAAACCACCGAGGAGACCGCCGCCGCCGGTTTCCGCACCGTTGAACTGGGCCACCAGTTCGGTGGCGCCGGGGATCGAGGTGATCATCTGCGAAACAGGACCGGCCGGCGCCTCGCGCTGCAGGAAGCCGAGCATCATGCCGACGGCACGTTCGGCGACGTCGGGCGCTATGCCGACCTTGGCGGCGATCTGGTCTACGACTTCGTTCATGGTGCTCTCCTGGGACAGATATCGAATGGGTGGCGCCAACCTATTTTGTTTGGGCCGGCAACTCAAGGCAACCCGAAGCGCGGCCACGCTTTTCCCCGATTGTGCGGTTGCTCGCCAGCAAGTGGTTGTTCCCCCGCAAGAGCGCCTTTATAAGCTGACAGCATGGACGACGATCGCAGCCGCATGGGCTGCCCGATCCGGTGGGGAGAGCGACGTATGCCAGAGGACAAGGGACAGATCTTTCTCGGCGCCAGCCGCAAGCCGGACGACAGCATCAACGAGAAGGAATACCTGGCGCTGAAATTCGGCAACCGCCATGGCCTGGTGACCGGTGCGACCGGCACCGGCAAGACCGTGTCGCTGCAGGTGATGGCCGAGGGCTTTTCGCGGGCCGGCGTTCCGGTCTTCTGCGCCGACGTCAAGGGCGACCTTTCGGGCATCGCCGCCAAGGGCGAGCCCAAGGGCTTCCTCATCGACCGCGCAAAGGAGATCGGCCTTTCACCCTACGAATTCGAGCAGTTTCCCGTGATCTTCTGGGATCTCTACGGCGAAAAGGGCCACCGCGTCCGCACCACCATCGCCGAAATGGGACCGCTGCTGCTGTCGCGGCTGATGGATGCCTCGGAGGCGCAGGAAGGCGTCATCAACATCGCCTTCAAGATCGCCGACCAGGGCGGGCTGCCACTGCTTGACCTCAAGGATTTCCAGGCCTTGCTCAACTACATGGCGGAGAATGCCTCGGCGCTGTCGAACCAGTACGGGCTGATCTCGAAGTCATCGGTCGGCTCGATCCAGCGCGGGCTGCTGGTGCTGGAGCAGCAGGGCGCCGAGCAGTTCTTTGGCGAGCCGGCCCTGAAGATCAGCGACATCATGCGCACCAGCCAGAATGGCTACGGCCAGATCTCGGTGCTCGCCGCCGACAAGCTGATGATGAACCCGCGTCTGTACGCCACCTTCCTGCTCTGGCTGCTGTCGGAGCTGTTCGAGGAACTGCCCGAGGTCGGCGATCCCGAGCAGCCGAAACTCGTCTTCTTTTTCGACGAGGCCCATCTCCTCTTCGACGACGCGCCGAAAGTGCTCACACAGCGCATCGAGCAGGTGGTGCGGCTGATCCGCTCCAAGGGCGTCGGCGTCTATTTCGTCACGCAGAACCCGCTGGATGTGCCAGAAACCGTGCTGGCACAGCTCGGCAACCGGGTGCAGCATGCGCTGCGCGCCTATACGCCCCGCGAGCAGAAGGCGGTGCAGAGCGCCGCCGAGACATTCCGGCCCAACCCCGATTTCGATTGCGCGACGGTCATCACCACGCTCGGCACCGGCGAGGCGCTGGTCTCGACGCTGGAGGGCAAGGGCGCGCCTTCGATCGTCCAGCGCACGCTGATCCGCCCGCCCTCGGGTCGTGTCGGGCCGATCACCGATATTGAGCGCCAGAAGATCATGGCGAACAGCCCCGTTGCCGGCCAGTACGACCAGGACATCGATCGGGAATCGGCCTACGAGATCCTGATCGCCCGGGCGAGCAAAGCCGCCGATGGCGATGCCGCCAAACAGCAGCGGCAGCCAGCCGACAACGACAACGCCTCCGGCCGCTGGACCCTGCCGGGCTTCGGCGGCGACAAGGATGTGCCAAAGGAAAAGCCGGCGGGACGCGCCGGGTATCAGCGCGAAACGGTGATGGAGGCGGCGCTCAAAAGCGTGGCCCGCAGCGTAGCAAGCCAGGTCGGTCGGGCGCTGGTGCGCGGCATTTTGGGGAGCCTGAAGCGGTAGAGATCGCAGGGCCCGCGCAGCCGGAATGGGTCATAATCACTCCGCGCGATCAAGCGCGCCGTAGTTCCGGCTCAGCAGCGCTAGGCGGGCTCACGCTGTGACGACCACCAATAGGATCAAGGCCGGGAGTATCGCCAGAACGGCGAAGACAGTGCGCCGTCCAAAGCCGAACACGTCGACGAACATAAAGAGCACGAGTTGCGGTATCACCAATATCACGAAGGCCGACTCGGACAACGAGGCCAACCGGCTCCAGTCGCGATCTTGCGGAAGCTTCAGCAATTCCCACCGAGCCCCAGAGGCAACCGTAAGGACATGCATGGTGAGCGTAAGGAGGAGAAGCGACTTGAGACCGAATAGGTCCCGGCGCTTCCACCAGCCGATCGTCTTGACCGTGTAAAAGCTGACCAGCGGCAGACAGGCGGCGACAATCAGCAGCAGCCAACGCTCGAATGCACTGCGCCCGAACAGGTAAGGCGACTGATATAAACGAAACAACCACGCCAGATGCGCAACCACCGCAATCAAAAGCAGAAAGGTCGCAATCAGGACCATTGCAGAGAAGAAACCAGCGAAGCCACTGTTTATAAACATAAGACCATCATACACATTCGCCGTCAGTCCATGCTACCGCAGTGGCAGCAGCATGGAAAGCGCGGCGGAGAGCCTTGGCGAGGTCAGCGCTTGCGGACGAACTCGGTGCGCAGCACGAGGCCCTTGATCGCATCGTGGCGGCAATCGATTTCTTCGGGATCTTCGGTCAGGCGGATGGACTTGATGACAGTGCCCTGTTTCAGGGTCTGGCCGGCGCCCTTGACCTTCAGGTCCTTGATCAGCGTGACGGAAT
>CAZZZI010000322.1:0-5189 GCA_964658415.1 uncultured Sphingomonas sp. | reverse complement strand
CAGGTGAACAAGTCGACGATGATCGAGAAGATGGCCGAACTGGTGCGCGAAAAGCGCATCGAAGGCATCTCCGATCTCCGCGACGAATCCGACCGCCAGGGCTACCGCGTCGTCGTCGAATTGAAGCGCGACGCCAACGCCGAGGTCATCCTCAACCAGCTCTACCGCTATACGCCGCTGCAGACCTCCTTCGGCTGCAACATGGTGGCGCTGAACGGCGGCAAGCCGGAGCAGATGACGCTGCTCGACATGCTGCGTGCCTTCGTTTCGTTCCGCGAAGAAGTCGTTAGTCGGCGTACGAAGTACTTGCTGCGCAAGGCCCGCGACCGCGCCCACGTCTTGGTCGGCCTTGCCATCGCCGTTGCCAACATCGACGAAGTCATCCGCGTCATCCGCCAGGCACCGGACCCGCAGTCTGCCCGCGAAGAGCTGATGACCCGCCGCTGGCCGGCATCGGACGTCGAAAGCCTGATCCGGCTGATCGACGATCCGCGCCACAAGATCAACGAAGACCTGACCTACAACCTGTCGGAAGAGCAGTCCCGCGCCATCCTCGAATTGCGCCTTGCCCGCCTGACGGCTCTCGGTCGCGATGAAATCGGCGACGAACTCAACAAGATCGGCGACGAGATCAAGGATTACCTCGATATTCTGTCGTCGCGCCTCCGCGTCCAGACGATTGTCAAGGAAGAGCTGACGTCGGTACGCGACGAATTCGGCACACCGCGCCGCACCGAAATCATCGACGGCGGCCTGGAGATGGATGATGAGGATCTCATCTCCCGCGAAGACATGGTCGTCACCGTCTCGCATCTCGGCTACATCAAGCGGGTGCCGCTGACCACCTACCGCGCCCAGCGCCGTGGCGGCAAGGGCCGCTCCGGCATGGCGACGCGCGACGAGGATTTCGTCAACCGCCTGTTCGTCGCCAACACCCATACGCCGGTGCTGTTCTTCTCGTCGCGTGGCATCGTCTACAAGGAAAAGGTCTGGCGCCTGCCGATCGGCACGCCGCAATCGCGCGGTAAGGCGCTGATCAACATGCTGCCGCTCGAAAAGGGCGAACGCATCACCACCATCATGCCGCTGCCCGAGGATGAAAAGTCCTGGGAAAACCTCGACGTCATGTTCTCGACGACGCGCGGCACGGTTCGCCGCAACAAGCTGTCGGACTTCATCCAGGTCAACCGCAACGGCAAGATCGCCATGAAGCTCGAGGAAGAGGGCGACGAAATCCTTTCCGTCGAGACCTGCCAGCCGCCGAATGCCGATCTCAACCTGCAGGGCGACGACGTCCTGCTGACGACGGCTCTGGGGCAGGCGATCCGCTTCCCCGTCGACGACGTCCGCGTCTTTGCCGGCCGCAACTCGATCGGCGTGCGCGGCATCACCATGGCCGATGGCGACCGGATCATCTCGATGACCATCGTCAACCATGTCGACGCCGAGCCGTGGGAACGGGCTGCCTATCTGAAGCGCGCTGCGAACGAGCGGCGTCTGGCGACCGGTGAGGCCGAAGAGGTGGTCCTGGTCGGCGAAGAGGTCGTCGAGGAAGGCCAGCTCAACGACGAGCGCTACGAGGAGCTAAAGGCGCTGGAACAGTTCGTTCTCACCGTGTCCGAAAAGGGCTTCGGCAAGCGGTCCTCGTCCTATGACTTCCGCATTTCCGGCCGTGGCGGCAAGGGCATCCGCGCCACCGACACGTCGAAGACGGGCGAGATCGGCGAACTCGTGGCGGCCTTCCCGGTCGACGAGCGCGATCAGATCATGCTGGTCTCGGATGGTGGTCAGCTGATCCGCGTGCCGGTTGGCGGGATCCGCTTCGCCAGCCGCGCCACCAAGGGCGTGACGATCTTCTCGACCGCCAAGGATGAGAAAGTCGTGTCTGTCGAACGGATCAACGAGCCTGAAGACGACGAGGAAATCGTTGACGTCGTGGCAGAGGATGGCGTCGAGCCGACGGCACAGGCGAGCGATGGCAAGACCGGCGCGCCGCCTTCTGAAGCTCCGGACGGCGAAAGCCAGGAATAGCGCGCTCCGCTACAGGCATCAAAAACCGGGCACCCCATGGGTCGCCCGGTTTTTACGTTTTGGGATCCAAATAAATTCGAGCCATCGAAAAAGCCGAGCGATGGAAATCACTCGGCTTGCTCGTAGGGAGGAGGGCGCTATATCAAGAACAGGACTGATTGCCTAGATCAGAAAGCCTTGCGCTGCTTGGTGATCTGCTTCATTTCTTCACCCTCGCGGCGTAGCGCCGAGATTGTGGACGCCACGGACACAACGAACATGACGCTGATAACGATGGTAAGCAATGTCAAAATCGTGAACATGGTCGTCTCTTTCTTCGCAGCTCCGTGCGATCAGATCCTTAATACTGGCTCGCCATGTAGGCGTGAGCCGATGCATATGGACCATAGACAGGAAACTCGTCGGCCTTCTGGCCGTAAAGAGCAACTGTGAAAGCAAGCATACCGGTAATGACAGTCATCCAGACGATGTTGATGAGGATGACCTTGTCCGGCATGGCTTTTTTCCTGTTAGTTACAATGTTCATGTCTGTGTTCCGTTCTGATAACGTGTCCTTTGGAAATTGGTTCCGCAGGATATTGACAACTGTTTAATGGGGCTTGGCTGAAGCAACCTTGAATAGTTCGTTCATTTACCGTTCATGTTTGAGGCAGCCCGCCGCAATGTTGCGACGACTTCCAGGGCAAGGGCATTTTCCGGGGCCAGAGCCGGCGCGGGCCACTCGAATTCGTAGGCGTTGTTGAAAAGGCGCACGAGGCTCTCGATGACGAGCGAAGCGACGATGGCGGCGGTAACGAGAAGGATCAGCATGAGCGTCAGCCTCTGAAAGGAGCGCCGGAAACAATCCGTTCTGGTTGTTCCCGGTGGTGTGCCTCCATTAATCACGGCCTGGCTGAAACAGCGTTGAACGTCGCATTCATCTTCCGTTCAGCCGCTGGAAACCGGGGCGCAAATGACTTGCGACAGGGCCCTATCCATGACAAAAGGCCATCGAAACAACAGGCCGGTGGAGAATGACGATAGCTTTCTATCCCGGATCCTTCGATCCGATGACAAACGGACATCTCGACGTTCTCGCCCAGGCGTTGAATGTCGCGTCGACCGTCATTGTCGCGATCGGGATCCATCCGGGAAAGACGCCGATGTTCTCCTTCGAGGAGCGGGCGGAGTTGGTCACGCAGTCTCTGGCGGCCGTCCTGCCTGACCGGACGGGTTCCGTCTCGGTGGTGTCGTTCGACAATCTCGTCATCGACGCAGCCCGCAGTCATCGGGCCTCGCTCCTGGTCCGCGGTCTGCGCGATGGCACCGATCTCGACTATGAGATGCAGATGTCCGGCATGAATCGTCAGATGGCACCCGAGCTGCAGACAATCTTTCTTCCTGCCGGCACGGCCTTCCGGCCGATAACGGCCACATTGGTCCGCCAGATTGCCGCCATGGGCGGTGACGTCAGCGCTTTCGTGCCGGCACCGGTTCTCCTCGCCCTGAAGGCCAAGTCAAAACGCTAGGCCCCATGATTTTCCAAACGGAGCATTCCATGAAGTTCATCCACATCGCTTTCGCCGGACTTATGTGCCTGGCATCCCTGACAGGCGCTGCTGCCGCTGCCGATGACAACGACATCACCATCCAATTGAAGGATGGCCCGGTCGTCATTCAGCTGATGCCGGAAATCGCTCCGAAGCATGTCGCCCAGATCAAGGCGCTGGTTGCCAAGGGCGCCTATGATAACGTTGCTTTCCACCGCGTCATCGATGGCTTCATGGCCCAGACCGGCGACGTCAAGTTCGGCAACATGGCCAAGGGCTACAACGCCCAGCAGGCCGGCATGGGCGGCTCCGACATGCCCGACATCAAGGCCGAGTTCTCCAAGACGCCGTTCGTGCGCGGCACGGTCGGCATGGCTCGCTCGCAGGATCCGAATTCGGCGAACTCGCAGTTCTTCATCATGTTCAAGGACGGACCTTTCCTCAACGGCCAGTACACGGTCGTCGGCAAGGTCATGTCCGGCATGGAATTCGTCGACAAGATCAAGAAGGGCGAGGGCGACAGCGGTTCCGTTACCAACCCTGACCGGATGATCAAGGTCACCCTGGGCAAGAAGTAAGAAGTTCAAAAGAGGAAAATACAATGGCTGAGATCAAAGATCCCGAAAACACCATCATCCTGGAAACCACCAAGGGCAAGGTCGTCATCGAGCTGCTGCCGCAGGTGGCGCCCGAGCACGTTGCGCGCATCAAGGAACTGGCCCGCGAAAAGGCCTATGACGGCGTCGTCTTCCACCGCGTCATCAACGACTTCATGGCCCAGACCGGCGACGTCAAGTTCGGCAAGACCGGCGGTGCGGAATTCAACCCGGCCCGCGCCGGCATGGGCGGCTCTGAGAAGCCGGACCTGAAGGCTGAATTCTCGGCCACCAGCCATGTTCGCGGCATCTGCTCGATGGCCCGTTCGCAGGCCCCGAACTCCGCCAATTCGCAGTTCTTCATCTGCCTGGCCGATTCACCCTGGCTCAACAAGCAGTACTCGGTCTGGGGCCAGGTCATCGAAGGCATGGACAATGTCGACAAGATCAAGAAGGGCGAGCCCGTCAAGGATCCGGATTCGATCGTCTCCATGCGGGTTGCCGCCGACGTCTGATCGTGATTAGTCCTGAAGCCCGCCCTTCACGCTGCCTGCGTGGGGGCGGGTTTCGCTTTGTCTGGAATTGCCCATGCGCGTAGACCTTTTCGATTTCGACCTGCCGGACGAGGCCATTGCGCTGCGTCCCGCCGAGCCGCGCGACAGCGCGCGATTGCTGCTGGTCGACCCCCATGCCACGCCCCCGCTGTCCGATCATCGCGTCCGCGATATGCCGTCCTTCCTGAAGGCCGGCGACGCCGTGATCTTCAACGACACCAAGGTCATTCCGGCCCAGCTCGAAGGCTTGCGCCACCGCGATGGTGCTCCGGCCCAGCCAGTGTCGGCCACGCTGCACATGAGGATGTCGCCGGGCAGCTGGAAGGCTTTCGCCAAGCCGGGCAAGCGGATCAAGACCGGCGACCGCATCCAGTTCGGCAGCGAGACCGCCGATATCGCGCTAGAGGCCACCGTGGGCGAGAAGGGCGAGGGCGGCGAGATCACCCTGCATTTCGACGTCTCGGGCGCCGATCTCGATG
>CAZZZI010000321.1:0-5256 GCA_964658415.1 uncultured Sphingomonas sp. | reverse complement strand
GAGGCATTGTCGCCGACGGCCTGCAGCGTCATGTCGAGCTTTTCGGCGGCATTGTTGAAGTCGACGCGGACGCTGTCGAACTGTGGCGCGAAGGCCTGCTCGAGGCGGGCTGCGACATCGCCGCTTGCCAGTGTCGACAGGCCTTCGGCCAGCGCATCCATGGCGAAGCGCAGTTCGGCTTCCTCGCGCGCCTTCTGGTCGTCGTCCATGTGGCGGCGGCGCTCGGCGTCGCCGCGCAGGCGCTCCGTTTCGCCAGCCAGGCGCAGTTTCTCGATGGCGGCATTCTTGAACACCAGCACGGCTTCGGCCATGCGACCGACTTCGTCGCGGCGGGCGGAGGCCGGGATCTCGACATTGTTGTCGCCGCCGGCAAGCCTGCCCATGGCAGCGGTCATGCCGACGATCGGGCGAACGATGGTGCGCGACAGCAGAAAGGCGAGCACGGCTGCGGCCAGCGAGGCAACGATGCCGCCGAGGATCAGTGTCCAGCTCAGGTCGCTGTTGGCTTTCGCCTGGGTCGCCGACAGGGCATCGGCATTGGTGCGGGCAATCTGCTTGACCTTGGCGGCGGCATCGCGGAACCCGTCGAGCTGACCCTTGGCCTCATTGACGCCGATCTTGACGATCTGGTCGAGCGGCATCTCGGTTTCCTTGCGCGCCTTGGCCTGTGGCTCGGCAAGCTGGTGGAAGTAGAGGTCGGCCGTTTTCTGCATCGTATCGAGCGCCTGCAGCATGTCGGCCTGGCCGTGGGTCGCGTCCTTGGCGGCGGCGATGCTCTTCAGCATGCGGTCCCGGTTGGCGAAGAGATCGCCGTAGGTGCTGTTGCTGCGGAACAGCAGGAAGCCGCGCAGGTTGACCGCCTGCTCCAGCATCGCCTGCAGGGAGTCGTCGACGAGATTGACGAAGACCTGCGATTGCGCCTGCTCGGTGGCGGCTGCGGCCGACACCCGTGCCTTGGCGTAGACGAAGGCGGAGACCGAGACGAAGAGCAGGATAAGACCGACGAACGTAATCGCCAGCTTTCCGTTGAGCGAAA
The DNA here is from genome assembly GCA_964658415.1 of uncultured Sphingomonas sp. Classification (GTDB taxonomy): domain Bacteria; phylum Pseudomonadota; class Alphaproteobacteria; order Rhizobiales; family Rhizobiaceae; genus Rhizobium. Next base: position 4,220 of record CAZZZI010000321.1, on the reverse strand, counting down.
GATTCTTTGCAAACATCGCCAAGCGCCTCCTGAGCGCCGTCTTCACAGAAGCCGTCGGCGCCGGACAGGGGCGCGCGGATTCGAAATGTCTAAAATGGGGTCTGAAAGATGCGACATGGCAGCTGCCGTCATGGCGGGCCTGGCGCCTTGCGGGCCATCGCTATGGCTGCGACGTTAGCGTCCATAGCTTTCAAATCGCTTAACTCGGCGTTGTCGAAACGGCGGGATACACCTAGTCCGGTTTGACCGCATTCAGGATCAGAATGTCGAGATCCTTGTCCAGCGTGAAATCCGTGGCGGTCATCTCGAAGGTCGTCGGGCCGGTCTTTTTGACGCCCGTTCCGCAGAAGCTGACGAAGTTCTGCGGGTCGCCCTTGTCGACTGTCAGCTTGAAATGGCCGATCGGGCCGCTCCAGTTGGCACCGGTCGTGAGGATGTAGGAAATCCAGCTCTCGGTGTAGTTCATTCCGCCGGTATCGGCGGCCTTCACCAGTTTTTGCGCTGTTCTGACGAAATTGTCGTCCAGGCAGTAGCGCTGCGCATAGGCACGGTAGGTTTCCCCCTTGGCCTCGCCATCGTTGAGGAAAGTGATCGCCACAGTGCCGCCGACGCTCGGCTTGTAGCGGTGCTGCACGCGGACGGACGCCTTGGCCGGGAAGGTGGTGCGCCACCAGTAAGTCGAGTGCAACGTCCAGGTCGGAACCAGATGACGCTCGACGCCCTGGCCCCCATCATACTCGTCCTTCGCTACGATGCCGCGGGCAATCCAGTCGGCTCCGACCTCGGGAGGCAGTTTGTCGAGGGCGCTACCGGTTGCCCCGCTCAGCGGCAGCAGCGGAACATGCTGCGCGACGAGGTCCTCCGTAACATCGATGTCGGCCGCAAGAACCCGCTGCTGCAGCTTCGGCTGGATGGGTTGGCCATCCTGGCTGACGGTAAAATCGAGGAAGTTGTCGGAATCGACGTTGCCGGCGGCAATATTCTGCTCGAAGCTGCCTACAAGGTCCGGCATCGGAAAGGCCACCACGCTATCAACCGGCTTGTCAGTTGTGTTCGTAAACACATAATCGACGCGGACCTGCTCGGGCGAAATGAACAGACTTTCATCCGTCATGCTGATCTCGCCCGACCGCACGAATTCGAGCCCGCCAGTTTTCAGCACCGCCATGGTGTCATTGGCCAAAGCCGGCGATGCCAGCACCGATACCGCGCTTACCCACCCGAGAATACCGCGCATGAATTCCCCCGCTCAACGTGTCCCCAGCGGAAATTATGCCTGCCTCAAGACTTGCGTCAACACTCATTCCCGGGTTGATCGCGCTGGGCGAACGCTGTTTTTTGTGTGATCGCCGGAAGTCCCCTGCAGCGGCACAGCCGGAAGGGTTCGGCACGAAGCGCTGCCACCACAGCGCGCCGCTTTCGCACGACAGTGCCGCGAAAGCTCTTCGATCTCGCACGACCGGCGATAAAAAGCTTGCAACTGCGGGCATTGGCGGTCATGGACAGGCCATGTCAGAACAATTCCCAACCCAATACCGTCTGGATCAGCTCGTCCTGTCGCGCGGCCTCGTCGCCAGCCGGTCGCGCGCCCGTGACGCCATCCAGCGTGGCACCGTCAAGGTCGACGGCAAGGTCGTCACCAAGCCGAGCCTCACCTTCGCCGACGACGTCGTGCTCGAGATTGACGATCCGGCCCAGGACTACGTGTCGCGCGCAGCCCTGAAGCTGGTCGCGGCGCTCGATCACTTCAAGCTCGATCCGAGCGGTCACGACTGTCTCGACGTCGGCGCTTCGGCCGGCGGCTTTACCGAGGTGCTGCTGCAGCGGGGCGCGACCCATGTCACGTCGATCGACGTCGGGCACGGACAGATCCATCCGCGGGTGGCCGGCGACGAACGGGTCACCAGCATCGAGGGCCTCAATGCCCGCTACCTGACCTCGGAAGATATCGACGACCGCGCCATCACCTTCATCGTCTCCGACGTGTCGTTCATCTCGCTGAAGCTGGCCCTGGTGCCGGCCCTCGAGCTGGCCGAAGCCGGTGCGTATTGCGTGCTTTTGGTCAAGCCGCAGTTCGAGGCGGGCCGCGAGGCCGTGAGCAAGGCCGGCCTGCTGAAGCTTCCAGAGACGGCGCCCGACGTGGCGGCAGACCTGGAGCGCTGGCTGGTGGAAGAGATGGGCTGGGAAACGCTCGGCCTGATCCCCTCGCCCATATCGGGCGGCGACGGAAACCATGAATTCCTGCTGGCGGGACGCAAGCCATGAGCGCCGAAACAGTCACCATCAACAAGCTCGGCGGCCAGGGCGACGGCATCGCCCACGATGCCAACGGCCCGATCTTCGTGCCCTTCACCCTGCCCGGCGAAAGCGTCGCCATCGCCCGGGTCAAGGACCAGGGCACGCTGATGTCGATCGCCAAGGCCTCGCCGGATCGCCAGGAGCCACCGTGCCGCCATTTCGGTCCCGACGGGGTCAACGGCACCTGCGGCGGCTGCACGCTGCAGCATTATGCAGACGCCCCCTACCGCGCCTTCAAGCGGCAGCTGGTCGTCGATGCGCTGAAATCGAAGGGTCTGACGCCCGAAGTGGACGATCTCGTTGCCGCCCATCCGGGCCAGCGCCGGCGTGTGGTGTTTGCCGCGCGTCGGACCGAGAAGGATGTGCTGATCGGCTTCAACCAGGCTGACAGCCACCACATCGTCGCCATCGAGGAATGTCCCATCTCGTCACCCGATATCGTCGGCAAGCTGCCGGCGATCCGAATGGTGGCAAAAGCATTGGCGATCAACGCCGAAGCCTTTCGCGTCAGCGTGCTCGAGACCTTGGCGGGCCTCGATATCGCGGTCGACGGCATCAAGGCGCTGTCGGACGAACAGCGCCGCGCCGCCATCGAGACCATCCTGTCGCTGCGCGGAATCGCGCGCATCTCGCTGAACGACGAAATCATCATCGAGAAGACCAAGCCGATGATCGATTTCGGTGGCGTCCAGGTCTCGCCGCCGCCGGGGGCCTTTGCCCAGGCGACGAAAGAGGCCGAAGACGCAATGGCCGAACTCGTCGTCGCCCATGTCGGCAAGTCCAAGCGCATCGTCGACCTGTTTGCCGGCTCCGGCACGTTCGCGCTGCGTCTCGCCCGGCTCGGGCGTGTGCATGCGGCCGAATCCGACGGCAAGGCGCTGGCGGCCCTCGATCTCGCCGCCCGCACGACGCAGGGGCTGAAGCCCGTCAGCTTCGAGCGGCGCGACCTGTTCCGCCGGCCGCTGATGACATCGGAATTCAAATATATCGACGCCGTCGTCTTCGATCCGCCCCGCGCCGGTGCCGAAGCGCAGGTGAAGGAGCTGGCGCGCTCGGCGGTCAAGAAGATCGTCGCCGTCTCCTGCAATCCGCTGACGCTGGCCCGCGATCTCGCCATCCTCGTTGAGGCCGGCTACCGCATCAAGCGGGTGACGCCGATCGACCAGTTCCTGTGGACGTCCCATGTCGAGGTCGTCGTCGCGCTCGAGAAGTAGGCGCGGCGGCTGGCCGGTTCAGTCAGCGTTTGAAGAAACTCTCGAAGGCGGCGCGGGCTTCCACTGTGCCCAGTTGCGCTTCGAAATGCGTCGCCTCCTCGGCGATCCGTGCCAGGATATCCTGACGCGGGCCGCGAAGCAGGTCGCGGGCGATCTTCAGCGCCCCCGGCGGCTTGGCGGCGAGTTTTGCCGCGATGGCCAGGGTCTCGCGCTCGACAGTCTCCTCGCTTGTCACCCTCCAGATCAGACCGTCGCGCCGAGCCTCCTCGGCCGTCAGCGGCTCTCCGGCAGCCAGCAGCGCAAAGGCGTTCTGGTAGCCCATCAGGCGTGGCGCGATCAGGCTGGACGCGGCTTCGGGCACCAAAGCGAGGTCGACGAAGGGCGTGCGGAACAGGCTGCGCCCGGAGGCCAGCGTCAGGTCGCAATGCATGTGGATGGTCGTGCCGATGCCGATAGCAAGGCCATCGACGCCTGAGACCAGAGGCTTGTCGAAACCGGCGAGCGCATTCAGAAAATCCAGAACCTCCGTGCCCATCGTCCCGCCCTTGGCGAAGGCCAGGAAATCGGACATGTCGTTGCCGGCGGAAAAGCAGCCGGGATGGCCGAGGAAGACGACGACGCGCACGGTGCTGTCGCCGCTTGCCGCCTTTAGCGCATCGGTCATGGCAGCATACATGGCGCGGGTGATGGCGTTCTTCTTGTCCGGCC
>CAZZZI010000320.1:0-5264 GCA_964658415.1 uncultured Sphingomonas sp. | reverse complement strand
GAGGAGGCCGCAACCTATCTCGGCAAGCAGGATGCACCGGCCGCCGCGCCCGCTGCAGAGACACCCGTGACCGAGGCCGCCGAAACGGCATCGCAGGACCAGGGCGCAGAGACGGCGAAATCTGCCGCTGCCGAGCCGGTCCAGGCCGAAGCTGTTGCGGAAGCCCCGGCCGAACCGGCACAGGCCGTCCAGGAAGACGCACCCGTCGCCGCTACCGTAGTAGAAGCGACAACGGCACCCGAACAGGCAGCCGAGGCTGCAACGAGCGAAACCGCCTCCGAACCCGCTGCCGCTGCGACAGATGCCGTGGTGGAGGCACCGAAGCCTGTTCTCCTCTGGCGTCTGGGTGGCCGCAACGACAACCAGCGTCCCGCACCGCGCCAGGGCGACCGTCGCGGCCAGCAGGGTCCGCGCGCAGGCCAGGATCAGGCCGGCGCACAGCCGAATGCCAATCGCCGCCCATCGGGCGATCAGCCGCAGGGCGAGGGTCAGCGCGAAGCCCGCGACAATCGCGGTCCGCGCGGTGGCAAGGAAGGTGGCCGTCCGCCGCAGCAGGGCAAGCGTCCCGACAATCGCGGCGGTGAACGCAACGAGCGCAATGAGCGCGGCGGCGATCGCAACGAGCGCAACAACCGTCCGACAGCGCAGCCGACACGCTTCGAGGCAAAGCCTCCGCGCAAGGAGAAGCCGATGGATCCGGATTCGCCCTTTGCAAAGCTCGCTGCGCTCAAGGAGCAGATGAAGAAGTAGGCCATGGCGGACGACAGGCAGGTCTCTAGCGGTTCGCGACAGCGCATCGACAAGTGGCTGTTTTTCACCCGCATGATCAAATCCCGCTCGCTGGCGCAGACCTTCGTGCTGAAAGGCAACGTCCGGATCAACGGCGAGCGGATCATCCAGCCAAGCCATGGCGTCAGGCCCGGCGACAAAATCGAGCTTTCGCTGGAACGACGGGACATCGTTCTCGTTGTGCGGATGCCGGGGGACAGGCGCGGTCCTTTCGAAGAAGCCAAGCTGCTTTACGAGGACATCACGCCGCCGCCGGACGAGACCAAGAAGCTGACCCTCTTCGAACAGGCGACGCGCGATCCGGGCGCCGGCCGTCCGACCAAGCGCGAGCGCCGCGAGATCGACCGGCTGATGGCGGACGACGACTAGAGCCGGGTGGCGGCCGGCCAGCGATTTCGAGACCGTTTAATCTTGAAATTCGCCGGCAAAGCCGATACCTGACAAGCAACCTGCTGAGACAGCCGGTTGGCACGCCTTCGCAAGGGAGCGGGCCATCGGCACCCGAAGGAAAGGCGCGACGTTCCAGGTCGTGCGTCCCCGGAAAACGTCAAAAATCCTGGAGTGCATCATGACCTATGTCGTGACCGACAATTGCGTACGCTGCAAATACACCGATTGCGTCGAAGTCTGCCCTGTCGACTGCTTCTACGAAGGCGAGAACTTCCTCGTCATCCATCCGGACGAATGCATCGATTGCGGCGTCTGCGAACCGGAATGTCCGGCCGAGGCGATCAAGCCCGATACCGAGCCGGGCCTCGACAAGTGGCTGAAAATCAACGCTGACTACGCATCGCAATGGCCGAATATCACGGTCAAGCGCGAGCCCCTGGCCGAGGCCAAGGAGATGGACGGCGAGACCGGCAAGTTCGAGAAATACTTCTCGGCCAACCCCGGTTCGGGCGACTGATGTCCTATCCGGGGCGGGCGTCGCGCCGAATCATGGCGGGCGCCTCGGCTTGCGTGCAAATACGGCACTGCAAAGCAAATTATTGATTTCCTCAGATTTTTGTGCTAAGGTCCGTCTACTGATCCATTGAGGCATCTTGATGCTTCTTTTCACCACGAAAGCAAACCAACAATCCGCGCGCGTTTCCTTGACATATCAACAGTATGAGTTGTCGGGTCAGGGATCGCGATTAACGGATCGTTTTTGTGCGCCTTTGGTGGACCAGAATGTAGTCACCCCGACGGTTTTCCGTCTCATCCGGGCCTGACTGACCCGGCCTCGGCGCTCGCCGGGTGCATAACAGGGAGTTTTTGATAAGAATGACGACCCAACAGAAGAAACCTTCAGTGCGCCACGGCTTCAAAACCGGCGAATCGATCGTTTACCCTGCCCACGGTGTGGGTACGATTACCGCGATTGAAGATCAAGAAGTGGCTGGCATGACGCTTGAACTTTTCGTTATCGATTTCGAAAAGGACAAGATGCGTTTGAAGGTTCCAGTGGCGAAAGCCATGAGTATCGGCATGCGCAAGCTTTCCGAAAGCGATTTCGTCGAGCGTGCCTTGAAGGTCGTACAGGGCAAAGCCCGCGTCAAGCGTACCATGTGGTCGCGTCGGGCGCAGGAATATGATGCGAAGATCAATTCCGGCGATCTGATCTCGATCGCTGAGGTTGTCCGCGATCTCTATCGCGCCGAAAACCAGCCGGAGCAGTCCTATTCCGAGCGTCAGCTTTATGAGGCGGCCCTGGACCGGATGGCTCGCGAAATTGCCGCCGTCAACCGCCTGTCGGAAACGGAAGCCGTTCGCGTCGTCGAGACCAACCTCAACAAGGGACCGAAGCGCGGCAAGGTTCTGGAAGAGGAAGAGTCGCAGGACGAGGCGGCCTGAACCATATAGGCAGCATTCTTCAAAAACCCGGCCCTCGTGCCGGGTTTTTCTTTGGAACCTTTATTTTTTTATCGCGTTAATCGCATGTAAATCCGGCAGGGGACCTGCCGTGTCCATAAATCTAGGGCCGGATCATGCGTTCAATCCCAGGGCTTTGCGTCTCTACGAGAGTAGATAGTCCGCCGCATCCATCTGACAAGCCCTGACGAAATTTCGGTGAAGATCCGGGGCGTCTCCGAAACCCCGATCGCCAACACTGAAAATCATCTGCGCAGGCCCTGCGCGGACGCGGCAATGCTTTTTCTGCTTCCGGCGCGACGCCGACATTAGGGAGAATGATATGACGACCATGTCTGCAGATCGACGCATGATCAAAATCGCGATGGCGGCCCCCTATCTCGAGCGGAGCGAAGAGCACGATCTCGCCCTTCGCTGGAAGGAAAACGACGACCGCGGTGCCCGCAACAAGATTGCAACCGCTCATATGCGCCTGGTCATTTCCATGGCCGGCAAATTCCGCAATTTCGGCCTGCCGATGAGCGATCTCGTGCAGGAAGGCTATGTCGGCCTGCTGGAAGCCGCCGCCCGCTTCGAGCCGGAACGGGAAGTGCGCTTCTCGACTTATGCCAGCTGGTGGATCCGCGCCTCCATCCAGGACTACATCCTGCGCAACTGGTCCATCGTTCGCGGTGGCACGAGCTCTGCCCAGAAGGCGCTGTTCTTCAACCTTCGCCGCCTGCGTGCCAAGCTCGCCAAGGGCGACACGCAGTTGACGGTGCAGTCGATCCATCAGGAAATCGCCGCAGCCCTCGGTGTCAGCCTCAACGACGTTCAGGTCATGGATGCCCGGCTCTCCGGAAACGACGCCTCGCTGCAGGCGCCTTCGATCTCCGGCGATGCCGATAGCGCCGAACGCATGGATTTCCTGGTCAGCAACGAGCCGCTCCCGGACGAGCAGGTAACGTCGATGATCGATGGCGAGCGCCGTCGGAAGTGGCTGGCTGCAGCCTTGACTCATCTCAACGAGCGCGAAATGAAGATCATCAGCGCTCGCCGCCTCGCTGAAGACGGTGCGACGCTCGAGGAACTCGGTGCCGATCTCGGTATTTCCAAGGAACGCGTGCGCCAGATCGAAAGCCGCGCCATCGAGAAGCTCCGCAGCGCGCTGGTCGTGGCCGACCCGCACATGGCAGCTTTCGCCTGAGGCGTCACGCAACCACATGATAGACCTGAAAAGAGGCGCGACCGCGGGGATCGCGCCTTTTGCTATTCCGAGATGATCTTGACGCGGTCGCCGGGCGAGACCGATGCGCCCGTCTGCAGCGCGTTGATCAGCTTGAACAGATCGAGCTTGCGGTCGGTGCCCATCATGCGCGAGGCAAGGGTCGTGATATTGTCGCCCTGCTGGACGGTCAGCACCCGGACACGCAGGGGCTTGAGGGATGCGGCCTCGGCCGGCGTGATATGGCGGAAGCTCGCGCGCAGCGTATCGGCCGTCTGTTCGAGGGCGGCACTTCCCTTCGGGACCGCCGTCAGGAAGCGGAAGATCTGCGATTTGTCGCGCACGACGGTGACGTCGAAATCCCAGCGGTCAGCCGATGCCCGCGCCGTTGCCGCTTCCATGCCGTTGACGACCATGGGCTTGATGGTCGACGGATCGAGGCCGGTGACCCAGCCGCTGGAAATGTAATTGGTGAGCGACTGGTTCTGCGTGTCGGCGACGCCGTCGAAGCGGACCGCGATGTCGCCGGGGCCTGTCGCCAATACTGCCTCGACCTTGTTGTCGATGCGGAACTCCGGGGGCACCTCGAAGCGGATGCCGAGACCGCCGTGCAGGAAGACCTGGCCGCGGACGTAGCCTTCTTCCGGGCTGTCGCCATAGAGCAGCCCGTCAATGCCGTTCAGATAGTAGTCGCGGCCGTTGTCGCCGACCTTGCCCTGTTCGCCGAACTCATGCGCATGTTCGCGCGCGAGATCGATGCGCTGCGGCGTGCTCGGATGGCTCGACAGGAAGTCGAGGCTCTGGTCGGCGTCGGAGTTTGCCGACTGGTAGCGACTGTAGGCCTCCATTGAATCGAGGAATCGTGCGGCGGCGTAGGGATCGTATCCGGCCTGGCCGAGCGTGCGGATGCCGATCTCGTCGGCCTGCAGTTCCTGCTGGCGGGAGAAGGCCGCGAGGCGCAGCTTGCCGCGCGCCAATGCCTGCTTGCCGGCGATGTCGCTCGACAGGACCTCGCCGACGACGCGGCTGGCGATGACTTCGGCCTCTTCCCGCTTCTGCCGCTCGATGCCGTGATTGGCGGTGACGTGTGCCATCTCGTGGGCAAGCACGGCGGCCACTTCCGAGGCGTCGTTGGCAAGCGCCAGCAGGCCTCGGGTCACGTAGAGATAACCGCCCGGCAGCGCAAAGGCGTTGATCGCCGGCGAGTTCAGGATGGTGATACGGTAGGACTGCAGCGGGTTTTCCGACACGCTGGTCAGCGCGCCGGCAATACGGGCCACCAGCCGCTCGGTCTTGGCATCCTTGTACTCGCCGCCATAGCTGGCGACGATGCGCGGATGTTCGCGGGCGCCCATCTGGGCACGGGGATCGTTCTTCTGGACTTCCGAGACGATCTGCGGATTGGCGGAGGGCGAGA
>CAZZZI010000319.1:0-5266 GCA_964658415.1 uncultured Sphingomonas sp. | reverse complement strand
GACACGACTGGATCAAATCAGCGCGCCGCCTTCTTTCAATCCTTACTTCATCTTCTCCCTGCCCACGCTGATGATGTTTGGAGGGCAGACAGTCCGGCCATGGAATAGGGCAGATTAATACAGCACCTCCTGTTCGATCGAAACCAGCAGGTCCATTGATCTACCCCTCTGGCACCAAGATCGGATGAACCGGCGAGAGCCATGCGAGGGCGCATAGGGATGGGCAGAGAAGCAGATGCCGCAACACACCATCTGCTGAATTTATCTTTCGCCCAGCCCGCCACATCACGCCTCGTCACGGCGCTGCGGCGGCGAGCTGCTGCAACAGCTTGACGAAGTGGCTCGTCCTGACGCCCTTTGAGTTTTGGGCCGGATCGACGGTCTGCGCGACAACCAGATGCTTTGACGGCACGATGGCAATCGCCTGGCCGCCATACCCGGACGCCAGCGCCGCACCGGGGCCGAAGACATCGGGGTTCAACGTCCACCAAAGGTAACCGTATCCCATGCTGCCACGATCTGTAGAGGAATAGGTCGTGGTTGACGCCGTTACCCACGACGCAGGAATGACTTGCCGGCCGTTCCAGCGTCCTGCGTCAAGATAGAGCTGGCCGAAGCGGGCCGCATCTCTGGCGCTGAGGCGAAACGGATAGGCTGGATGGATGGACGAGTTTTCGAGCGAATAGCTGCCGTCCCGCGCTGAGAAATCCTGCATGCCGATCGGCGCGGCGATTCGTTTCGCAAAGCTTTGGAAAATGTCTTCGCCGGTCTGCTGTCGGTAGATCGTGCCAAGCGCGTTGAAATCCCAATTGTTGTAGAACCAGAACGTGCCGGGGGCATGACTCCCCCGATCTGGTCGCTTCTCGCGGATGTCGGCAGTTTCATAGGCGGCGACATGGTAGATTCCAGATCGGGCCATGAGCAGGTCGCGAACGGTCGCCTGCTTCTCGGTCGCTGTTAGCGCGGGGCGCTTGTCGTCAACGTCGAGATCGGCAAGGGTGCTTTTGAGATCAATGCGGCGTTCTGCGACCGCAATCCCATAGAGGGCGCTGAGCAGACTCTTGCGGACGGAAGCGATATTCACGTTACGGGAGACATCGCCCCAACTGGCGATCACCTTCCCGTCCTGCACCACCATGACCGCCGTGGGCTTCAGGGTGGCAGCATAGTCTTGCGCCGCCCTTAAACTGGCAACGGACCATCCGGCAGATGCAGGATCGGCGCTTTGAAGAGGTGCGGCCCTCACACCCTCTGCAAGACAAGCCATGACAATAGAAAGGGCAACAAAAGCAGTCAGACGCATCAATCACCTTGGAACAGTCGGCGAGTAGCACACCACTTATCTATTATCACGGCGCAAGCATGGCCCCGTTGATCGTCCGTACGAATTCAGGTGTCTTTTGTCTTTTAAGGCGACCTCCACTATCCGCCAGCCTTCCGATAGCTTGTCTTGGAGGATTCAATTCAGTCGAGACTTGTTTTTCAGACTTTTGCGACGTCGCAGAATAGGCACTTTTGCGGAGCCGCAATGACCTTTCCTGGCGCGAAGCCTTCCTTCCTCCTATCTATCGCGATATCGTCGACCAAGATTGATCTGCGCGTTCGGCTGCAACCGGCATCCTCAGGCACACTAGCCGCTATCCCCCGCCCTCCACCACCCCCAGCCTCAATCCCAACGCTTTGCTGCACTGCAAAAAACACAATGCTGCGGTGCTACCAATTGTCGCTGGCTGCTTTATATCGACCGCTGCGGCCCTTCCCTCCGCTTCCTCGCGGGTCCGGAAGGCCGCCGTCATTCTGCCGTCCGGCAGGGTCTGAAACGTTTCAGCATTGGCGACAACAGTTTTGAGGATCAAATAAAGTGGCTGGGATAACAACAAGCAGCTCTGCTCCGGCAGGCGCAAAAGCGCCCGCAGGACAGAACCATCAATTTGCGCTCGTCGCGCTTACCTCACTCTTTTTCATGTGGGGCTTCATCACCTGCCTGAACGACATTCTGGTACCCCACCTGAAGAATGTCTTTCAGCTGAACTACACGCAGTCGATGCTGATCCAGTTCTGCTTCTTCGGCGCCTATTTCATCGTCTCGCTGCCCGCCGGCGCGCTGGTCAAGCGCATCAGCTACAAGTGGGGCATCGTCGTCGGTCTTGCCATCTGCGCCGTCGGCTGCGTGATGTTCATCCCGGCTGCCAGCTACCGCGTCTATGCGCTCTTCCTCGCAGCCCTCTTCGTGCTCGCGGCCGGCGTCACCATCCTGCAGGTCGCCGCCAACCCCTATGTGACCGTGCTGGGTCCGCCGGATACGGCCGCCAGCCGCCTGACGCTGACCCAGGCTTTCAATTCGCTCGGCACGACCATCGCGCCGATATTTGGCGCCCTGCTCATTCTCTCTGCAGCCACCGTTGCCGCCACCAACGCAACGCCCGAGCAGCTCGACGCCATCCATGCGGCCGAAGCGGCGACGGTAAAATTCCCGTATCTGATCCTGGCAGCGGCCTTCCTGGTGCTCGCGGTGATCTTTGCGGCGCTCAAGCTTCCCGATGTCGACGAGGAAGAGGACCTCGACCCGATGCATGGCGGCGGCTCTGCTTGGCAGTATCGCCATCTCGTGCTCGGCATGATCGGCATCTTCGTCTATGTCGGCGCTGAAGTCAGCATCGGCAGCTTCTTGGTCAACTTCCTCAGCCAGCCCGATATCGGCGGCCTGACGGAGTCGGAGGCAGCCCATTACGTGTCCTACTTCTGGGGCGGCGCCATGGTCGGCCGGTTCATCGGCGCCGTGGTCATGCGTTACGTCGACGATGGCAAGGCGCTGGCCTTCAATGCTCTCATCGTCGCGATCCTGCTTGTGGTGACCGTGATGACCACAGGCCATGTCGCCATGTGGGCCATCCTTGCGGTCGGTCTCTTCAACTCGATCATGTTCCCGACGATCTTCTCGCTGGCGCTGCACGGCCTCGGCCGCTTCACCAGCCAGGGCTCCGGCATCCTTTGCCTCGGCATCGTCGGCGGCGCGCTTCTGCCTGTTCTCCAGGGCGTGCTCGCCGATACAATCGGTATCCACCTCGCCTTCCTGATGCCGATCCTGTGCTACGCCTACATCGCCTATTACGGCATCAAGGGCCACAAGCTCCGCTAACCCCATGAACGCATTGCGCCCCGCTGACGCTGCGGGGCGCAAAACACTTGATCCTTTCGCCCCGGCTTGGCATCGTGCGCCCGGACACGGATGAAAGGACACTTCCATGAAGGCCCTGTTGCTGATCGATATCCAGAACGGCTTCTGCCCGGGCGGAAACCTGGCGGTGCCCGAAGGCGACCGGATCGTTCCCATCGCCAACAGGCTGATCGACAGCGGAAAGTACGACCTCATCGTCGCTTCGCAGGACTGGCATCCCGAAGGCCATGGCAGCTTCGCCTCCTCCCATTCGGGCAAAAAACCCTTCGACATGGGCGAGCTCTCCGGCAAGCCGCAGATGATGTGGCCCGACCATTGCGTCCAGAACACATCCGACGCCGCCCTCCATCCCGATCTCCACACCGATGCCATCGACTTCGTCCAGCAGAAGGGCCAGAACCCGGCCGTCGACAGCTACTCCGCCTTTCGCGACAACGACCAGTCCGCACTGACAGGGCTTGCGGACTATCTGCGCGACCGCGAGGTCACCGAGCTCGATCTCTGCGGGCTTGCCACCGACTATTGCGTGAAATTCTCCGCCATCGATGCGGTCGAGATGCTGCCCGGCGTCACGGTAAGCTTTATCGCGGATGCCAGCCGCGGCATCGATCCGGCAGGGGTCGCGGCGGCGATCGACGAGATGCGCTCGCGGGGCGTGGCGATCATCGATAGCGCCAAGGCGCTCGCGGGCTGAGAACAGCGCCCCGGGCGCTAAGCCTTCCTTCACGAAGATCGCCGAATGTGGCGCAAACGCCATGGGGCATCGTCGTGCAGACCATCACCATCAACGGCCGCTTTCTCACCCAGCCGCTGTCCGGCGTGCAGCGGTTCGCTCGCGAACTGACCCTGGCGCTCGACGCCCGGATCGCCGCCGACACCGTGCCGGACGGGCTGAAGGACGTGGCCTGGCGGCTGGCGGTTCCAACAGGCACGACGGTCGACCTCAACCTCAAGGTGATCGGCATCGACAGCTTCGGCTCCGGCCCCGGCCATCTCTGGGAGCAGACCGCGCTCTACGCCCACGCCCGAGGCGGACGCCTCCTCGGCTTCGGCGGCAGCGGGCCGCTGCTGCACCGGCGTCAGGCCGTCGTCATCCACGACGTGACGATTTTTCGCCATCCCGGCTCCTTCAAGCGCAGCTACCGGATGCTGCACGGCGCCCTCGGCTTTGCCCTGACGCGGACCGCCAAGATCGCCACCGTCTCGGAGTTTTCACGCCAGGAACTCGCCTCGGTCTTCAAGGTGCCGGCTTCCGGCATCGACGTCGTCTATAACGCCGTCGACCATTTTGCAGCGATCGCGCCGGACGCGCGGATCATCGACCGCCTCGGCCTTTCCAGCAACGGCTTCTTCCTGCTGGTCGGCACAATGAAGCCCAACAAGAACCTCGACTTCGCCATCCGCGCCTTCGAAGCGCTGGGCGACACCGGTCGCAAGCTGGTGGTCGTCGGCGGCAGCGCACCGACCGTCTTCAAGTCCAAGGACACGGCCTCGACCGGCAGAATCCTCTATCCGGGCCGGCTGACCGACGCCGAGATCGTCGCCCTCGAACGCCATGCCACCGCTTTCGTCTTCCCCAGCCTCTACGAGGGTTTTGGCATCCCGCCGCTGGAAGCGATGACGCAAGGCTGCCCGGTGCTCGCCGCCGACATCCCCGCGGTGCGCGAAGCCTGCGGCACGGCGGCGTTCTATTTCGATCCGACCCGACAGGCTGAACTCACCGCCGCTATGGGTCGCATCTGCGACGAGCCCGCTTTGCGTCAATCGCTGAAGGATGAAGGCCGGCTCAACGTCTCCCGCTTCTCCTGGGACCACAGCGCCGAACGCATCCTCAATCTCCTCGCCGACCTTTGAGCCGGCGTACCCGATCACCCAACAGAGAATGACTTATGACGGCGCGACAGACGATGGGGTCACTCCTGCAGATGGCATTGGTGACCACGGTTACATTTTTTGGCTTCATACCCGCCATGGCCGACGAACCGGTCCAGCGCCTGCAACGGGCAACCGGATTGTGGAGAATCATACCGGACACATCGCCGTTCTCATGGGAGATCTGCGTCGATCATGCAAAGGATCGCCTTATCG
>CAZZZI010000318.1:0-5275 GCA_964658415.1 uncultured Sphingomonas sp. | reverse complement strand
TGCTCGTCAGGCCAAGGCATCCGAAAGCGTCCGTGTTCCGGCCGAACGGCTCGACGAGCTGATGGATCGCGTCGGTGAACTCGTGATCGCCCAGTCACGCCTGCGCCAGTTGGCCAATTCCAGCTCCGATCTCGCACTGCGCTCCGTATCGGAAGAAATCGAACGGTTGTCCGGCGAGTTGCGCGACACGATGATGGTCCTGCGCATGGTGCCGGTCGCAACGTTGTTCAGCCGCTTCCGCCGCCTGACGCATGATCTCGCCCGCGAGACCGGCAAGGTCATCGAGCTGATCACGGAAGGCGAAACCACGGAAGTCGACAAGACGGTCATCGAACGCCTCGCCGATCCGCTGGTGCATCTGGTGCGCAATTCGATCGACCACGGCCTCGAGCCGCCGGCCGAGCGCCTGTCCGCCGGCAAATCCGAGGGCGGCACAGTCACGCTGTCGGCGCGGCAATCGGGTGGCGAGGTTATCATCTCGATCAAGGATGACGGCCGTGGCATCAATCGCCAGCGGGTCCGTGCCAAGGCTGAAAGCTCGGGGCTTATCCAGCCGGGCCAGGTGCTGTCCGACAGCGACCTGCTTCAGCTTATTTTCGCGCCGGGATTTTCCACTGCGGCGCAGATCACCAATCTTTCCGGCCGTGGCGTCGGGATGGATGTAGTCAAGAAGACAGTCGAGGCATTGCGCGGCGCCATCGACGTTACCAGCCATGACGGGCAGGGCTCGGAAGTGTCCTTGCGCATCCCGCTGACGCTGGCGATCATCGACGGCCTGCTCGTGCGGGTCGGCACCGGTCGCTATGTCATTCCGCTTTCGGCGGTCGAGGAATGCCTCGAACTGTCGCTGGAGGAGGATCTGCGCTCGCGCGGTCGCAGCTTCATCTCGCTGCGAGACAGCCTCGTGCCTTTCCTCAGGTTGCGCGAGCTGTTCCGCACCGGCACCAAGCCGGATGTGCATCAGAAGGTGGTGGTCATCTCGACCGGCACGGAACGGGTTGGTCTCGTCGTCGACCAGATCATCGGCGACCACCAGACGGTCATCAAGTCGATGTCCAAGCTGCATCAGGATGTCTCGACATTCTCCGGTGCCACCATTCTCGGCGACGGCAATGTCGCGCTTATTCTCGACGTCGTCCACCTGGTCGCCGCCGGTCAGCAACAGGAAGCGCAGTTGCGCGCAGCAGGATGAGCCAGCCGATGCAAAACGAAAATCATTGGAACGACGCCGAGGAACTGGAGGTCCTGACCTTCGATCTCAACGGCGAGACCTTCGCCCTCGAAGCGGCGATGGTGCAGGAAATCCTCGATCTCCTGCCGGAGACGGCGGTGCCGGGCAGCCAGCCCTTCGTCGCCAGCGTCATCAACTTTCGCGGCAAGGTCATCCCGCTCGCCGACCTGCGTCTCGCCTTCGGCATGGAAGCCGCCGCAGCAACGATCGACAGCCGCATCGTCGTCATCTCTCTCACGCTTCAGGACGAGCCGACGCTGGTCGGCTTGCGGACTGACAAGGTGAATGAAGTCACCACGCTGGCGAAAGCAGCCAGCGAAGCGCCGCCCAGCGTCGGTATGCGCTGGCGGCCGGACTACATCAGCTGCCTCGTCAAGCGCGGCGGTGAATTCATCATCCTTCCCAATCTGCAAGCCATTTTTGCGACCCGTCAAGACAAGTCCCTGGCCGCCTGAGCGCGTCCGTTCCCGAAGAATTTTGAGAGGAACTACATTATGCGCGTTACGATCAAAGCCAAGCTCGTCGGGGCTTTCAGCGTGATCATTCTGTTGCTGGTCGGCACTGCCGGCTATGCAGTGATCAATCTGGGCAAGTTCAACGACATGATCAGCGACGTGCTGCAAGGACCGGCGGTGAGATTGGAACTGACCCAGCAGATCAATATCGATCAGTTGCAGGTCATTCGCCAGCAGAAGAACCTGCTGGCATCGCGGACGGCCGAGGACACGAAGAGCGCGCTTGCCGCCGGTGACGTGGCCCGCAAGGCTCTCGTGGACGATTTCGCCGCCATCAACAAGCTGCTGCCTCCTGAGAGCCGGGCAGCCTGGGCCGAGACAGAAACCATGTCTCAGCAGTTCATTCGTGCAGACGACCAGATCCGCGAGATGCTCAATGCAGGCGACAAGGAAGGCGCTTACGCCGCTTCCGTCGGGGATGCCCGCAAGGCCGCCAATGCGATCGGCGCCAGCCTCGCAACCAAGCTGGATGAAGAAAAGGCGCGGATGAAGTTTGTCGACGACGACACAGACGTCCAGTATGCGCAAATCCGCTTGATGATGATATCGGTGGCGGGGGCTGCAATCGTGATTGCTGCCATCATCGCCTTCTGGATCGCCAGCACGATCAGCCGGGGTCTTGCCCGCGCCAATGCAGTGGTTCGCGACGTCGCCGAAGGCGATCTGACGCAGACCGCTGAAATCACCACGCGCGACGAAATCGGCGAGATGCTCGCGAACGTCAACGTCATGATCGACCGGTTGCGTGGTGTCGTCGGTGACGCCCTCTCTGCGTCCGACAATGTCTCGTCCGGCAGCCAGGAGCTCTCTTCCAGTGCCGAGCAGGTCTCGCAGGGTGCCACCGAGCAGGCAGCTTCCGCCGAAGAGGCCTCGGCCTCGATGGAGGAGATGGCGTCGAACATCAAGCAGAACGCCGACAACGCGGCCCAGACGGAAAAGATCGCCCGCCAGTCGGCCAAGGATGCCGAAGCCTCGGGCGAAGCGGTGACCCGTGCCGTCAGCGCCATGCGCACCATCGCCGAGAAGATCGGCATCGTGCAGGAAATCGCTCGCCAGACCGACCTGCTGGCGCTCAACGCCGCCGTCGAGGCCGCCCGTGCCGGCGAGCATGGCAAGGGTTTTGCGGTCGTCGCTTCCGAAGTCCGCAAGCTTGCCGAACGCAGCCAGTCGGCCGCCGCCGAAATCAGCTCGATGTCGAGCGATACGGTCAAGGCTGCAGCCGAGGCCGGCGAAATGCTCGGCCGCCTGGTGCCGGACATCCGCAAGACGGCCGAACTGGTATCCGAAATCTCGGCCGCCTGCCGCGAGCAGGATATCGGTGCCTCGCAGATCAACGAAGCCATCCAGCAGCTCGACAAGGTGACCCAGCAGAATGCCGGTGCCTCCGAGCAGATGTCGGCGACCTCGGAAGAGCTCGCCGCCCAGGCCGAAGAGCTGCAGGCCTCGATCGCCTTCTTCAAGGTCGACAACATCGGGCAGAAGCCGGTCGCAAGGAAGATCGCCGCTCGGCCGTCTGCCAAGCCGGCCACGGCAACCGTCAGCGCTCGTCGGCCGGTTGCGGCCAACAAGCCTGGCAATAGCGTGGCAGCCCAGCAGGCGCGTGCCAAGGGCTTTGCGCTCGATCTGTCCATGGGCGGCCCGGACGCCGACGATGCGGATTTCCGCGAAAGCGCCTGATCGATAGACAATCCCGGCGGCCATTGGGGTCGCCGGACAGTTATCCTGCGTGTGTACGCGCTGGTTTTCGTCCTCGGGGTTGTCCCGCGGCGAAGGGTGAATGGATCGCTCTCTCTAAAGATCGCTTTGGCGTCAGGCGCACATTATGCGACCGGCCGCCACGTCCATTTTCGCCTATGCCGAGGAGGCATGACCATGCGCTTTACGATCAAATCGAAACTGATATCCGCCTTTGGCCTCGTTATTATACTCGCGATCGGTATGGCCTCGTTGGCGATCTTCAACCTGGCTTCGCTGGACGGGGCGGTCAACGACCTCGTCGGCGGTCCGGCCACCAATATCCTGAATTCGGGGCAGCTGGCGAATGCCGTGTCCGCGTCCATCCGTGCCGAGAAGAATGCGGTCATGGACACCAATCCAGCCGAGATCCAGGCCTATGAAGCCGTTGTCCATAAACAGCGGGAGGCGATTGCCAACTATCTGAGCGAATTGGACCGGGAAACCAACGAGCAGATCCGGGCCAGGATTGCCGATTTCAAGGCTGCCTACCCAGGCTGGTCTAAGACCCAGGATCGGATCATCGAACTCGCAGAACAGAACACAAGCGCCAGCAATGCCCAGGCTGCCGAACTCTCGATGGGCGAGGGCGCGAAAGCGACAGACGGACTGCTGCAAGATCTCGACAGGCTGGACGGCGAAATAAAGCGCGACCTCCACGCCACGGCGAAGGCGAGCGACGAGCAGTATGCGACCTCCAGCGAAATGCTGATCGGCCTTGCGGTTGCGCTGCTGATCATCTCGATCGTTGTCGCCGCGTGGATCGCCATCAGCATCAACCGCGGGCTTTCCAAGATCGCCCATGTTGCCAAGGCGGTCGCCGTCGGCGATCTCGGCCAGGTGGCCAACGTCAAGACCAATGACGAAATCAAGGACCTCATCGATACCATTTCGGTGATGACAGCCAATCTGCGCGCCACGGCCGCGATGGCGGACAGCATAGCCGCCGGCGACCTCTCGGTCGTAGTGCAGCCGCAGTCCGACAAGGACGTCCTCGGCCTGGCGATGCAAAGAATGGTCGCCAACCTCGGCGCGACCTCCGATATCGCCAGCCGGATCGCGGAAGGCGACCTGACGGTTGCGCCCAAGCCCCTGTCGGACAAGGATACGCTCGGCATTGCGCTCGAGCAGATGGTAGAGCGCCTGCGCGGCGTCGTCAGCGATGCCCTTTCGGCTTCCGACAATGTCTCGTCCGGCAGCCAGGAGCTGTCCACCAGTGCCGAGCAGGTCTCGCAGGGTGCCACCGAACAGGCCGCCTCCGCCGAAGAGGCCTCGGCCTCGATGGAAGAGATGGCTGCCAATATCAAGCAGAACGCCGATAACGCTGCCCAGACCGAAAAAATCGCCCGCCAGTCGGCCAAGGATGCCGAAGCCTCGGGCGAAGCGGTGACCCGCGCCGTCAATGCCATGCGGACCATTGCCGAAAAGATCGTGATCGTCCAGGAAATCGCTCGCCAGACCGATCTGCTCGCTCTGAACGCCGCCGTCGAGGCTGCCCGTGCCGGCGAGCATGGCAAGGGCTTCGCGGTCGTCGCCTCCGAAGTCCGCAAGCTCGCAGAACGCAGCCAGTCGGCTGCCGCCGAAATCAGCTCGATGTCGAGCGATACGGTCAAGGCCGCAGCAGAGGCCGGCGATATGCTCGGCAGGCTGGTGCCCGACATCCGCAAGACCGCCGAATTGATCTCCGAAATCAGCGCTGCCTGCCGCGAGCAGGATATCGGCGCCGCGCAGATCAACGAAGCGATCCAGCAGCTCGACAAGGTCACCCAGCAGAACGCCGGCGCCTCCGAGCAGA
>CAZZZI010000317.1:0-5311 GCA_964658415.1 uncultured Sphingomonas sp. | reverse complement strand
CCCATCTTTTTGTCTTCACATTCGCGCCGAAAGCGCTATGGATTTTGAGGAATGGGTGCCTCTTTTGCAGGCAAACGTTAACCAATAAGAGACGCGATAACAATTCGCGTCCAGGGGAAAGAGATATATGGAGTACTTTATCCAGCAGCTCCTAAACGGGCTGACTCTAGGGTCTATCTATGGCCTCATCGCCATTGGCTATACGATGGTTTACGGCATTGTCGGGATGATCAACTTCGCCCACGGCGACGTCTTCATGCTTGGCGGTTTCGCTGCACTGATCGTTTATCTGGTTCTCACATCGATCTTCATCGGGCTGCCCGTGGCCGTGATCCTGCTGATCATGATGGTTGTCGCCATGCTGGTCGTCAGCCTCTGGAACTGGGTCATCGAGCGCGTCGCCTACCGGCCGTTGCGCGGATCCTTCCGGCTGGCGCCGCTGATCACCGCCATCGGCATGTCGATCACCCTGTCCAACTTCATTCAGGTTGCCCAGGGCCCCCGCAACAAGCCGATCCCGGCGCTGGTGCGTGATGTCTACACCATCGGTGGCATCTCGGTTTCGTTGAAGCAGATCCTGATCCTCGTCATCACGGCGGTGCTGCTGGCGGTGTTCTGGTACATCGTCAAGTTCACGGCGCTCGGCCGCGCCCAGCGCGCCACGGAGCAGGACCGCAAGATGGCAGCTCTGCTCGGCATCAACGTCGACCGGACGATTTCCATCACCTTCATCATGGGGGCAGCACTCGCCGCCGTCGCCGGCACGATGTATCTGATGTACTACGGCGTTGCCTCGTTCACCGACGGCTTTACGCCGGGTGTCAAGGCTTTCACGGCTGCTGTTCTCGGCGGCATCGGCTCGCTTCCGGGCGCCGTTCTCGGCGGCGTGCTGATCGGCCTCATCGAGTCGCTGTGGTCTGCCTATTTCACCATCGCCTACAAAGACGTCGCGACATTCGCGATCCTGGCCTTCGTGCTGATCTTCAAGCCGACGGGTATCCTCGGACGGCCTGAAGTCGAGAAGGTTTAATAACATGGCAAATGCAAGCACGGCCAACGGCAAGTCCTCTGGCGGCCTGATCCGGAGAGGCCTTATCGAAGGCTTCTTCGCCGCCCTTATCGCCTTCGGCATGTTCGTTCTCTATATCGGCCTCAAGACCGACCAGAACATCCACAACGAACTGATCATCGTCCAGCGCTGGGGCCTGCTGGCGATCTTCGTTGCCATCGCCGCCATCGGCCGCTTTGCCGTCATCGTCTTCCTGCGTCCGCACCTGGACGAGCGCAAGCTCAGCAAGGCGCGCTCCGGCGAACTGGCGATTTCGACGGAAAAGACCTTTCTCCAGAAGCATTTTCTGAAGCTCGGGCTCGTTCTGATGATCCTCTATCCGATGATCGTCGTCGGCCTCGTCGGGGCCCAGGGCTCGCTGCTCTACGTCGACAATTTCGGCATCCAGATCCTCATCTACGTGATGCTCGCCTGGGGCCTCAACATCGTCGTCGGTCTCGCCGGCCTGCTGGACCTCGGCTACGTCGCCTTCTATGCGGTCGGCGCCTATTCCTACGCGCTTCTCTCGACCCATTTCGGGCTGTCCTTCTGGATCCTGCTGCCGCTCTCCGGCATTTTTGCCGCCCTCTGGGGCGTCATTCTCGGCTTTCCCGTGCTGCGCCTGCGCGGCGACTATCTGGCCATCGTCACGCTCGCCTTCGGCGAAATCATCCGGCTGGTGCTGATCAACTGGACCGATGTCACCAAGGGGACCTTCGGCATCTCGGGCATTCCGAAGGCGACTTTGTTCGGCATCAAGTTCGATGCGACGTCGACCGGCTTTGCCAAGATGTTCGACCTGCCGATGTCGTCGGCCTATTACAAGATCTTCCTGTTCTATCTGATCCTGGCGCTCTGCATGCTGACGGCCTATGTCACCATCCGGCTCCGCCGCATGCCGATCGGTCGTGCCTGGGAAGCCTTGCGCGAAGACGAAATCGCCTGCCGCTCGCTCGGCATCAACACGGTGACGACCAAGCTGACAGCCTTTGCGACCGGCGCCATGTTCGGCGGCTTTGCCGGCTCGTTCTTTGCCGCCCGCCAGGGCTTCGTCTCGCCGGAATCCTTCGTGTTCCTGGAATCGGCCGTCATCCTTGCCATCGTCGTCCTCGGCGGCATGGGGTCGCTGACGGGGATTGCCATCGCCGCCGTCGTCATGGTCGGCGGCACGGAAATCCTGCGCGAACTCGATTTCCTGAAGGCGGTCTTCGGACCCGACTTCACCCCTGAACTCTATCGCATGCTGCTGTTCGGTCTCGCCATGGTCATCGTCATGCTCTTCAAGCCGCGCGGCTTTGTCGGGTCGCGCGCGCCGACGGCCTTCCTGAAGGAGAGCAAGTCAGTATCCGGCAGCTTTACCAAGGAGGGACACGGCTGATGAGCACCCTGTCCAGCGACACACTTCTCAAGGTCGAGCACCTGTCGATGAAGTTCGGCGGCCTGATGGCCATCAACGACTTCTCCTTCGAGGCCAAGCGCGGCAACATCACCGCGCTGATCGGCCCGAACGGCGCCGGCAAGACCACCGTGTTCAACTGCATCACCGGCTTCTACAAGCCGACGATGGGGATGATCACCATGAACCAGAAGAGCGGCAAGACCTATCAGCTCGAGCGGTTGCCGGATTTTCGCATCACCCGCGAAGCCAAGGTCGCCCGCACCTTCCAGAACATCCGGTTGTTCTCCGGCCTGACGGTGCTGGAAAACCTGCTGGTGGCGCAGCACAACAAGCTGATGAAGGCGTCCGGCTACACCATTCTCGGCCTGCTCGGCATCGGCGGCTATGCCAAGGAAGCGAAGAACGCGATCGAACTCGCCCGCTTCTGGCTGGAGAAGGCCGACCTGATCGATCGCGCCGACGACCCGGCCGGCGATCTGCCCTATGGCGCCCAGCGACGCCTGGAGATTGCCCGCGCCATGTGCACGGGGCCGGAACTGCTCTGCCTCGACGAGCCGGCGGCCGGTCTCAATCCGCGTGAATCGGCGGTGCTGAACACGCTGCTCCGCACGATCCGCGCCGAAACGGGTACGTCCATCCTGCTCATCGAGCACGATATGTCGGTGGTCATGGAGATTTCCGACCACGTCATCGTCCTCGAATACGGCCAGAAGATTTCCGACGGCACGCCCGACCACGTCAAGAACGACCCGAAGGTGATTGCCGCCTATCTCGGTGTCGAGGACGACGAAGTGGAAGACGTGATCGCCGAAGTCGAGCACCTCGAAGGGGGCGCCCAGTAACATGACAACCCAACCCTTGCTTCACGTCCAGAACGTCGAGACCTACTACGGCAATATCCGCGCGCTCGCCGGCGTCGACGTGCACGTCAACAGCGGCGAAATCGTCAGCCTGATCGGTGCCAACGGCGCCGGCAAGTCGACCCTGATGATGACCATCTGCGGCAGCCCGCAGGCGCGCTCCGGCTCGATCATCTATGAAGGCCGCGACATCACCAAGCTGCCGATGCACGAGATCGCGCGTCTTCGCATCGCCCAGTCGCCGGAAGGCCGTCGCATCTTCCCGCGCATGACCGTCATGGAAAATCTCCAGATGGGCGCCGGTCTCGATGATCTCAAATATTTCAAGGAAGACGTCGAGAAGATCTTCACGATGTTTCCGCGGCTGAAGGAACGCCAGGCGCAGCGCGGCGGCACTTTGTCGGGCGGCGAGCAGCAGATGCTGTCGATCGGTCGTGCCCTCATGGCACGCCCGAAGCTGCTGTTGCTGGACGAGCCTTCGCTCGGTCTCGCACCGCTGATCGTCAAGGGTATCTTCGAGACGATCAAGCAGCTGAACGAGAAGGAAGGCCTGACCGTCTTCCTGGTCGAACAGAACGCATTCGCAGCCCTGAAGCTTTCACATCGCGCCTACGTGATGGTCAACGGCAAGGTAACGATGAGCGGTTCCGGCAGGGAACTGCTTGCCAATCCCGAAGTCCGCGCGGCCTATCTCGAAGGCGGACGGCATTAAGCCGACAGAAGGGGAGTTTTAACATGCAGGGACTTTTCTTCGAGACCGACACCGGTGTGCGAATGATCATCCGTGGCCTGGTCGTGTTGATCGGCATATGGACCGCATCGCGGGCCGGTCGGGCTGTTGCCGAGAACTGGGACGGCTACGGCCTGGTCATCGCCTATTCGTTTCTGCTGGCCTGGGTGATGCAGTTTCTGCACCATGCGCTCTTCGACGGGCCAATGCTCAGCGCCACCTATTTCAGTATCGATTTCATCGTCCTGCTGGTCGTTGCGATGGCTGGTTTCCGCTATCGCCGCACCAATCAGATGGTCAACAACTATTACTGGCTGTACGAACGGACTTCCGCGTTTTCGTGGAAGGACAAACATTGACAGCCCGTTGAAACTGGGCATGAATTGCCTGTGGAACAGCTTCCCCCGACGCAGAAATGGTGGGTAATGCGTCGGGTCTTCGATCGGTCCCCGCTCAATAATTGGGAGTAGTACTATGAAGAAATCTCTTCTTTCGGCAGTGGCTCTGACGGCGCTCGTCGCTTTCAGCGGCGCTGCTCGGGCCGATATCATCATTGGCGTCGGCGGTCCCTTGACCGGTCCGAACGCAGCCTTCGGTGCGCAGCTCCAGAAGGGTGCCGAACAGGCCGCAGCCGACATCAATGCTGCAGGCGGTATCAACGGCGAAAAGATCAAGATCGAACTTGGCGACGACGTTTCCGACCCGAAGCAGGGCATCTCGGTTGCCAACAAGTTCGTTGCTGATGGCGTCAAGTACGTCGTCGGTCACTTCAACTCGGGCGTCTCCATCCCGGCTTCGGAAGTCTATGCCGAAAACGGCATCCTCGAAATCACGCCTGCCGCGACCAACCCCACCTTCACGGAACGCGGCCTGTGGAACACCTTCCGTACTTGCGGTCGTGACGACCAGCAGGGCGGCGTTGCCGGCGCCTATCTCGCTGCCCACTTCAAGGACAAGAAGATCGCCGTCATTCACGACAAGACACCTTATGGCCAGGGTCTTGCCGATGAAACCAAGAAGGCTCTGAACGCTGCCGGCGTCACGGAAGCCATGTACGAAGGTATCAATGTCGGCGACAAGGACTTCTCGGCCCTGATCGCGAAGATGAAGGAAGCCGGCGTCACGATCATCTATTGGGGTGGTCTGCACACGGAAGCCGGCCTGATCATCCGCCAGGCTGCCGACCAGGGCGTCAAGGCGACCCTCGTCTCGGGCGACGGTATCGTTTCGAACGAACTGGCTTCGATCGCTGGCGACGCCGTCATCGGCACGCT
>CAZZZI010000316.1:0-5321 GCA_964658415.1 uncultured Sphingomonas sp. | reverse complement strand
GCGATGCGGGCGGAAATGTTGTTGAGCGTGATCATGGGGCGGTTTTGACCGAACTTGCCGTTGAAGGCAAGGGTGTGCGCTGCAATACGGCCAGCGCAATGCAAACAGTCGGTCGAGGCGTTAGTGCTGCGTGTTGCGGCTGAACAGCTGGATCGGCTGGCGCCGGTTGGCCTGGGCGCAGGCGAGGGCGGCTTCGGCATGGGCCATCAACTGGGCTGCCGAGGGCGCGTCGATGCCGAGCGCGATGCCGCACGAGATTGTCAGGCGGCCCGGATCGCTCCTGTCCGAGGTTGCGTAGACAAGCGTTTCCTCGACCGACGTCCGCAGCCTGCCGGCAATGGCCCGTGCTCCCTCGGTGTTGACGTCGGTGACCAGGAAACAGAAGTCGTCGCCGGTCATCCGCACGACGAGATCGTTCTTCTTGATGCTCTTGCGGAAAAGCCCGCCGAGCTTCTTCAGGAGGTGATTGGCAGCCTGCGGCCCGAATTTGGCGTTGAACGCGCTGAAGTCGTCGATATCGACCATGATCAGCGCGCTCCCCTTCGCGCCGTCCTCTTCGTAGAGTTCGGTCAGCCGGTTGATCAGGGCGATCTGGTTGGGCAGGCCGGTGATGCGGTCTGTGGCGACGGCGGTGCGAATGGCCGCGTGACCCTTTTCCAGCGTATCGATCCTGTCCATTCCGTCCTTCAGCTTTTCCGTCAGCTCGGTTTCATAGAGCATCAGGCTGGTCAGCGAGGCATTGAGAAAGTCCATCTCGGCGGAAAATGCGGCGAGGCTCTGCATCGGGTCTTCGTTGACGGACTGGGCGACTGTCTCGACCTTATGCACGAAGCTCTGCTTGTGCTTCAGCCCCTCGGCCAATTGCCCGGCGACATCGCGCAGCATCCGCGCGGCGTCGGCGTGGCTCTTCTCGGCAACCAGCCCGCAATGGCTGACCAGCCGGTAGCGGAGGCCGATCTCGTCGAGCATGGCCTGCGATGGCTGGCTCCCCAAAAGGGCAATTTCGTTCGACAGGGTTCGGTCGGCGCCGAAGAGCGCTTCGTGGAAAAGCTGGTAGTTGCGCGGAAGACCACGAACCCTGAGCTTCGCCATGAACTGGCCGACCTTCTGGAGGTCGACCGGGCCGGCAATCGCATTGGCCGAACTTGCAACGGCGCCTGGCTGGGGTTGTTTCATGGTTCTGTCCTGTTCGGCTCCATCCGGAGCCCGGTCGTGTCGCTTCATTCTCCGATTTGAAGTGTCCGGGGTTAAAACGGCTTTAAGGCGAGCCTTGCCGGTGCAGGTTTTCAACTCTCTCGGATTGCGGGGTTAACGGCCGGTTGCAGCCTGGCGACTGTGACGGTCCGGTGAAATTGCCGCATGCCCCTTGTTTTCAGGCGGTGGGGCGGGTAAAGACCGCCAACTTTTGCCGTAAAACAAAGGATTTGACCCATGGCCACTGAACGCACCTTTTCGATGATCAAGCCTGACGCAACCAAGCGCAACCTGACCGGCGCGATCACCAAGATCCTGGAAGATGCCGGCCTCAGCGTCGTCGCTTCCAAGCGCGTCTGGATGAGCAAGCGCGAAGCCGAAGGCTTCTACGCCGTGCACAAGGATCGCCCTTTCTTCGGCGAACTGGTTGACTCCATGACCTCGGGCCCGACCGTCGTTCAGGTTCTGGAAGGCGAAGGCGCCATCCTCAAGAACCGCGAAGTCATGGGCGCGACCAACCCGGCAAACGCTGCCGAAGGCACGATCCGCAAGCTGCATGCCCTGTCGATCGGCGAGAACTCGGTTCACGGTTCGGACGCTCCTGAAACCGCTGCCGAAGAAATCGCCTACTGGTTCTCCGGCACCGAAATCGTCGGCTGAATCAAGCTCTCGGAATCTTCGCCGAAGTCATTGAATTAAAAAAGAAAGCCGGGTCGTTCGCGTCCCGGCTTTTTTGTGCGCGGCTTCAGCCGGCCGGACATTTTTCCGGAGAGAAATCGATGCTGCCATCGGCTTCGACGAGGTCGGGATTGACGGTATAGACCGGTCCGACGACCAGCGGCTTGGCTGGCAGCACGGATTGGTCGACATCCGAGGTCACCTGCGTCGCGATGGTCTGCAGGGTTGCGCCGGCGCCATCGACCAGCCGGATGTTGACGGCATAAGGCCGGTCCTTGCGGACGCAATGGACGGGCGGGCTTTGCAGCACGATCTTCTCCCAGAAGGGAAAGATCTTTTCCCGCACGACCAGCGGATCGCCGCCCATCGGGTTCTCGAACTCGGCGATGGCAAAGCTGCCGTCGGGGATATCGGCCTTGCGGGCGAGATTGACGAGATAGGTCGCCGTCGAGACACGGTAGTTGAAGACGAAATGCCGGCCGTTCAGCTCCGTCGGCCCGTCTTTGCTCTGCCGCTGGCATCCGCCAAGCGCCAGAGCAAGCGCGATGCAAAACGATATCGCTGCTGTCTTCACGACACCGCCTCCTGCCGCTTGCGCCTGTAGTGCCTGATGGCCTTGGCCCGGTTGCCGCAGACGGCCATGTCGCACCAGCTGCGGCTGCGGTTCTTGCTGCGGTCGACAAACAGCCATCCGCAATTGCCGCAGATCTTCATCCGCTCCCGCTCCGGTGCCGAAAGCAGGCGCAGTGTCGAATGCGCGGTCGCGCTGGCCAGATCGTCCGGCGTCGCCGCGCCGCGCAAGGCGTCGGCGAGGGCAGCGAGCAGACGGGCCAGCGCCGCATCGGACGCCGTGCCGAGGACCATGGCCCGGAAATAGAAGTCGATGGCCTCCCGCAGATGAAGGAATGCGGGGGTCGCCGAGGACCGCACCGGCTGGAGATCTCCGAACAGGGCGCGCTCGGCGCAAAACTCTGTTGCAGCCTGAGCAAAGTCGTCCAGCTGCGCGGGCGTCGCAAAGCGATCGATGGAGCGCGTCGCGTCGTGGCGCAGAATGACGCTGTTGGCGACATCAAGCGCCAGCGCGCCGCCGGAAAAGCGGTGAGGGGTCCAGGAAAATGTCATTCCGAAATTATAACTGGCAAAATACGTTTTACCAGTTAAACTTTGCGGGGGCGGGAGGGGACGGGCATGGCGTATCTCTTGCAGCAACTGGCGAATGCGGTGCCGCTTGCAGCGCTCTATGCTGCCCTTGCCTTCGGCTATGCCATCGCCTTCGGCGTCACCCGGCGACCCGATATCACCTATGGTGCGCTGTTTGCCTTTGCCGGCCAGATGCTGCTGCTGTTCACGGATGTCGGCTACAACAGGCTGATCCTCATCCTGCCGGCGGCACTCGCCTTCGGCGCAGCCTTGGCCCTGGTCTACACCCTCGCAGCAGGACTTTTCATTGGCCGTTCGGTGATCCGTCCGCTGGCAGGCACGTCGCCCAATACGGTGATTGTCGCGGCCTTCGGTTTGCTGATTGTGCTGATGGAAACCGCGTCGCTGGCGCTGGACAGCCGGCCGCTGTGGCTTCCACCCTTCCTGAACAGCCCAGTTGTCCTCTGGAGCGATGGCAACTTTGTCGTAACGCTGACGGCAATCCAGTTGCTGAATACCGGCCTGATGGCGGCCGTCGTCTTCGCAGGCGCGGCGGTGCTGCGCTACACCGCCTTGGGGCGCATCTGGCGCGCCGTCACGCAGGAGCCGCTGGCAGCCGAACTCTGCGGTATCTCTACCGGCCTGGTTTTTCTGGTCGCCTATGGCAGCGCGACCCTGATTGCCACCCTGTGCGGCCTGCTGTCGACAGCCTATTACGGAACCATGGATTTCGGCGCCGGGATGATGTTCGGGCTGAAGGTGCTGATGATCGCTGCGGTCGGCGGCTACGGCAATCCGCTGAAGTCCGCCGGCGGGGCTGCGGCGCTCGCCTGTGTCGAGACGCTCTGGAGCGCCTATGGACCACTGCTCTGGCGCGATCTCGTGGTGTTCGCCCTGCTGGTCATGCTGCTCGTTGCCAGCCGGCGGGAGCGGGTAATCCCTTGAGCGTCAGTCGCCCGCCGTCCATCTGGTGCGCGCCGCATCGTCGGCATCGCGGGCTGCCACCCAGTCGCCGGCCTTGCCGTCGGAGCCATGCTCCTTTTTCCAGAAGGGCGCGGCGGTCTTCAGGAAATCCATGACGAAATTGGCTCCGTCGAAAGCCGCCTGCCGGTGGCTCGAGGCGGCGATGACAAGCACGATGTTTTCGCCGGGCAGGATGCGTCCGAAGCGGTGTATGGCTGTCAGGCCGCGCAGGTGAAAACGATCGATGGCGACGGCGGCGATCCGACCCATCTCGGCTTCGGCCATGCCAGGATAATGTTCGAGTTCGAGCGCTTCCAGACTGGCACCCTCGTCCCGGCAGAGGCCCGAGAAGGTGACGACGGCTCCGATTTCGTGGCGTCCGGCTGATAGGGCCGAGACCTCGGCCTGCAGGTCGAAGTCGTCGCGTTGGACGCGGATCGTCGGAGAGATGGGGGCGCCTTCCGACATCGGCTCAGCCACCGGTCATCGGCGGGAAGAGGGCGATCTCGCGGGCGCCGACGATGCTCTCGTCGTGCTCCACATGCTCCATGTTGACGGCGATGCGGATGGCATCCGGAAACTCCAGTGCCATTTCATACTCTTCGCCAAGGGTCTTCAGGTGGGCAAGCAGGTCCGCACCGGTGATCACCTCGACCGGCAGCACCAGTTCGTCCTCGCTGCGGCCGATCCGCTCGCGCACCCAGGCGAAATAGACGAGCTTGGTCATTATTCCTCGTCCACGATGTGCTTCAGGCCGACGCGGAAATAATCGTAGCCGGAATAGATCGTCAGGATGGCCGAAATCCACAGCAGCACGATGCCGATCTGCGTCGTATGCGGCAGGATTTCATCACCGGCTGGTCCGGCCAGCAGGAAGGCGATCGCCACCATCTGGGCCGTCGTCTTCCACTTGGCGATGCGCGTCACCGGCACGCTGATGCTGACTTTCAGCTGTGCGAGATATTCACGCAGGCCCGACACCAGGATCTCGCGGCAAAGAATGATGATCGCCGCCCAGAGCGACCAGCCGGCAATCGTCTGGTCGGCGGCAACGAGCAGCAGGATCGAGGCGATCAGCAGCTTGTCGGCGATGGGGTCGAGCATCCGGCCGATATTCGACGTCTGGTTCCAGATCCGGGCGAGATAGCCGTCCAGGAAATCGGTGATCGAGGCGATGATGAAGATCCACAGCGCCACCCATCGCGCCGTGTTGCTGATCGACAGCTTTCCCTCGACGAAAAAGCAGATGACGATGAGCGGCACCGCCAGGATGCGGCCGTAGGTGAGGAGGTTCGGAATGTTATATGCGCGCGATGCCATGAAAATCGTTTCGTTTGGAGCGTCCG
>CAZZZI010000315.1:0-5371 GCA_964658415.1 uncultured Sphingomonas sp. | reverse complement strand
GCAGCAGGCCGGTGCGCTTCGTGAACAGCTTTTCCAGATCCTGGCGTTTCAGCTTTTCGCAATAGGCGGCCGTGCGCCGATCCTGCCAGACGATGGCATTCTGGATCGGCTTGCCGGTGTCGCGCTCCCAGACCACCACGGTCTCGCGCTGGTTGGTGATGCCGATCGCGGCGATCTGCTTCGCCTCGATGCCGGCAGCGGCAATGGCATCCCGCACGGTCGCAAGCACGCTCTGCCAGATATCCTCGGGATCGTGCTCGACCCAGCCGGATTGCGGATAGATCTGCGGGAACTCCCTCTGACCGATGCCCGCGACCTTCATCTCGCCGTCGAATATGATTGCCCGCGTCGAAGTTGTCCCCTGGTCGATCGCCAGAATATAGCCGCTCATGTGATGTCCGTCCTTCTCCCGAGATGACACCAATAGGACAGGCCCGTGCATCTGAACAGGAAGCAAGGCGGAAAATTATCCGCACCGGCAACGTCCGATTGCCAGTCCTTGCGCTTTGGGACTACCCTCGCAAACGAACAGCAGCACGGGGCGGAAAGCAGAGCATGGCCAGAACAATCGTCGTCACCGGCTCCACCAGCGGCATCGGGCTTGCCATCGCCACCGCCTTTGCCGGCAGGGGCGACAATGTCGTCATCAACGGCTTCGGCGACAGCGCCGAGATCGAAGACATCCGCGCCAACCTCGAGGCTTCGGGCGGCCGCGCCCTCTATCATCCCGCCGACATGACCAAGCCGGAAGAGATTGCCGACCTGATCGCCACCGCGGCCGCGGCCTTTGGCGGCATCGACGTGCTGGTCAACAATGCCGGCATCCAGCATGTCGCCCCCATCGAGGAATTCCCGCTCGACCAATGGGACCGGATCATCGCCATCAACCTCTCCAGCGCCTTCCATACGATTCGCGCGGCGATCCCCTTCATGAAGGCTGCGAAATACGGCCGGATCGTCAACATCGCATCGGCCCACGCCCTCGTCGCCTCGCCCTTCAAGAGCGCCTATGTCGCCGCCAAGCACGGGATACTTGGCCTCACCAAGACGGCGGCACTGGAGCTGGCCGAATTCGGCGTGACGGTGAACGCCATCTGCCCGGGCTACGTGCTCACCCCGCTGGTCGCCAGCCAGATCCCCGACACGGCAAAGGCGCGCGGCATGACAGAGGAACAGGTGATGACCGAGGTGCTGCTGAAAGCCCAACCGACGCGCGAGTTCGTCAAGGCCGAGGAGATCGCCGCCTTGACCCTTTATCTTGCCAGCGACGAGGCCCGTCAGGTCACCGGAACGCACGTGTCGATTGACGGAGGATGGACCGCAGCCTAACCATGTCAGGTTGAAAGTCTGCGACGAACGGCAAGAGGCCCCATGAACGACACGATCCGGTTCATTCTGAACGGCGAGAACATCGCCCTGTCGAGCCTCAGCCCGACGGAGACGCTGCTCGATTTCCTGCGCATCGGCAGGCATTTGACCGGCACCAAGGAAGGATGCGCCGAGGGCGACTGCGGCGCCTGCACCGTGCTCGTCGGACGCCTGATCGACGGCGGCCTGCACTACGAATCGGTCAATGCCTGCATCCGTTTCGTCGGCTCGCTGCACGGCACCCATGTCGTCACCATCGAACATCTGGCAGCCCGCGACGGCACGCTGCATCCCGTCCAGCAGGCGATGGTCGACTGTCACGGCTCGCAATGCGGTTTTTGCACGCCCGGTTTCGTCATGTCGCTCTACGGCCTCTGGCTCGCCAACGAGAAGCCGAGCCGCGCTGCCATCGAGAAGGCCCTGCAGGGCAACCTCTGTCGCTGCACCGGCTACGAGCCGATCGTCAAGGCAGCCGAGCAGGTCAGCCTGACGCGCCCGAGCGCGCTGTTCGATCCGCTGGAAAAGGCCCGCGCCGATATCATGGCACGCCTCTGGGCGCTGCAGAGCCGCGAGACGATCACGGTCACCTCGGGCGAAGAGCGCGTCATCGTGCCGGGCTCCATGGACGATCTTGCCCGCATTCTGGCCGAGGAGCCCGACGCCACCGTTGTCGCCGGCTCCACCGATGTCGGCCTTTGGGTCACCAAGCAGATGCGGGTGCTGAACCCGGTCGTCTTCATCAACCACCTCACCGAGATGCAGTCGATTACATCGGGCGACGGCGGCTTCACCATCGGCGCCGCCGTCACCTACACGCGTGCCTTCGAGACGATGGCTGCCCGCGTGCCGACCCTCGGCAGGCTGATCGATCGCATCGGCGGCGATCAGGTGCGCAACATGGGCACGATCGGCGGCAACATCGCCAACGGCTCGCCGATCGGCGACAGCCCGCCGCCGCTGATTGCGCTCGGCGCCACCGTCAAGCTGCGCTCGGCCTCCGGCACCCGCCAGTTGCGGCTGGAGGACTTCTTCATCGCCTACGGCAAGCAGGATCGCAACCGCGACGAATTCGTGGAAAGCATCTTCGTGCCCTACCCGGCCGATGACGCTGAGTTCGCCGTGTACAAGATCACCAAGCGCCGCGACGAGGACATCACCGCCGTGCTCGGCGCCTTCTACCTGACGCTCGATGCCAACAACGACGTGCACGACATCCGCATCACCTTCGGCGGCATGGCCGGAACGCCGAAGCGCGCTCGCACCGTCGAGGCCGAACTGATCGGCAAGCCCTGGACCGAAGCCACCGTCGAGGCCGCCCGCCCCGCCTTCGACGCCGACTTCCAGCCCCTGACCGACTGGCGCGCCACAGCGGAATACCGCCAGCTGACCGCCAAGAACCTGCTGCTGCGCTTCTATCTGGAAACGACAGGCATGCCGCAGGAACTCCGGCGCTTCGAGGAGATGGCGTAATGGACAAGTCCACCTTCGAGCAGCGCAAGATCATCAACGGCGCCATGCACGCGTCACTGAAGCATGACTCCGCCCACAAGCATGTCACCGGCGCTGCAGACTATATCGACGACATTCCGGAGCCCGCCAACCTGCTGCACGGCGCCCTCGGCCTGTCCGACCGCGCCCACGCTGAGATCGCCGGCATCGACCTTTCGGCCGTTGCCGCTTTTCCCGGCGTCATCTGGACGATGACCGGCGCCGACGTGCCCGGCATCAACGACGTCAGCTCGAACGGCAAGCACGACGAACCGCTGCTCGCCGAAACCAAGGTCGAGTTCCACGGCCAGCCGATTTTCGCCGTCATCGCCACGACGCGCGACATCGCCCGCCGTGCCGCGCGCCTCGCCAGGATCGACTATCGCGACCTGCCGCACTGGAGCGACATCGATGGCGCGCTGGCGAATGGCAGCCCCGTCGTCTACGAGCCCATGACCCTGAAGCGCGGCGAGCCCGAGACCGAGATGGCCAAGGCACCGCGTCGGATCGAGGGCCAGATGCGGATCGGCGGCCAGGAGCACTTCTATCTCGAAAGCCACATCGCCATGGCGATCCCCGGCGAGGACGACGAGGTCACCGTCTGGTCCTCGACCCAGCATCCGAGCGAGATCCAGCACATCGTCGGCCATGTCCTGAACATCCCGTCCAATGCCGTGACCGTCAACGTGCGCCGCATGGGCGGCGGCTTCGGCGGCAAGGAGACGCAGGGCAACCAGTTTGCAGCACTCGCCGCCATCGCCGCGAAAAAGCTCAACCGAGCCGTCAAATTCCGCCCCGACCGTGACGAGGACATGATCGCGACGGGCAAGCGCCACGACTTCCTGGTCGATTACGAAGTCGGCTTCGACGACGACGGCCGCATCCACGCACTCGATGCCACCTTTGCGGCACGCTGCGGTTTTTCGTCCGATCTCTCCGGCCCGGTCACCGACCGCGCCCTGTTCCACGCCGATTCCAGCTATTTCTACCCGCATGTCCACCTGGTCTCGAAGCCGCTGAAGACCCACACCGTCTCGAACACCGCCTTTCGCGGTTTCGGCGGTCCGCAGGGCATCGTCGGCGCCGAGCGGGTGATCGAGGAGATCGCCTATGCGCTGGGCAAGGATCCTCTCGACATCCGCAAGCTGAATTTCTACGGCCAGCCGGGCTCCGGCCGGACGTTGACGCCCTATCATCAGGAGGTCGAGGACAGCATCATCGGCCGCCTCGTCGACGAACTCGAGGCCTCCGCCGACTACCGGGCCCGCCGCCAGGCCATCGTCGACTTCAACCGCGAGAGCCGCTACATCCGCAAGGGCATTGCGCTGACGCCGGTGAAGTTCGGCATCTCCTTCACGATGACCGCCTTCAACCAGGCCGGCGCGCTCGTGCATGTCTACCAGGACGGCTCGATCCACCTGAACCACGGCGGCACCGAGATGGGCCAGGGCCTCTACATCAAGGTTGCCCAGGTGCTGGCCGACGCCTTCCAGGTCGATATCGAGCGGGTCAAGATCACCGCGACGACCACGGCCAAGGTCCCGAACACCTCCGCCACCGCCGCCTCCTCCGGCTCCGACCTCAACGGCATGGCGGCTTACGACGCCGCCCGGCAGATCAAGGAACGGCTCGTCGCCTTTGCTGCGGCCCGCTGGAATGTCGATCCCGAAGACGTGGTCTTCCTGCCCAACCGCGTCCGGGTCGGCGGCACCGAGATCCCCTTCCCCGATCTTATCAACCAGGCCTATTTCGCCCGCGTCCAGCTCTCGGCCGCCGGCTTCTACAAGACGCCCAAAATCCACTGGGACCGCAAGGCCGGCCGGGGCATGCCCTTCTACTATTTCTCCTATGGCGCCGCCTGCTCGGAAGTCTCGATCGACACGTTGACCGGCGAATATCTGATCGACCGCACCGACATCCTGCATGACGTCGGCCGCTCGCTGAACCCGGCCATCGATATCGGCCAGATCGAGGGAGCCTTCGTGCAGGGCACGGGCTGGCTGACCACGGAGGAGCTCTGGTGGGACGCAAAGGGCCGGCTGCGCACCCATGCGCCGTCCACCTACAAGATCCCGCTGGCCTCCGACCGGCCAAAGATCTTCAACGTCAAGCTCGCCGAATGGTCGGAAAATGCCGAGCCCACCATCGGCCGCTCCAAAGCCGTCGGCGAACCTCCTTTCGTGCTCGGCGTCTCCGTGCTCGAAGCCTTGTCGATGGCGGTCGCCAGCGTCGCGGATTACCGCGTCTGCCCGAAGCTCGACGCCCCCGCGACGCCGGAACGGGTCCTGATGGCCGTCGAGCGGCTGAAGGGCATGTAAGGACGGGTTGTTGATGCCGAACAACACGCACCAAAGCCACGACCGCCCTCATTCCTGTGCCCGTCACAGGAATCCAGCCACGGCGCGTCTGCGCCGTGAGAGGACACTTTGCCGCCGAACCACAGGCCTTCCGCGCCCAAGGACTTGGGCGCACTGGATTCCTGTGACGAGCACAGGAATGAGGGAGGTGGATGTGG
>CAZZZI010000314.1:0-5400 GCA_964658415.1 uncultured Sphingomonas sp. | reverse complement strand
GTGCCCGAAGAGCAGAGACATTTCACCGATTTCTTCCTGCATCCGACGACGTCGCTGCTGGTGCGCAAGCCGCACGAGAAGTTTGAGATCCGCATGAAAGCGCGAGTCCATGTCGAGAACCCACCGACCGCGGCCGATTTTTCGCCGCTGCTGGCAGATTTTCCGGACGAGATCGCCGATTGCTGGTCGGTCGACGCCCTCTCGCCGCATCACTTCCTCAGCGCCAGTCCGCGCCTGCCGGACAGCAGCGAGATTGCCGACTATGCCCGCCAGTGGGAATCGAGCAAGCAGACGGTCTTGCAGATCGCCCGCGCCATGTGCGCGAAGATCCACGAGGATTTCACCTATGACGGCAAGGCGACCAATGTCGACACGACGCCGAACCAGGCCTTCAAGCTGAAGCGCGGCGTCTGCCAGGATTTCTCGCACATCATGATCATCGCGCTGCGCAGCCTCGGCATTCCCGCCGGCTATGTCAGCGGCTTCCTGCGCACCATCCCGCCGCCCGGCAAGGCGCGGCTCGAAGGCGCCGACGCGATGCACGCCTGGGTGCGGGTCTGGTGCGGCGAAACCGTCGGCTGGATCGAGCTCGACCCGACCAACGACATCCCGGCCAGCACCGACCACATCGTCGTCGCCTACGGCCGCGATTACTCGGATGTCGCACCTGTCATCGGCGTGCTCAAGAGCTACGGCAGCCAGAAGATCGACCAGGCCGTCGACGTCATCCCGCTCGGATAGTTTCCCGAAACTGGAATATGCTGCTCGATCGTTCAAATGCGATCGAAAGCGTAAACCCCAGGGAAATAGTTCCCTTCTAGGTTGCCCCGTCTGTGGGGCAACTATTAGGTGAACATGATGAGCACCGATTTCAGAGATGATCTAGGAATCCGTCGATTTTCAAGAGACCGGAGCGGGAATTTCGGCATCCTTACGGCAATAGTGCTTCCGGTCATGTTTGCCGGTGCCGGGGTGGCGGTGGACGTTTCCAACATGCTGTTGGCGAAAGGCCAGGTGCAGACCGCGACCGATGCTGCAGCGCTGGCGACTGCGAGTGCGCTGACCAAGGGTAGCATCGACAGCACAACGGCCACCCAGTTTGCCAAGGACTTCGTGTCGGGCCAGATGTCCAACTACCTGGCTGGAGACGCCACCGCCCTGGCGGCGCTCAAATCAGGCACCGGTGTCAATGTCACGCAGACCGCCAACGGCGCAACGGGCAAGATCTACAGCGTTTCGGTCAGCGCCGGGTACAACATGAACGTCAACGGCCTGACGCGGCTGCTCGGTATGAATTCCGTCAAGATCAACGCAGGCAGCTCGACCTCGAGTGCTACCGAAAGCAAGAATGCGCTGTCGATGTACCTTGTACTCGACCGCTCCGGGTCGATGGACGAGGACACGGCGACCGTCAACACGACAAACCCGACGAAGAACGAAACGACGACCACCTGCGCGTCCTATTGGTGGGGTCAGTGTGTGCGGACGGAAACGACAACCACGAAGGTCCCAAACTATTTTACAAAGATGGAATCTCTCAAGCTTGCCGTTTCCAATCTCATGGCCCAGCTCAACAAGGCCGATCCGAACATGATTTACGTTCGTACGGGAGGCGACTCCTACAATAACAAGGCACAGGCCGAATCTGCACTGACCTGGGGAACGACCAACATCAGCAGCTATGTCAACAAGCTCACAGCTGATAGCACAACTGATTCAAGCGGCGCTTTCACCAACGCTTATGACGCGCTGATGGACCCTGATGAAAACGACGCCCACAAGAAAAAGAATGGCCAGGTCCCGACCAAATATATCGTCTTCATGACGGATGGCGACAACAACGTCGCCAACGCCGATACCACCACCAAATCCTATTGCGACAAGGCGCGAAAGGCCGGTGTTCAGGTCTACACGGTGGCGCTGATGGCTCCAGCAAAAGGCCAGGCCCTGCTGAATTACTGCGCCACCTCGACATCCACTTACTTCAAGGCGGAAAATTCCGATGATCTGATCGCTGCGTTCAAGGCCATCGGCGAAAAGGCGACGGCGCAGTTGACATTGATGACGAGATAGCAATCCGCTCACGACACGTCTGAAGGCCAGCCACCAACCCGCTCCCATCCATCGGAGCGGGTTTTTTCTGCCCAGGAGCGACCGCAGGCCGGACAAAAAGAGCCCGCGGCGCCAAGCAACCGTCGTGCCGCGTCACACCCGCCGGCTATTTTCCGTCCTCGCGATATTCCTTTGTTGCAACTGCTCTATATCGGTGCATAAACTGGCGGCAGAGACGCGTTCGGCAAACGATTTCTTCAGATTTAACACTCTGATAATAAATCATAAATGGCGAGACCAACCATGAATACCATTTCGAAGGCCTCACTCCCCGCACCCGCACCGCGCAGTTCCCGTCCGGAGATTCTGGCCGAAGAAATCATCGAGCGCCTGACCTATCGCATCGGCAAGGATGCCAAGGTCGCCAAGCCCCATGACTGGCTGACCGCGACTATCCTCGTCGTGCGCGACCGCATCATCGACCGGTGGATGGATTCGACCCGCAAGACCTACGCCTCCGGTGCCAAGCGCGTCTATTATCTGTCGCTGGAATTCCTGATCGGCCGGCTGATGCGCGATGCCATTTCCAATCTCGAACTGATGGAAGAGATCACCGCTGCCCTCACCTCGCTCGGTGTCGACGTCAACGTCATCGCCGGGCTCGAGCCGGATGCGGCGCTGGGCAACGGCGGCCTCGGCCGTCTCGCCGCCTGCTTCATGGAATCGATGGCAACGGTCGACGTGCCGGCCTATGGCTACGGCATTCGCTACGTCCACGGCCTCTTCCGCCAGCAGATGGCCGATGGCTGGCAGGTCGAACTGCCAGAGACATGGCTCGCCCACGGCAACCCCTGGGAATTCGAGCGGCGCGAGAGTGCCTATGAAATCGGCTACGGCGGCGCCGTTGATATCGTCGGCGGCCACGAGGATACACC
Organism: uncultured Sphingomonas sp.; assembly: GCA_964658415.1. Lineage (GTDB taxonomy): Bacteria > Pseudomonadota > Alphaproteobacteria > Rhizobiales > Rhizobiaceae > Rhizobium. The sequence goes on along the minus strand of CAZZZI010000314.1, from coordinate 2,413 downwards.
GCGCTACGTCTGGAAGCCGGCCGAACGGGTGATCGCCGCTGCTTTCGACACGCCCGTCGTCGGCTGGCGCGGCAAGCGCGTCAACACGCTGCGTCTCTGGGCGGCCCAGCCGATCGACCCGATCCTGCTCGACGCCTTCAACGCCGGCGATCACATCGGCGCGCTGCGCGAGAGCAACAAGGCGGAAAGCCTGACCCGCGTACTCTATCCGGCCGACGGCACGCCAGCCGGCCAGGAATTGCGCCTGCGCCAGGAGTTCTTCTTCTGCTCGGCCTCGCTGCAGGACATCATCCGCCGCCATCTGCAGCAGTACGACGACCTGAGCTCGCTGCCGGACAAGGTGGCGATCCAGCTGAACGACACCCATCCGGCGGTGTCCGTTCCCGAACTGATGCGCCTGCTGGTCGACGTCCACGGCTTCGAATTCGACGCCGCCTGGGACATCACCCGCAAGACCTTTTCCTACACCAACCACACGCTGCTGCCGGAAGCGCTGGAAAGCTGGCCCGTGCCGCTGTTCGAGCGCCTGCTGCCGCGCCACATGCAGATCGTCTATGCGATCAATACCAAGGTGCTGCTCGAGGCGCGCAAGGTGCACAATTTCAGCGACGCGGAAATCCGCAGTGTCTCGCTGATCGACGAGAGTGGCGACCGCCGCCTGCGCATGGGCAATCTTGCCTTCATCGGCTCGCACTCGATCAACGGCGTCTCGGCCCTGCATACCGACCTGATGAAGGAAACGGTGTTTGCCGACCTCAACAAGCTCTATCCGGATCGCATCAACAACAAGACCAACGGCATCACCCCACGCCGCTGGCTTATGCAGTGCAATCCCGGCCTCACAAGCCTGATCCGCGAAACCATCGGTGATGCCTTCATGGACGATGCCGAGAAGCTGAAGCCGCTCGACGCCTTTGCCGGCGACGCCGCCTTCCAGGAGAAGTTTGCAAAGATCAAGCGCGACAACAAGGGACGGCTTGCCAATCTGGTTGCCGGCCGCATGGGTATCAAGCTCGATCCGAGCGCCATGTTCGACATCCAGATCAAGCGCATCCACGAATACAAGCGCCAGCTTCTGAATATCGTGGAGACCGTGGCGCTCTACGACCAGATCCGCTCGCATCCCGAACTGGACTGGCAGCCGCGCGTCAAACTCTTCGCCGGCAAGGCGGCGCCGAGCTATCACAACGCCAAGCTGATCATCAAGCTGATCAACGACGTCGCCAGGGTGATCAATAACGACCCCTCGGTGCGCGGCCTTCTGAAGGTGGTGTTCATCCCGAACTACAACGTCTCGCTAGCCGAGGTGATGGTGCCTGCCGCCGACCTCTCCGAACAGATCTCGACCGCCGGCATGGAAGCGTCCGGCACCGGTAACATGAAGTTCGGTCTCAACGGCGCACTGACCATCGGCACGCTCGACGGCGCCAATGTCGAAATGCGCGACAATGTCGGCGCCGACAACATCGTCATCTTCGGGCTCACCGCCGAGGAAGTCGCCGGGGTGCGCACCGACGGCCACAATCCGCGCCAGCTGATCGAACAGTCGCGGGAGCTGGCCCAGGCGCTGGCTGCCATTTCCTCCGGCGTCTTCTCGCCGGACGACCGCACGCGCTATACCGACCTGATCGAGGGTATCTATGCCCACGACTGGTTCATGGTCGCCGCCGATTTCGACAGCTACGCCGCCGCCCAGCGCGACGTCGATCTTCTGTGGGCAAACAAGCCGGCCTGGTACAACAAGACCATCTGCAATACGGCGCGCATGGGTTGGTTCTCCTCCGACCGGACCATTCGTCAGTATGCGGATGAGATCTGGAGAGCTTGATGAAGAAGCGTAAAGCTGGCGTCGACGGCGCGGCCGCGAAGGACATTTCGGCCGAGACCATCGCAGCGATACTGAATGCCGCCCATACGGACCCTTTCTCGGTCCTCGGCGTGCAGCAGACGGAGGAAGGCTATGCCGTCCGCTGCTTCGTGCCGGGTGCCGAAGCAGTCAGCGCCACGACGCTCGACGGAACGGTCATCGGCGAACTTGAGATGCTCGACCCCGCCGGATTTTTCGCTGGCCCGGTCTCCATCTCGAAACTGCAGCCGGTCCGCTATCGCGCCCGCCGCGACGATGCCGAATGGGCGGTCACCGATCCCTACAGCTTCGGTCCGGTGCTCGGACCGATGGACGACTACTATGCCCGCGAAGGCTCCGACCTCCGGCTGTTCGACAAGATGGGCGCCCATCCGCTGAAGCATGAGGGCGTGCACGGCTTCCATTTTGCCGTCTGGGCTCCCAATGCACGGCGCGTCTCCGTCGTCGGCGATTTCAACGGCTGGGACGGACGTCGCCACGTCATGCGTTTCCGCAGCGACAGCGGCATCTGGGAGATCTTCGCACCCGACGTGCGTCCCGGCGTCG
>CAZZZI010000313.1:0-5430 GCA_964658415.1 uncultured Sphingomonas sp. | reverse complement strand
TTCCGTGGCACCCCGATCCTCGCCCAGCTGTTCCTGATCTACTACGGCCTCGGCGGCTTCAGAACCGAATGGCAATCGGTCGGCCTCTGGTGGTTCTTTCGGGAGGCCTGGTATTGCGGATTGCTGTCGCTGACGCTGAACACCGCCGCCTACCAGACGGAAATCCTGCGCGGCGCCATCATCAGCGTTCCGCGCGGCCAGCACGAGGCGGCGGCGTCGCTGGGCATCACCAAGCTCGTGGCCTTCTTCAAGATCGTGCTGCCGCAGGCGCTGATCGTCGCCCTGCGTCCCTATGGCAACGAGATCATCCTGATGGTGAAAGGCTCGGCCGTGGTCGCGATCATCACCGTTCTCGACCTGATGGGCGAGACGCGCTACGCCTTCTCGCAGACCTACGACTACCAGACCTATCTCTGGGCGGCGATCTTCTACCTGACCATCGTCGAGATCCTGCGCCACGGGCTGGAATGGGCCGAACGAATGCTGACGAGGCATCTCGTCCGCTAGCCAACGCGCGCACGGTTAGCAGCACTCAGGACGAGGAGCTGCTAACCCATTGAATTCTGTCACAATAATGTCTTCTTGCGGCATTCCGTAAAGCTTCCGTTAAGCATGCCCGTGTTTCCATGGACGTGTGGTGGAGCGCACCACGCGGAGTTGGAACCACGTGAGGGACCGATGCACAAGGAAATGGAACTGCAGCTGAAAGGCTATGGACTGACCACAGCAGAAATTCTCTACCGCATGCCGGATCATCCGGCGATCCTGCAGAGCTACCTCTGGCAGGACTACGATCTCGCCCCGAATTTTCCGGAAATGCGCGGCTTCCTGAAATTCTGGCAGGAGAAGCTCGACGGGCCGCTGCATTCGGTGCGCTATGTCCACCGCAAGCTGATCTCGGCCACCGACTGGCGGGCGTTGCAGGGCGAATTCATCCTCAACTGAAATAGCGGTTGCAGCCGCTTTTCGCCCGGCATAAAAAGCCGGCATGAAAAACAAGATCGACGAAGACGCGCTGGCCGACGCCTATAACCGAGCCCTCGAGCTGGAAAAATCCGGCGACATCGACGCGGCCGTCGCCGCCTACAACGAAGTGCTGGCGATCGACCCCGACGACCACGGCGGCGCCTCGGTGCGCATCGCCTCGATGGGACGCGGCGAAACTCCGCCCAAGGCGCCCGACGCCTATGTCGAGACGCTGTTCGACCAGCATGCCGAGGTGTTCGAGGACGTGCTCGTCGAGCAGCTCGGCTACCACGTGCCGATGCTGGCCCGCCAGCGCCTGCAGGCGCTTGGCCTCGGGCCGTTCAAGCGGTTGCTGGACCTCGGCTGCGGCACGGGCCTGACCGGCGGCGTCCTGAGCGACATCGTCGACGACATGACCGGCATCGACCTGTCGGAGAACATGGTGGCGATCGCAGACGAGAAAGAGATCTACGATTCCCTGTTCGTCGCCGAAGTCGAGGATTTTCTCGAGGACAACGACGAAGAGCCCTTCGACATCATCACCGCGACCGATGTGCTGCCCTATCTCGGCGCCCTCGAACCGCTGTTCTTCGGCACCGCCGAGAACCTGACCCCCGGCGGCCTGTTCGTCTTCTCGTCGGAGACCCTGCCCGAAGCCACCCTCGCCGGCCGCCCCTACATGGTCGGCCCCCACCAGCGCTTCGCCCACGCCGAGACCTACGTCCGCGAACGCTTGACGGCGACCGGCTTCGAGCTCCTCGAGATCACGGATATCAACGTGCGGATGGAAGACGGGATGCCGACACCGGGGCATCTGGTGGTGGCGCGGTTGAAGGTTGATAGCCAGTAAGGGTTGAAATTTATTCGTTATAATTGAAATTTGATATTGCATTTCTCGCTAAGAGAGCGTTAATATTTTCACACTCTTGACGGGGTGGGAATATGTTGCATCTTTTCAACGCATGGCAGACGGGCGGTTTGTTTGGCGCGGTGGATGCGATAATTGCATCCCTTCCGGCAATGTCCAAGAATGACTGGTTCTCCCTCCTTACTGCACTCAGCATTCCACTTCTTCTCATCTACGGCCGAAACGAGATACGGTCGCGTCGCCTCCGCGTTATTTCGTCGTTCGTCTCATCGTATCCGGCCACAAGCAATAAAGGCCCGATCGCACCTGGGGAGAAGCCTGGGATCAATCCCTCGCTTGAGTTTGTCACTACGAAATATCTGGCCGATCTCCGGGAGTTCGATCAAAACGCCGATCGTCCCTACGGTGCAACGAAAGACGCAGCTGAGCTACTGCTAGAAATCGAAACGCGAATTCGCAAATCTAAGCTGTTTGGCAATCTGGGTGACTACCGACTCCTGGTTGCATCGGCTGGATTTGTGGTCTTATGTTATATGGGTTTTTCAAATCTCTCCCTGATGGTGATGGGCGGCCTGGAAACTTGCGGCAGGTGGGGCTTTCTGCCTTCTTCGCCGCCGGTTCCCGGCTTGGCGACGTGCTTGCCACAGGTTGCTGAAAACCAGCTGCGCCTGGTGGGTTCGCTGGCTTTCGCAGGGGCGTTCATCGCGGCGACCCGCCAATTTATCCGCAGCCTTGCCGTCTTTGACCTCTCCGCATACACCTTTCTTTGGCAGACGGTCGAAATCTTTGCCTCCGTTGTCATCGTCATATTTCTCTTCAAGGCCTTCAGCGATCCGACAAAGGAAATCGCCAACTTGTTGGGCGGCACCGTGGCAGTGACCGGGTGTGGCAACATCCCACGAGTGTGGATGGCGCTTGCGCCAGTTCTGGGATTGATGCCGCAGAGTTCATCAAAGTTTTTGTTATTGAAGACACAATCGCTGGTATCGTGGATAAAGATGGATGACGATCGCTTCAACACAGTGACGCGTCTGATGCCTTTGGACATCATCGATGGCATCGATTATTCGACCCGGTTCCGGCTCGAAGAATGCGGTATTTACGATGTTCAAAACCTCGCGGTCTACAACCCCATTCTCCTGCACATCGAATCGCCCCACGGCATTTACCAGACGGTAGACTGGGTGGCACAGGCGCAGCTGTGCAACATTGTCGGTCTCGACAAGTTTCTTCTGCTCCGACATATGAATATACGCACTATTTTCGATCTCGAGCGTGCCTTGGATTTCAAAAGCCAGACCGGCTCTGTACCGACCGACAGCCCGGATGAGTTCGACAAGATATATGCCGGCATCCTGTTCGCACCCAGCAAGGTCATGCGGCAAGTCGGAGATATCAGCGGCATCAAGCCCTTCATCATTCGATCGACATCACCGCAACCACGCACTTCAGAGCCTGACGCTGCGCGGCAAAAAGATGACGCTACCGATGCGCAGCCGCAAACGCAAACCACGGCGCAAAAGCTGCCGGCAACAGGCGGTGCCCCGCAAGAGCCGGTACCGAATGAAATTGACGCTTATTGCCAATGGGCTTGCGCGACCGTGACCGCCGATCCCAACACCACCAAGAGATGCATGGAGCACCTAATGGCCTGGATCGCCGACGACCTGCACGTAAGGCGCTTAAGAAGGATCTGGCAGGAAATGTCGGACAATCTCGGCGAACGCTCGACGCGAATGGATATTCGCGCAGCTAGTACCGGTCAACCGGCCGACAAGTAAAAGCATCTCAGTCAGCAAGCAATGTCTATCGATGCAACACCGTCTACGCCCCCCTCAATGCCCCAATATCGCCGCCAGCAGCTTGCCCTCCAGCTCGGCCAGCGCCGGGTTGCCGTGCCGGCGGGGATGCGGTTGCGGAACGGCGAGGTCCAGGGCGATGCGGCCTTCCTCGAGCACGATGACGCGGTCGGCCAGGTGCACGGCCTCGCTGACATCGTGGGTCACCAGCACGGCGGTGAAGCCGAGTTCGCGCCAGACGCGGTTCAGCAGTTCCTGCATGCTGATGCGGGTCAGCGCGTCGAGCGCGCCGAGCGGCTCGTCGAGGGCGAGGATGCCGGGCTTGCTGACCAGCGCGCGGGCCAGCGCCACGCGCTGCCGCTGGCCGCCGGAGAGCTGCGCCGGCCAGTCGCCGGCCTTTTCCGCGAGCTGTACTTCGGAGAGAACCTGCGCTGCAGCGGCGCGGCCCCTGGCTTTGGGAACGCCCTCGCCGAGACCGACGGCGACATTGTCGGCGACGGTCAGCCATGGCAGCAGGCGCGGCTCCTGGAAGACGATGCGAGCGTTCGGTGCCGCCTCGCCGCTCGCCGTGCCGAAGGCGACGCTGCCGGCGGAAGGCGCGTCCAGTCCCATCAGGATGCGCAGCAATGTGCTTTGCCGCAGCCGCTCTTGCCGATCACGGCGACGAACTGGCCGGCCGGGATATCGAGGTCGAGGCCGCGCAGCACCTGATTGTCGCCAAAGCGCTTCTCGAGGCCGCGCACCCGGATGGCACCGGCACCGGGGGCCGCCGTCACCGCCGGCATCTCGCCGGCGGGAGCACTGGCAGCGGGGGACCCCGCCGCTGGCAACTGGCCGGCGGCGGACTGCTTTTCGTTGTCTTTGTCTATCGGCTTCAAACGGGGGTGGGCGATGACGTTCATCTCTCTGTCCTCAGCGCTGCTGATAGGTGGGGTTCCAGCGCAGTGCCCTGCGCTCCATCGCCCGGGCGGCGACGTCGGCGAGCTTGCCGAGCACGGCGTAGATCACCAGCGACAGCACGACGACGTCGGTCATCATGAATTCGCGGGCATTGTTGGCCATGTGGCCGATGCCGGAGGATGCGGCGATCGATTCCGAGACGATCAGCGTCAGCCACATGATGCCGAGCGCATAGCGCAGGCCGACGAAGATCGACGGCAGGGCGCCGGGGAAGATCACCTTGCGAAACAGCGTCCAGTTGCCCATGCCGTAGACGCGGCCCATCTCGATCAGGTCGCGGTCGACGTTCCGCACGCCATGATAGGTGTTGAGATAGACCGGGAAGAGCACGCCGAGCGAGGTCAGGAACAGCTTCGATTCCTCGCCGATCCCGAACCACAGGATCACCAGCGGAATGAGCGCCAGGTGCGGCACGGTGCGCATCATCTGCAGCGTCGTGTCGGTCAGCTTCTCCGAGAGACGCGACACGCCGTTGGCGATGCCGAGCAGGAAACCGATGGAGCCGCCGACGAACAGGCCGGCGAAGGCGCGGCCGGCGCTGACGGCGATGTCTTTGGGAAGCTGCCCCGAAGTCGTCGTCTGCCAGAAGGCAAGGACGACATCGACCGGCGACGGCATGACCCGCGACGAGATCCAGCCGGCAGACGAGCCGAGCTGCCAGAGGGCGACGATGGCCACCGGCACCAGATAGGGCAGCCACCCCTCCAGCACTTGGCGCGAACGACCGGCTCGCCGGCCTTCATCGGCCCGCACCGCCCTCACCTCGACAAAATGGGTATCGACTGCCGCCATGATCTCGTCCTTTCCGCCGGATCAGGATCCGGACACGACCTTCAG
>CAZZZI010000312.1:0-5431 GCA_964658415.1 uncultured Sphingomonas sp. | reverse complement strand
GCTTGCATGGCATGCAAGAGGTCAGCGGTTCGATCCCGCTTAGCTCCACCAAATCCCCCCGATCTCACGTTTTTATATCCGTTTATCTCTGCCAAAGCCTGAGTTGATTCGGCACGTCCGTCAGCCCGCTCCGCAGTCCGCGATCACGAAGCGCGTGCTTCCCCTCATCGCCATCCATCCTGCGGACGAATCGGTGATCGGATTTTCATTTAGGCTAACCAGGATGAAATGCGACGGCGGCTCGGCGGCGTCAGGGAGGGGAGAGGCTGACGAAGCCGGGGGGGTGTCGTCAGCCTCGAGCGAAGAGATACGGCTCTTTTCGCTATTCGCCTGTGTGGGGCAGAGGCGAGACACACAGATGACACGCTAAAATGAGGTCAAACTGACGGATCTATGCGCTTTAAGCGATTGCCGCATTTGGACAGTCAAATAGACTTCACGTTTCCTTGATCGCGCAGGCTTTAGTCCGAATGAAGACTTGAGGGCATACGCCCGTCACCTGAACAGCGACAGGAGCCTCTGCGGTGCCTGGTTGGCGATGGACAGCGATTGCACGGCGAGCTGTTGCTGGGTCTGCTGTGCCGCCAGCTTGGACGATTCGGTCTCCATGTCTGCATCGACAAGGCGCCCCACGCCCCTGTCTATGCTGTCCATCAGCGTATTGGCGAAACTGGACTGGATGCCGATCGCCGATTGCAGCGAACCGAGTGCCGCCGCAGCCGTGGTCACCCTGCTCTGCATCGCATCGAGGCCGCTGATGTAGCCGTCGACATCGGCGCCAGCGGCCGTGATGTCGATGTCGGCGAAATTGAAATCGACGGCACCGGCGGTGTGTTTCTGCGGTGCCGAGACCGTCATCCCGACGCCCGCTGTCGGATATCGCGCCTTGTCGACCGACAGGGTCACGGCCCCGCCGCTTGCCGTTGCCGTCAGGCCCGTCGTCTGGCCGGCGGCGTTCAGGACGGCCGCCATGTCGTCAGCCGAGGAAACGATGCCGTTGGCGGATGTGCCGAGCGCCGCATCGACGGTCGCGCGGTCGGCGCTGACGGTTTGCGACGGACTGCCGTCGACGGCAAAGCTGAAGGAGAAGGACTGGCCCTCCGGCACCGCGAAGCGGCTGCCGAAACTGAAGTTGACGGTCGGATAGACATTCTGCACCGACGCCGTCGGCGTGCCCTCCAACCCGAAAGCGGAACCGCCGAAGCTGGAGGTCAGGTTGCCGGTGGCAACGCTCGAGCCTTGCAGTCCGGTGGCGTGCCGGGTGGCAATCACAAAGCTCGTGCCGCCTCCGGTCGAAGAGGCTGGCGCGCCCGCCAGTTGGAACGCCTTGTTGAGCACCGCAGCCATATCCTGGCCGTTGTTGATCCTGCCGCCGGCAGCAGCACCCAGCGCGGCAGTCACAGTGCTCCGATCGATTGTAATGGCGTAGCGGCTGCCGGCAGAAGCGTCGCTGGCATCGAGCGTCAGATCGAAGGAAACGGAATCGCTGGCGCCGAAGGTCTGGCCTCCGGTGAAGGCGAAATCCAGATGCCCGGCCTCGCCGGCGTCATTGCCACCGGCAAACCCGCCAAGGCTCCCGAGCCCGAGCGCGTCGCTGTCGCTCTGCAGCAATCCACCGCCACCGGTATTGAACAGGATGGTCTTCGTCATGTCGACATCGCTGTCGTTGACCGACACGGTTCCGTCGGCCGAACGGACGAAGGCAGACGGTACGGCCGTCGTCACCGCGCCCGTGGTTTTGAGGTTTGCCGCCTGGTTGTAGCTCAGCATGTTGACGCCGTTGAAGCTGGCGCTGGTGGCAATGCTCGTCACCTGCTGCTTCAACTGCTCGAGTTCGTCCTGGATCTTCGACCGGTCGACGCTACCCTCCTTGGCAGTCACCAGCTTCGCCTTGAACGCCGACAGCGTATCGAGCACGGAGGTCAGTCCGGCATAGGCGGTGTCGACGGTCGCGGAAGCCACGCCCAGCGCGTCCGCCACGGCCGAGGTCGCGCCCTTGTCCGAGCGCATGGTGGTGGCGATCGACCAATAGGTCGCATTGTCGGACGCCTTTTCAACCTTGAGACCCGAGGAGACGCGCTGCTGGGTAGATGTGAGCTTGAGCGACACGCTCTCCAGCGTCTGCAAAGCCGCCATCGCAGACAGGTTCGTCTTGATCGACGACATACAACCCCCAGGAATCGAACCGATAAACGCATTTTCTTGGAAACGGCGGCATCATGCATCCATGGGGTGCAGAATTACCAATTTGTGTTAACTTCCAATGAACTACGGCGATATCCGGCTCGCTTTGAGGGAACTGGCGCGCGCCAATGCAGCCACCGAGGTTGCTCGCCTGCCTGCGGTCCTCGGCGGCCCCCGCCTATTCCGTCAGGCAGGCCGCGTCCAGACGATAGGCATAGACGGTCTTGCCGCGATAGGCGCCCGTCCGCGGTTGCCAGCTCGCCTCCAGCAGCGGCAGCGAGGACCGGCAGTCGACGGGATGGGTCGACACGAAAAGCACGGGTCCGCCGAGTGATTTCGGCGCGGAAAACATCTGGTCGTAATAGCTTCGCGGAGCGCCGCCGGGTTTGCCGCGGGCGTATAGGCTAAAGCCGCGATCCCTCAGCGTGTAGAACATGTCGGCGAGAATATCCCGGTCATCGCTGACGATATCCCGAAGCAGGAGCGTCCGGGCGAGCTCGGCGGCATCGCTGCTGATCTTGCTGCGGCCGATATAGCGATCCATCACGGTCGCACCCGCCTTGCTCAACGGATAAGCGGCGATCGGCGCCATCGCCACCAGGCAGGAAACCGTCCCGTTGAGCAGCAAGGACCATTTGAGGCCCTGCGGCCAGACCCGCCGCAATGTCCAGACGGCCAGCACCGTGCCGGCGACATAGGCGGTTGCCGCCCAGTTGGCGTAGGCCTTGGCAACCGTCGCCTGCAGGGAGATGAGCGCGATGATGGGCACCGACAGGAAGAAAAGCATCCGCTCCCGCCACTCTCCCTCTCCCCTCGCCATCAGGTAGGCCGCCACCAGGATCGCGGCAAACACGATCGGCCCCACTACGCCGAATTGACTACCGAGGAATTCAAGCCCGCCCGACAGGCGCGGGTTCAGATTGCCCCAGTGGGCGATGTTCCCAGTATGGGTGACGGTGATCATCCGGTTGTCGAGGTTCCACCAGATATTCGGCAGGCTGGCCGCAGCGGCCACGGCCACCGCGATCGCGGCATCGCGCCAGGCAATGCGCGCATCCGGCAGGCAGGCAACGGCAACCAGTCCGCCCGGAACGACGAACAGGATCGCATACTTGGACAGGAAGGCACAGGCGACGGCAAGGCCGAGCAAAACCGCCATCGCAACGGACCGTCTCTCCGTCAACAGCACATAGGCCGCCAGCGCCACCGCAATGAAAAACAGCAGCAGGACATCCGTCGAGAAGAACACCGACGAGAGCGCAACACCGGGAAGTGTCAGGAAGGTGGCGCCGGTCCAGGCAGCGATTTCCCTGTCGAACAACCGACGGGCGACTTGCATCAGCACCAGGCCGGTCGCGAGATGGAACAGCGGACCGCAAATCCGTATCCAGAAGATCCCTGTCGACCCCGATATCTCCTCCACGCCCCGAAGCACCCAGGCGATCATGGGCGGCTTCGAATAATAGCCGAAATCCAGGTGTTGCGCCCAGAGCCAGTACTGCGCCTCGTCGACGAAGAGATCCGTCGTGTCGAATGCGAGCATCACGATCCGCCAAAGGGTAAGCGCCACCATGAGGAGGACAGCCGACTGGATCGATAGCGAAGCCGGTGAATTGGATGCGGTGCGGCCTGACGCCCAATCCTGGAGCGAAACGCCATCGCTCCCGCCCGCATAGGCGGCCGAACGGTCGGCAAGGCCCGATTGCAGACCGCGACCGGTCGCCAATCGAAAAATATGAAACAGCATGGACGAAGCCGCTCAGAAATTGATGTCTGACGTCCCATAGCAATCGAATGTTACAGCCAGACGGCAAGGCGAGCGGTCGAACGGCGCTTTCAACCGCCTTGCCGGGCGACCAGTTGCGGCTCTAGGTCCTTCCAGCTGCGTTCCATCGCGAAGCTGGCGGAGAGGTAGGGAACGCCGATATGGCCGAACAGCACCGACAGCTGCCGTTCCGCCACGTCGGCGGGAACGCCGGCAACCTCGTAGCTGTAGAGAAGGGAAAACAGGCCCGTTCTATCGGCGCCCGACATGCAATGCACAAGGATCGGCCTGGGGGCCGTCTTCATGATATCGATCAGCGCGGTGGCTTTTTCCACGGTGAGAACTTTCGTCGCCGACATGCGGAAATCGATATGCTCGACGCCCAGCCGCTGGGCAGCGGCGACTTCCTCCCGATACCAGGGCTGGTCGTTGCTGCCACGAAGGTTGATGATCGTCTGGATACCGTATTGATGAACATAGCGCTCGAGTTGCGCTGCCGAGGGCTGCGCGGAGCGGTACAACTCGCCGGGGATGACGGTATGAAAATTTCCCGTTACCTGCAGCAGCGCAAGATGCCCGCCGAAAAACGCGAGGCCGACCACGAAACAAGCAACCAGGCAGCGTATTGCTGAACGAAAACGTCCGAAGATTGCCATTTCTTCCCCGATGCTATTTTTTTACTGCGTTTCCTTTTCCTTTAGCTGTCGAATCCAACAGGAAATTAAAAAAAATACGAAGCTTTTATGTCATTTGCGTCGATCACTACTTGCGGTGATCCTCGATGCCGGTTTCCGAACTGCGACATCAATAATCCATGCTGACGCCGTAGCATTCCCCCCTCGGCGAATCTGCACGAACCGGGTAGAGACCCTAGAAGCCCGCACGCGGCTGCCGACGCCTGGAGGAGACGAACATATGACGCCTGCCCGCTTCAACGAATGCCTGCTGCACATCCGCTGGACACCCATCAACCTCGCAAGTGCGCTGCAATGCGACCTCTCCTTCGTCGAGGCCCTGGAGGTCGGCGCAGTAGAAGTGCCTGAGGCGCTGGGCGAATGGCTTGAAGCGCTTGCCCGATGCCACGAGGCAAACCCGACGCCGGCCATGTTTCGCGGTCACGGCCGCGATTGAGGTGACCGGCCGGCAAGGCACCGGTCGCTGAAACTAATGTCGGACCCGGAGCGTATCGATTATGGCCTTTGGTCGGGCCCGAGGCCGTCGCCGTGCACCGCAAGGTGAAAGGTGGCGGCCTCACCGCTCATCCGGTCGCGCTGCCGCCATTTGTATCGCAGCGACCTGTCCGTCGGCCTGACGGCACGGATCGGTACTTCCGTCGCCTCCAGACGCAATTTTCTCTAGCCTCGCGTGGATCGCCAGACTAGCATGCGCCACCCGACAGCTGCAGAAACGCCATGACACTCCATCGCCGCCGCCTGATCAAGATACGCCGGAAGACGACGGGCCTTGCGCTCGTCGGCCTGA
>CAZZZI010000311.1:0-5439 GCA_964658415.1 uncultured Sphingomonas sp. | reverse complement strand
CCTACAACGAGGAAGACAGCGAGCCGGTCGTCATGCCCGGCGCCTTCCCGAACCTTCTGGCCAACGGCACATCAGGCATCGCCGTCGGCATGGCAACCTCCATCCCGCCGCACAACGCCCATGAGCTCTGCGACGCGGCACTGCACCTCATCAAGTTCCCGGATGCATCAGTCGAAGACCTGATGGCCGACCCGAACAATCGGGAGCGGGGCGGCATCGAAGGCCCGGACCTGCCGACTGGCGGCATCATTATCGACAGCCGCGAAAGCATCGTCGAAGCCTACAAGACGGGCCGTGGCGGTTTTCGCGTTCGTGCCAAATGGGCGGTCGAGGATCTCGGTCGCGGCGGCTACCAGATCGTCGTCACCGAGATTCCTTTCCAGGTGCAGAAGTCGCGGCTCATCGAGAAGCTCGCCGAGTTGCTCAACGCCCGCCGCCTGCCGCTTTTGGAAGACGTGCGCGACGAATCCGCCGAGGATGTCCGTCTCATCCTGGTGCCGAAGAGCCGCACCGTCGATCCGACGATCCTGATGGAATCGGTCTTCAAGCTGTCCGAGCTCGAAAACCGCATTCCGCTCAACATGAACGTCCTCTCCATGGGCCGCATTCCGCGGGTCATGGCGCTGAACGAAGTGCTGCTGGAATGGCTCGCCCACCGCAAGGACGTGCTGATCCGCCGCTCCAGGTTCCGTCTGGCGGCCATCGATCGCCGCCTGGAAATCCTCGGCGGCCTGCTGATCGCCTATCTCAACCTAGACGAGGTGATCAGGATCATCCGCGAGGAGGACGAACCGAAGCCGGCGCTGATCGCCCGGTTCGGCGTCACCGACATCCAGGCCGAAGCCATCCTCAACATGCGGTTGCGCAATCTGCGCAAGCTGGAAGAGTTCGAGATCCGCTCCGAGTTCGATGCCCTGTCGAAGGAAAAGGCCGAAATCGAAGCCTTGCTCGCCTCCGACGAAAAGCTCTGGGCCACCATCGCCTGGGAGATCGGCGAAGTCCGCAAGAAATACGCCAAGGCTACCAAGCTCGGTGCCCGGCGCACCGTCTTTGCAGACGCGCCGGAAGCCGACCTCGAAGCCATCCAGCAGGCGATGATCGAGAAGGAGCCCGTAACCGTCGTCATCTCTGAAAAGGGCTGGATACGAGCGCTGAAGGGGCATATCTCCGATACCGCGTCGCTGACCTTCAAGGAAGGCGATGCCTTGCGCCTGGCATTCCCGGCCCAGACCACCGACAAATTGCTGATCGTCACAACCGGCGGCAAGGCCTACACGCTCGGCGCCGACAAGCTGCCGGGCGGTCGCGGTCATGGCGAGCCGCTGCGTCTCATCGTGGAGATGGAAAACGACCAGGACGTGCTCACGGCCTTCATCCATGATCCGCATCGCAAGCTGCTGATCGTCTCGACCGAAGGCAATGGCTTTATCGTGCCGGAAGCGGAAATGGCTGCCAACACCCGCAAGGGCAAGCAGATCATGAACGTCTCCATGCCGGCCGAAACCAAGCTCCTCCTGCCGGTCAAGGGCGATCACCTGGCCGTCGTCGGCGAGAACCGCAAGCTGCTGGTCTTCCCGCTGGCCCAGGTGCCGGAAATGTCGCGCGGCAAGGGCGTCCGTCTGCAGCGCTACAAGGACGGCGGCATATCCGATGTCCGCGGCTTCAACCTTGCGGACGGCCTGACCTGGTCCGACAGCGCCGGACGCAGCTTCACCCGATCGAAGGACGACCTCATCGAATGGCTCGGAGATCGCGGCGCTGCCGGCCGGCTGGTGCCGAAGGGCTTTCCGCGCAGCGGTAAGTTTTCAGGCTAGTCGGGATTGATTGCCGGGGTCACTCCGGCAAAGGCACGCTCATGTCGCGCAGGAAGCGCGTCGCCCCGTCCTCGTCGATTTCGCCGGCCGCGACGGCGAGGACGAAGGTGTAGAGATTGACGTCGCTTGTCTCGATCTCGAACCCGTTTTCCATAAGGAAGACGGCAGCGGCGACAATGCCGATGCGCTTGTTGCCGTCAATGAAGGCGTGGTTCTTGACTAGGCCGAACAGGTAGGCTGCGGCGAGTTCGAAAATGTCGTCGCAGCCGTAGCTTTCCTTGTTTATGGGCCGAGCCAGAGCGGATTCCAGCATGCCCTCGTCACGCAGTCCGGAGGCACCGCCGAACCGCTCGATCTGCATCCTGTGCAGCTCTTCGACAAGCGTCCTGTCGAGAAAGGTGATGTCCATCACTCGGCCAGCTTCTTCAGTGCGACTTTGTACTTGTCCATGAAGCGCTGTGCATGGTCCAACTGGCGCGAAAAGTCCTCGGATACCGGCCGCATGTGCAGGTCGCCATTATCCGTGCTGACCGTCAGTTGGTCACCTGCTTTCAGCCCGAGGCGATCGAGAACTTCTTTCGGCAGAATGACACCTTCCGAATTACCGATCTTGCGAATGGTCACGTTCATGCTGACACCTCCATCGTTGCAACAGAGTTATAACACAGGGATCGCCGAGCTGCAACCCAGCATCGTCAGGCTGCAACCGCTGCCTTGCGTCTTCGCGCTCTTGCCTGCCAGAGCGAATGGCTTGCCAGCGCCACCGTGATGATCCCGCCGCCGACCAATGTCATCGGGCGCGGCGTCTCGGCAAAGATCATCCAGATCCAGACAGGCGCGAGGATGGTTTCCAGCAGGTAGAACATGGCGACCTCCGGACCGGACAGGTATTTCGGACCCGTGGCGAGGCACCAGAAGGCGAGCGGCATCATCAGGCCACCATCGATCAGGATCCAAACGGGGTGGTCGACCACAAGGCCGGCGGGGAGGGCGTAGGACAGCCCGATCGCCGCCGGTATGACGGTTGCCAGCAGCGGCATGAAGCCCATGCCGCGCTTCGAGCGCCGGCCGATGGTGATGGCGCAGGCCGTGGTCAGCGCGGAGATGGCCGACAGCAGATCGCCGAGCCAGTGGCCGGCATCGATGCCGTCGCCGACAATCAACCCGACCCCCGTTACCATGGCCAGCATCGTGACGATCGTGGCGTTGGACGGTCTCTCCCCGACGACCAGCCAGGAGAGCAAGGCGGTGAACATCGGATTGAAGGCAAGGATGAACACGACGTTGGCAGCGCTGGTATAATAGACGGCGAGAATGAAGGTCACCGTGCCGATGCCGTAGAACAGGCCGACCCAGAAGCCGATCCACCCCGGCAGCAGCAGGCGCCACGGACGTCCGGCGGCCCTAAGGACGAGCAGCAGGACAATGGCGACGGAAAGTGTAACGATATTGCGCAGGCCGAGGATCGACCAAGCTTCGCCTTCCGACATCCGGATCAGCGGGATGTCCATCGACAGCGCGAGGCCGCCGATGGTTGTCAGCAGGAGGCCCTTGCTGTGGTCCGATAGGGCGGCAAGTCCCATTCAGATCGCACTGGCGGCGTGGGCGGCCGGATCGAAGCGCTCCCATCCGCGCGGCGTCAGATGCTCCTGCGGCTGGTAGCGCGTCTTGTAGTCCATCTTGCGCGATCCGTTGACCCAGTATCCGAGATAGACATGCGGCAGGCCGAGCAGCTTGGCGCGCCGGATATGGTCGAGGATCATGAAGGTGCCGAGGGAGCGCTTGTCGAGGGCAGGATTGTAGTAGGAATAGACCATCGAAAGCCCGTCGCTCATGACGTCGCTGAGGGCGGCGGCCAGCAGTTCGCCGGTCGGTCGCTCCTGCAGGCCGGAGCCTTCCTCGCGGCGGCGGTATTCGATGATGCGTGTGTTGACGTGGGTGTCCTCGACCATGATCGCGTAGTCGAGCACCGTCATGTCGGACATGCCGCCCTGTTGGTGTCGGGCGTCTAGGTAGCGCCGAAACAGCGAATATTGCTCGCTCGAGGGCTGGGCCGGAAATTCGGTGGCGATGATGTCGTCGTTGACGGCCAGGATCCGGTTCATCGACCGCGTCGTCTCGAACTCCTGCGCGAGAATGCGCACGGAGACGCAGGCCCTGCAGGCTTCGCAGGCCGGTCGGTAGGCAATGTTCTGCGACCGCCGGAAGCCGCCCTGGGTCAGGATGTCGTTCATCTCGGTGGCGCGGGCGCCGACCAGATGCGTGAACACCTTCCGCTCCATTTCATGCGGCAGATAGGGGCAGGCAGCCGGGGCGGTCAGATAGAACTGCGGAGATGGCGTTGTCTGCGTGTTCATCAGCCGAAAATCGACCTCTCGTCAGTCGTCAAAAATCATTCATGGATAAGCATGGCGAAAGAATGGGAAACGTCAACACCCCGAGGGGTCCCGGGCTGACGTTTTGTCGATTCTGCAAGACAAACTGCAATTCTGGGATGCGTTTGGGCAGTCGAGGTTCAGATGGTGCGAACCGTGACGGTGCCGATCAGCAGGTCGTGAAGCAGGCGGCTCCGCTCGGTGAACAGGCCGACCAGCAGCACAAGCGGCGTCAGCACCGAGTTGAGGATCCAGAACAGCACGAGATGGACGATCGCGGTCATGAAATCGATGCGCTGGCCATCGACGCGGCGCATGCCGATCCCGACCGAGCGCATGCCGAGCGACGCCTGGGCGGCACCGCCGACCGTCATGCCGAAATAGAGCCCGGCAACGATGACGAACAGCGCCGGATAGAGGAAGAACCCCAGACCAAGCGTCGCCAGCGATATGACGAACAGGACGATGGCTGCCGGAATGCACAGCAGCGCAACGATGACGTAGTCCAGGATGAATGCGAACACGCGCCGGCTGAGAACGCCGCTATAGGTGCGCCAGTCGTCCTGTACGGCGGGAATTGGGCTAGGGTTCAACGACATCATCGTGCTCCGCGGTTACGTCGTCAGAGATATGGTATGGCCGCCGGGAAATCGCAAGAGCGCCAAGAAAACCGCCCCCGCAATAAGGGCGAGGGTGAGGGGCATGCCCCTCTAGCGTCATCGCGACGCCACAGCAATCAGCGGCCCCTCCCGAAAGCCAGACTGCGCTCACCTCTTGGCAAGCGCCTTGGCGACGTCGATGGCGAAATAGGTCAGGATCCCGTCGCATCCGGCGCGCTTGAAGGAGAGCAGGGTTTCCATCATGGCGCGGTCGCCGTCGATCCAGCCGTTCATCGCTGCCGCCTTGATCTGCGAGTATTCGCCTGAGACCTGGTAGGCATAGGTGGGCAGGCCGAACGCCTCCTTCAGCCGCCAACAGATATCGAGGTAGGGCAGGCCGGGCTTCACCATCAGCATGTCGGCGCCTTCCTCGACGTCCATGGTCGCCTCGCGCAAGGCCTCGGTGCCGTTGGCCGGGTCGATGTAATAGCTCTTCTTGTCGCCCTTCAGCAGGCCGCCGGTGTTGATCGCCTCGCGGTAGGGGCCATAGAAAGCGGAGGAGAACTTCGTCGCATAGGACATGATGCCGACCATCTGGTGGCCGTGGGCGTCCAGCGCGCGGCGGATTGCGCCGATGCGGCCGTCCATCAT
>CAZZZI010000310.1:0-5472 GCA_964658415.1 uncultured Sphingomonas sp. | reverse complement strand
CGCGCATCGAGCAGACCTTCGGAAAGCTCAAACGCTTCAAACGCATCGCTTTACGCTGCGAGAAGACCAAAGCAAGCTTCGCAGCGTTCGTCTCCCTCGCCCTCGCGTTCATCCTTATCAAATCCGTCCACACGGCCTAGTACTCGTCTGTCGGTTTGGGTCCGACCCGCCCTTCTTGTACGAACCTATCGGACCAGCGGATCGCGCTGGCAGGGCGCACGACAAACATCTTGTTCGCCTGACGGTGCGAGGCGCCCAATGCCGGGCGGAGACGACCTGAACGCGCAGATCCACGGATAGGGCAGGGGGCAGGTGGCTCTCACAGAAGCTGCTCAGGGAATCTCATGAAACCCAACAGGGTAAAGCTCGAACGCTTAATTCCGGCCTGAGGCCACTGCCGATTCTTCCTCATATGCACACCGAAACCGTCGACATGGACGCAGGACAGCGCAATTTTTAAAGTAAGGTCACGATGTTAACGAGTGGATCATGTGCGTCGCTCATCGGTCACGGTAATTAGCTATTTTTGAGCATCAGCGATATGTTATTTCTGGCGGAAGAAGCGACTGACCTGCAGCTACATCCTGATCGAAGCTCGTTTTGCAGTTGTTACAGATCTGTGGCATAACATCGGACCGAGTTTTTCGGCATGTCGAGCCACAATTTGGGCATCCGACGGGAAAATCGGCCTCGCGTTTGATGAAAGTGACACCGCGTTTGGCAGCCTGAAGCTTTAGCGCTCGGACAAGCTCAGAAGTTGCTGCGACGATGCGGTAGTGATGCGCCCGATTGGGAAAGTACGTCGCGCCTGTGGTCATTGGCTTACGCGCTGCTATCTCGCCCAGCTTTAGATCGTTGACGACGATTTCGGACAAATTCTTCAATATATCGATTGCAGCGTTTTGATAAAAATGATTCCTTCGAGAGACAACTTTTCTTTGTTGATTCTCCAGCCAAAAAGTTAGTCTTTTAAACTCTTTTCGCCAATCGAGTAGTTCAGTGCCGATTTCTTCTTTGCTCTGATCCATGAAAAAGGCTTCATTGCAGAATTTTCTTAGATCTACGAATTTTTTTTCGGGCATAACTTGATACTCACGAAGCATGTCTCGGAAGGGTTGCTCATACGCGAGTGTATCGGCGCCCTGAAGTAAATCGAGACCTCGGAGCGTGATTATGCGAACGCGGGCCCGCAGCTCGTCTATCAGTGCAAACGAAGCCAGAAGATCCTGCGGTAGGTTGATAAAGCTCGGCGGCTCATCCCTGGTCACGAGGGTGGCGACGCGGAGCCCCTCGGGGACCCGCCGCCAGCCGATGTCGAGCGCGGCAACTTTGGCGAAAGCCGGTCGTGAGCGAATGTCTTCCATCAACCGCGTGCACAAGAAACTCGCCGCCCATTTCCAGCGGCTGTTGACTCGACGCCGCGTGACGGTCAGTTTCTTTACGCGGCAATCTGGTGGGATCGGACGATGCATGACCATCGGCCAGGAAACGGTGCGACGCTCTCCGTCTCGGACGAAAATTGTCGCCG
This sequence comes from uncultured Sphingomonas sp., assembly GCA_964658415.1. Lineage (GTDB taxonomy): Bacteria > Pseudomonadota > Alphaproteobacteria > Rhizobiales > Rhizobiaceae > Rhizobium. The sequence goes on along the minus strand of CAZZZI010000310.1, from coordinate 3,944 downwards.
AAAGAGTCGTACGCTGAAGCCTGCGACGCTCACCGCGACTCGCCGCGCTCCAGGCGCCGCCTGTTAGAGGGCGAAGCGAAAGCTGGCTCTGGCTGCCATCAAATATTGCATCGACATCAGCCCCGCCCTGAAGCGTGTTCGTGATCCGTCCGTTATCGTCGGCGGACCGCCGGCGTATTGTGTTGCCACTCCGGATCGCAGCACTGCGCGCGCGCTCGAAAGAACTTACCACAGCATTATAATTTCCCCACCAGAGGCCGCTGTTCTGTCGCGCGATTTTCACCGCTTCGCGTCGCTCCGATTCCAAAGTACGCAATTCGGCCGCCATTCGCTTACCTGCCTCCTTTTGTGCAATAGCAAGCCGCTTTTTTGAGGCGGTTATCTCGAATGGCTGGGCTGTCAATGAAACAAGTAGATCATACTCATCCAGCGCCCTCGTAAAATCAATATCTTTCGATATAAATGATAAATAATTCAATATATATCGCTCATTTAAATCTAACAGCTTATTCCATAGCTCTGTCATGAGGCGCATCTCGCTCTCACATTCGTCAGTCCAATTAATGGGATCTAAAAGACCATATGTCCGGATTACAAATTGCATTTTTGTACCGCGACCATTCTCGTTGATGCGCTAAGATCGTTTTCGGGCTAAAATTCGGCAATCCTATATGGTTGGCCTTTGACGTCGTCGTAATTGCCCACATTGATTTGGAAATGATCTTACCGTATCTGTGGTATTTTGTCATTCCAACTGACATCCGGAGCTGAAATTCGTCTCAGAGACTGCGTGGCCGGGCACCAAGTCGGGAAGTAAGCCTGCTCCCCCTTGGCTGAGGCTGTGAAGGTGCCGGCTTGAACCGCGCGCTCGGCCCGCGTGCGTCAGAGTCCTTCCAGGCTGAATTTTGCCGCACGCACGTCAAAAGGCTCGCTGCCGCCTCGAACAAACGGGACTCGTCGGCCGGTTACCCTGGCGCTGACGTGCCCGGCTGGCTTTGGATCGGGTTTATCGAAAGAACCAGCCAGGACCAAAGGAGCTCGACATGAAGCGAGGTCAAAAGACGGGTGCGGAGGAGGTGGCGCCGAAGTTGCGCCAGATCGAAGTGCAACGGCACAGGGCAAAAGTTCGGCCGTAGAGTACCGCCAGGCGGAGATCGGCTGCAAGGACGTGATGACCCTGGTGGCCTCAATGCGCGGCGCCGTGAACGGCCCCACCGCCGAACTTATAGAGGATCACATCCGGCACCACGTCGTGAATCGGGATAACGACACTGTGCCGAACGCGGTAGGGGCGCGGCCGAACCCATCGAGGTCGTCGGCACCGACCTGAAAAGGCGAAGGCCGCCACATGACCCCGCTCACCGACTTGGTGCAACAGGGCGGCGCCTAAGCCTTGCTATTTATACCGGGCGCGATCCCGCTTGTTGCCCTGCACCGGCTGGAGCCTAGTCGTCCCTAAACAATGATGGCTGCTTTCATCATCGCAGTACGTGGTACCAATAACCAGGCGGTTATCCTTGGCTTACCGGCGACGCTCTCGCATAGCGCGGTCGTCCGTCTGAATGCACCTTCACGCGCTGCGAACGTGGCGGGGCAAAAAGTCTCAGTTTGCCTGCCTCACCTGAGCTGAAACGATTAGAACGTGACGCATTTGATCCGCTTTCTATCGCACTGCGGCATTTATGCGTCAACAACGATGTTGGCGAAGCGTAAGCGTTAGTCCATCGATCCTGAGTCGACTCGGAGGTCCCGCCTTGGCACGAACGCCGCGGTAGGATCCAAGACGCGAGGCGATGAATGCTCGGATGGTGGAAGTGATTCGTTTCGCACTGACATGCAGCAGCCTCATGATTCTCGCCTCCGGGCTTCAGGTCGGTCTAGCCAGAGCCGACACACTTGAAGGGGCGCTGGCGCAGGCCTATCGCGTCAACCCGGACCTCGATGCCCAACGCGCGGCCTTACGGGCACTCGACGAGGATGTGCCGCAAGCGCTGTCCGGTTACCGCCCCAAGGCCAATGTCGGCGTCTCCGCCGGAGCTAGCCAAGCCAATGGAACCTTGACCGGCCAAACGATCAACTACTCGACGCTTCCGTCAGCCGCAGGAATCACCGTCTCACAGACAATTTTTGATGGTTTTCAAACGATAAATAAAACGCGCCGGGCGGAAGAAACAGTATATAACGGCCGAAGCCTTCTATCAAGCGCTGAAATGGACGTTCTGTTTCTGGTCGTTGTTTCTTATATGAATCTTCTGAGGGATTCAGCGATAAACGACCTGCAACAAAACAATGTTGAGGTTATACAAGAACAGCTCGATCAAACAAAGATACGTTATTCTGAAGGCCAAGTTACTGGCACCGACGTCTCCCAAGCCGAAGCCCGACTAGCGGTTGCTCAATCTCAGTTCAGTCTCATTCAATCCACGATTGGCGCCACAACGGCCTCGTACCGTCAGGTCGTCGGCTCGGAGCCGCGAAACCTAGCGCCAGCCAGACCGCTCGACCGGTTGATGCCCGCCACACTGCCGCAGGCGTTGTCGATCGGCCTGCGCGAGCATCCTCGCATCCTCGCTGCGCTTCACGCTGTCGATGCGGCGGAAAGCCAAGTGAAGGTCACCGAAGGAAGATTATATCCCCAGCTCAGTGCTTCGGCTAGCCTGCAGCAACTTCATGATCTTCCGCCTTTAAGCAACAGTCCGCGTCCCAACAGCGATTCGACTAATGCGATCATCCTCGGTCACTTGACGATCCCTATCTACGAAGGTGGAGAGGTTTATTCTGAAATTCGACAAGCGAAGGAAGTGGTGGCGCAAAGGCGAATCGAGGCCGAATCGATTCGGGACCGCGTACGCGCCAGCATCATCGGCTCGTGGGGCGCCTTGACGGCGTCGAAGACGAATATCCGGGCCTCGGAAGCGGCGGTGAAGGCCAATGAAGCGGCGCTCCGTGGCGTTCGCGAAGAGGCGCGAATTGGACAACGTACGACACTGGACGTTCTGAATGCGCAACAGGAGTTGCTTAGTGCCCGGGTGAATCTCATCATCGCGCAGCGTGATCGTGTGGTTCTGTCCTATCAACTCGCTCAAGTCATCGGACATCTCACGATGAACCTTCTGGATCCCGCGAATCGGGGATATAGCCCGAAAGTGCATTTCGACCAGGTGAAAGACCTTTGGTACGGCGTTCGGACGCCAGATGGTCGCTGAGGCGCTTTTGGACGTGACACGCCGCAACCATATGAATCTCTGACATACGGTTGGTTGATATGAGGACGCTGCGTCTTCTATTCAAAGCGAACGCGCACCTTCCGGTCCGCGGAAGCCAGATGACAGCTTCCGCGTTGCGCCCAGGCACGATTAACGGGCGTGGAACGCCGGTCGTCGCGTGGTATGAACCCATCGGAGGGGGCTTGGGCCCAGGCGTCAAAATGCGGCCGTAATGCCTGGGCTCTGTCAGGCCGTGGTCAACAGTGAATGGTCACTGGGCAAGTCGCTCCCAACGCCGTATGAGCGTGGGATCAGTTAGCGCGGGCGTATATCGACGTCCTGCTCGGGATGCCTCGCTCTGTACGGGACCGGCGTTTCGATGGACCGGTGGAAGCCGCCTTTAGGCTGCGAGGATGCAAATGGTCGGGATTGTTCGGCTCGCCTTGGCGCGCCCTTACACCTTCGTGGTGATGTCCATCCTGATTCTCATCTTCGGGGTTCTCGCCGCGATTCGGACACCAACCGACATCTTTCCGAATATCGGAATCCCCGTCATCAGCGTGGTATGGAGTTACAATGGCCTGCCCCCGGACGAGATGTCCGGCCGCGTGATCTTTCCTTACGAGCGGTCGTTGACGACGACCGTCAACGATATCGATCACATCGAGTCTCAGTCGCTGGCTGGTACAGGCATCGTAAAAATCTTTTTTCAGCCACAAGTGAACATCAACGCCGCGC
>CAZZZI010000309.1:0-5492 GCA_964658415.1 uncultured Sphingomonas sp. | reverse complement strand
TACCGACCAGATTGCTCATGGTGTGACCACCTTTGACTTGACGATGCGGGAAGGGCGGTCCTGGCAAACGATGGCGCGAGGTGCGCTGCCGATGCCGGCAGGCGAAAGCCGATGGCGAAGACGGACGGGGTGGAATGCTGGAATTTGCATGGTCGCCCCTCCTCCAAGCGGCTGTTTGCCTCGGGCGTAACGGGCCGCCGTTGACTTTATGAATATTTCACGCCGCGGATTTTCCTCATTCCGGCGACATGGGCTGTGGTATATTTGTGTTATCAGCCGCCCTCACTATGTGATATCAGTTTGGGGTTGTCAATCGGCGACCCGGTAGCGGATTGACAAAAAAGAACGTCGTCAAAGGATGCTAACTGACACGTCTGCGTGATGCTGAAATTTTTGCCGTCGCCGTTATAATGGCCACCAGAGACACATCACGATCAAAAGCTATGCAATATTGAACGCAATACTACGAAAAATTCAATTTTTCTGAGATGCAACGATGAAATTGTAGGCGCATACCGCCTAATTTCCGCTTCTCCTGGCTTGGACCGCTTCGAGGTATGCGAGTCCGTCAGCGCTCCCGCGCGAGCCATTTTTTCCTTGAAGATACGACATGTGATAATGTTGACTTATGTTATAAAACGGTGCAAAAAATTACAGTAAGCTATAATTATTTCATTCAGTGGTCGGGAGCTGCGGGGGAGACATGGCGCGATCTGCCGAAAAGCGCGACAATGAAGACAGCCTCGCGGTGCGCGCGGCCTGGCTTCATTATGCGGCCGGCCTGACGCAGTCCGAAGTCGCCACGCGTCTCGGGGTCACCAGTGTCAAGGCGCACAGGCTGATTGCCCGCGCCAACCAGAACGGCGCCGTCAAGGTGACGATCGAAGGGGACATCGCCGAGTGCGTCATGCTCGAGCGACAGCTGGAGAGCCGCTTCGGCCTCGACTACTCGGAAGTGGTGCCCGATCTCCATGAGCAGGGCCTGCCGCTGAAGGCGCTCGGCATGGCCGGCGCGGGTTTCCTGCAGCGCGAGATCGAGAGTTTCCAGGGTGGCGCCATCGGCATCGGCCACGGCCGGACGCTTTCCGCCGCCGTGGCCGAGATGGCGCGCGTGGAGGCTGCCCGGGTGCGGTTCGTGTCGTTGCTGGGCGGGGTAACGCGAAACTACGCGGCCAACCCGCACGATGTCATGCACCGCCTGACGGAAAAGACGGGGGCTGCGGCCTATGTCATGCCCATCCCCTTCTTTGCCAACACGGTGGAAGATCGCGAAGTCCTTTTGGCGCAACGCGGCGTGCGCGAGATATTCGAATTGGCAGCGCGGGCCGACCCGATGATCGTCGGGATCGGCACCGCCGAGCCGGATGCCCAGCTGGTGGCCTCGCAGATGATCGAGGAGGCCGAAATCCGCGAGGTGCGCGATCTCGGTGGCATCGGCGAGGTGCTCGGTCACTTCTTCGACAGAGCAGGCAAGGCAGTCGAGACATCCTTGTCGGCGCGGACATTGTCGCCCGGCCTCGAGGCCATGAAGGGCCGGCGGATTGTCGCCATTGCCGGTGGAAAACAGAAGATCGAGGCGATCGGAGCCGTGCTGAGAAGCGGGTTCCTGCGGGGACTGATTACCGACGAACGCACCGCGCAGGCGCTGGTGCGCGACGACCTGGCCTGACGGCAGGCGAGGAGGAGGTTTTATGGACGACGGGATGACATCGCGACGAAACGCAACGAGGAGCTTGTCCCATGGCTGAGGCCGGGCAGGACATACTCGTCGGCATCGATGCCGGCACTTCGGTGATCAAGGCGGTGGCCTTCGATCTCGCCGGCCGGCAGATTGCCGCAGCATCCGTAGCAAACCGCTATGCCTCCGGACAGGACGGATCGGCAACGCAGCCGCTCGACCGCACCTGGGACGATTGTGCGGCGGCGATCCGGGGACTGGGCGACAAGGTGCCTGATCTCGCTGCCCGCACCGCTGCGGTCGCCGTGACCGCGCAGGGTGACGGCACGTGGCTGGTCGGCGCCGACAACGCCCCGGTCGGCGACGCCTGGATCTGGCTCGATGCGCGCGCTGCGCCGACGGTGCAGAGGCTTGTCGGCGCGCCCGGCGAGCGGGCCCGCTTCGAGGCGACCGGGACGGGGCTCAACACCTGTCAGCAGGGCGTGCAGATGGCGCATATGGCGACGTCAGCGCCGGAACTGCTCGACCGCGCGGAAGTCGCGCTGCATTGCAAGGACTGGCTCTATCTCAATCTCACCGGCATCCGCGCCACCGATCCCTCCGAGGCCTGCTGGACCTTCGGCAATTTCCGCAACCGGGCCTACGACGACGGCGTGATTGCCGCCCTCGGTCTTTCGTCCCGCCGTCATCTGCTGCCTGAGATTGTCGATGGCACGCAAGTGACGCATCCGCTGACGGCCGCTGCCGCTGCCCAGACGGGTCTGAAACAGGGTACGCCCGTCAGCCTCGGCTATGTCGACATGGTGATGACCGGCATGGGGGCAGGGGTCTGGACCGGCGATCTCGATGCGGCCTGCACCGTCATCGGTTCGACCGGCGTCCACATGCGCCCTGTCGCCACGGGCAATGCACAGCTGAATGCCGAGGGCACGGGCTATATCATGGCCCTGCCGGTGCCGGGCATGGTGACGCAGATGCAGACCAACATGGCAGCGACCCTGAACCTCGACTGGATCCTGCGCGTCGCCGCAGATCTGATCGGCGAGGGCGGAACCGTCCCCTCCCATAGCGAGATGGTCAGCCGTATCGACGGCTGGATGGCGGCCAGCCGCCCGGGCGCCCTTCTCTATCATCCCTACATTTCAGAGGCCGGCGAGCGCGGCCCCTTCGTCAACGCAAGCGCACGTGCCGGTTTCGTCGGCCTCAGCGCCGGCCATCGCTATCCCGACCTGCTGCGCGGCGTCATCGAGGGTCTCGGCATGGCGGCGCGCGACTGCTACGCGGCGATGGGCGCGTTGCCGCGCGAACTGCGACTGACAGGCGGCGCAGCCCGTTCCAAGGCGCTCGGCGGCGTCCTCGCAGCAGCGACCGGCGCCAGCGTGCGCGTTTCGGCGCGTGAGGAAGCAGGCGCTGCGGGCGCCGCGATGATGGCGGCGGTGGCGGTCGGCGTCTATCCCGACATGAACGCCTGCATCGCCGAGTGGGTAACACCGCTTTTGGGCGCCGGCGAGGCGCCCGATCCGGCTTTGGTGCCGGTCTACGACCGGACCTTCCCGGCCTACCGCGAGGCCCGCCGCGCGCTGGAGCCCATATGGGACATGCTCGCATCCCGGGAGGAAACGGCGGGATGACAGCCGTTCGAACGAGCCCAACCGACAATCACGTCCGGCAGACCCGGCACAAGACACAGGCATATGCCGCAGGAGAATGCAGATGAGCGATATTCAAACGGTAGACATGTTCATCATCGGTGGCGGCATCAATGGTGCCGGCATTGCGCGCGATGCCTCCGGCCGTGGGCTGTCGGTGATCCTCTGCGAAAAGGACGACCTGGCGCAGGGAACGTCGTCGCGCTCCGGCAAGCTGGTGCACGGCGGCCTGCGCTACCTCGAATATTACGAATTCCGGCTTGTCCGCGAGGCACTGATCGAACGTGAAGTGCTGCTGAACTCGGCCAGCCACATCATCTGGCCGATGCGCTTCGTGCTGCCGCACAGCCCGAATGACCGGCCAGCCTGGCTGGTTCGCCTCGGGCTCTTCCTCTACGACCACCTCGGCGGTCGCAAGAAGCTGCCGGCCACCCGCACCCTCGATCTCCGGCGTGACCCCGAGGGCGCACCGATCAAGGACGAGTACACCAAGGGCTTCGAGTATTCCGACTGCTGGGTCGACGATGCCCGCCTGGTCGTGCTGAATGCCAAGGATGCCGCCGAACACGGCGCCGAAGTGCTGACGCGCACCGTCTGCAACTCGGCCCGCCGCGAGGGCGATCTGTGGCGGGTCCAGATGACCGACACGCGCACCGGCGCCAAGCGCGTCGTCATGGCGCGGGCGCTGGTCAATGCCGGCGGCCCCTGGGTCAACGACATCATCGGACGCGTCGCCGGCACCAACTCCAGCCGCAACGTCCGCCTGGTCAAGGGCAGCCATATCATCACGCCGAAATTCTGGGACGGACCGCAGGCCTACCTGGTTCAGAACCATGACAAGCGGGTGATCTTCATCAACCCGTATGAAGGCGACAAGGCGCTGATCGGCACCACCGACATCCCTTACGACGGCGCACCGGAAGCCGTCTCGGCCGACGAGAGCGAGATCGAATATCTCCTCAACGCCGTCAACCGCTATTTCAAGCAGACGCTGCGCCGCGAGGACGTGCTGCAGACATTTTCGGGCGTTCGTCCGCTTTACGACGACGGCAAGGGCAATCCCTCGGCCGTCACGCGCGACTACGTCTTCGATCTCGACACGACCGGCGGCGCTCCACTTCTCAACGTCTTCGGCGGCAAGATCACCACCTTCCGCAAGCTCGCCGAGCATGCAATCCAGAAACTGCAGGGCACCTTCCCGAAGATGGGCCCGGACTGGACGGCGAGGGGCGTGCTTCCGGGCGGCGACATCGAGAACGCCGACGTGCCGCGCTTCCTCGAAAAGCTGCAGCGCGATTACGCCTGGCTGCCGCGTGGCCTTGCCCGCCACTATGCGCGGCTCTATGGCGCGCGCACGTCAAACCTGATCGGCGGCGCCACATCGGTGGCCGCGCTCGGGCGGTATTTCGGCCCCAACTTCTATGAGGCGGAAGTCCGCTATCTGATCGAACAGGAGTGGGCCGAGACGGCAGAAGACATCCTGACGCGCCGCACCAAGCACGGCCTGCACATGAGCGCCGACGAGAAGGCAGCCTTCGGGGCCTGGTTCGACGGACAGATGGCGCGCTCGGCTTAAACCGGGATCGATAGTTTAGGCGCGGCGGATCACGTCGGCCGCGCACCGTTCACAGGAGATACCGATGGGGCTGACTCTGTCGCTCAACACCAACCCGCTGGTCAACCGCTACGCGGAGCCGGACGACCTGATCGATGCCATCGCGCGCGATATAAAGATCCGCGATGTGCAGCTGACGCACGAGTTCATCAACCCGTCCTGGCCGGCCGCCGTCATCCGGCGCCTCACCCGCGACATGAGCGCCGCCCTGACCCGCACCGGCGTACGCATCACCTCGGGCATGACCGGCCCCTATGGACGCCTCAACCACTTCGGCCATCCGGACCGGGATGTCAGGCGCTACTATGTCGACTGGTTCAAGACCTTTGCCGACATCACCGCCGATCTCGGCGGCACTTCGGTGGGCACGCAGTTTGCGATCTTCACCTACCGCGACTTCGACGATCCGGCGCGGCGTGAAGAGCTGATCCAGATCGCCATCGATTGCTGGGCCGAGGTGGCCGAGCACGCCAAGGCGGCGGGTCTGAGCTATGTCTTCTGGGAGCCGATGTCGATCGGCCGCGAATTCGGCGAAACCATCGCCGCCAGC
>CAZZZI010000308.1:0-5507 GCA_964658415.1 uncultured Sphingomonas sp. | reverse complement strand
TTTACGCCCTTCTCACCGCCGGACACCGGCGCATCGACATAGCGGATGCTCTTCGCCGATGCTGCTTCCGCCTGCGCGATCGCCGTTTCGACGGGCACTGAACTCATCACCACCAACGTGCTGCCGGGGCGCATCGTGCCTATGACGCCTGTGGTGCCGAGCAGGATTTCATCGCAAATCGGGCCACCGCTCAGCATGCAGATCACGACGTCGGCGTCCAGCGCGGCGTCGCCGGGCGTCGCCGCCACCGCTATGCCTGCCTGCACGAGTGCCTGTGCCTTCTCGACTGTGCGATTCCACACGGTAACGCGGTAGCCGGCTCCGGCGAGCCTGGTTGCAATCGGCCCGCCCATGATGCCCGTTCCAAGAACGGCAATTCTTTCCGTTCCCGTCATCATTTAGTCGCCTTCGCAATCATCGTGCATGACGGGCGAAGAAGCGCACCGGCCGCTCCTGCACGATCAGACTGGGGAAAGCCTTCTGAAAACGTTTCAGATGCGGTGTTTCCAGATGGGCGTCGAAGGCCGCTCTGTCGCTATAGACCTCGTAGAAGACAACCACGTCCGCAGCGCATTCCGAGAGGATCACATCGAACTGATGGCACTCCGGCTCATCGGCGACGGAATGTCTGGCGTCGTCATGCGCGATCTCCAGAAATGCCTCCATCTCACCTGACTTGACCAGAAATTCGGCGATGACAATAAATGCTCCTGATGGCGAAGTCATTTCCTCGGCCTCACGCAATTGGACTTGTGGCAGGGCGGAAGCGGGCTTCCATTTCCTGGCGAAGGCCTACAACGTCGAGATCGTTCACAAGTTCGACGTCGTCTACACTGACGATCTGATCCTTCTTGATGGGTCTCTTGAGCTTGACGTTATGGGCCAGGCCGATCGGCAGGGCCTTCAGCTCCAAGCTGCGTGTCGCCGGGATGGCATTGGCCCAGACAGCATATCCGCCTTCGCCATCCAGCATCTCGCCCGGTTGCATGTCCTTTTTGGCGGTGGCGACGGCGTCGCCGCGGAACTCCTTGGAGCACCCGGTCGGCTCGTTGCGAAGCACGGCCGACAGGACACTGATCGACGTCTCAAGGCCTATGATGTGAAAGGGGCGCCACATGGATGCATACCAGCCGCTCGGATCGGTCAGCAGTCCGTATTGTTTGAAGCAAGCCTTAGCGTAGTCGTTGTGGGCCTTGAAGGTCACAAAGACGCCATAGCGGATGTTGTTGAACACCTCGCGACCGTCGGGCTCCTGGCTCGCGGCGATATCGACAAGACCGGATCTGTCCATTCGCCCGCCATCGGCGGCAGGCCTGAAGACGCGCGCCAGGTCTTGCAGCCCGGCAGGGGGAAAGGCCAATCCGTTGTCGGGGCAATCCAGCCCCGTGCCGTTGGCCACAGCGGCCATTTCGATGGCTGCTTTGGTGCCATCGGTGAACGAGTTATACATTTTCGGATTAAAATCGCCCTTAGCCACTTCTTCTTCCGACCAGCCGAAGAAGCTCCAGACGGTATCGGGTGTGGAGTAACGATACCGCGGCTCGAAGTTCATGCCCTTGCCGGCAGCGGTGATTTCGAAACCGGTCGAGCGCGCCCAGTCGACGAGTTCGCAGATGAGCGCCGGTTGATCGCCGTAGGCCATGGAATAGATAAGGCCCTTGGCGCGCGCCTTTTCGGCGAGAATGGGACCGACCATGACATCGGCTTCGACATTGACCATGACGACATGCTTGCCGCTATCGATGGCGCCAAGCGCATGGCGTGTTCCAAACAGAGGATGTCCGGTGGCTTCGATGATGCATTCGATTTCCGGGCAGTTGAAGAGATCGTTTGCATCATCCGTGACAAATGTCGTGCCGTTCTTTACGGCATCGCCGCAGCTGGTGGCCGCGTAGCGTTGCTTGGGCCAGCCGACGCGTGTAAGCGACTCCTTTGCCTTGCCTACATTGAGATCGGCAACCGCGACCATGTGAAGGCCCGCGATGCGTTGGGCTTGAGCGAGTACCATCGAGCCGAATTTGCCGGCACCAATCAGGCCAACGCGGACTGGACGGTCATTGGACGCGCGCAATGCAAGCAAAGAATAAAGGTTCATGTCTCGAAATCCTCGAATGGGGAATTTTATCAAAATCGCACGAGGCAAATGTAACGAACTATCCAGCCGTTTATCGGCCTTTTCGCACGTGGATTGCCTCCCGAATCCTGTCGCTCCCGGCCGCCTCCCTTGCGGTCGCCCGATCTAAGTTAGATCGCCCGACGACTTAGCTCAATTTAGAATATTCGCTTCAATGATTAGATTTGCTAACGTAATGGGTGTGCGTCGCTCGACGCGAGCTGGGCCCAAAATCGCGCTTCTTCGCACGTGGCAAGACCATCCAACGGCGAATACTGGTTCCTCCAGTTCCGCGACAATGCCTGCATCCGCTGATCGCCCCCCGCTTGCCCGGTCACCAGGCATCTGACAAGCTGATCCCAGAGAAACGTCAAACCTCTGCTTTTGACGACAGGTTCCACGTTACGACGCTTCATCGGAAGGTTCATTCTCATTCGTCTCTCGGATGCGTACCGCCCAGGGTGTGTCCTGGACTTACCTCCAACTCTCACGACCACGTCTCTTAAACGCAGCCGCTTGGAGTGGTTTGAGCCCCGCTCCTGAAAGCCGAACCCGAGGGGCCAACACTCACGCCACAATTCAACGGATTTCCCGGTACCTCCGACAGTGGAAAAATCCTCGATTTCGGCTTCAGCATGGGCAGTCTGACGTTCGCGCTCCTCATCCTAAACAGCAGGGGCCACTTCATCTGGCAAGCTGAACCTGAAAACATCATCGCAGCTGTCAGACACGGGCACCGAGTGTTGGAATCACTCTAGACGGCAATGCACACACGGTCACGGCCACTATTTTTGGCCTCGTAAAGCGATAAATCGGCACGTTTTAAGAAATTGACTAAATCATCCGATGGCCGCAGTTTGGCAATGCCAAAGCTAGCCGTCACCACAAAATCATGCGCTGTTTCAGTCCAATCGACAGACTTGATGATCACCCGTAGATCATCGCACAGTTTCTTGGCCGAACTCAAATCGAGATTGGGCAGAAGAATTACTATTTCTTCGCCGCCGTATCTTATTGCGCTGCCTTCACTTGGAACGCCTCGCTTGACTATTCGCGCTATCTCTCTCAAAACGGTGTCACCGACTTCATGCCCAAAGCGATCATTGATATGCTTGAAATGGTCTAGATCAATTAGGACTACACAAAGTGGATTTCCATCTGAGTATTCACAATCTCGAAGACGTGCAAACTCGGCCTCCAGGAAATGTCTGTTATACAGACCGGTGAGCGCATCTGTATTAGCCATTACATAAGCCTCATCGGTTAAGATCTGCAGTGTCTTTAGTGATTTTTCCAGAGCCGCGCTGCGTGAGGCCAGTTCGTCGTGATCTTCCCGCGCTTTCTTTGCATCTAAGCGAGCATCCATGATCGCCACCCGATCAATCAGGATCGACGCCTTTAGAAAGGCCTGTGCGTTGTCGATCTGCCGGTCGAAATTGTGGTAGTTCCGATAGTGCATCAAAGCTGACGCAGCGTCACCAACGGTTTCGAAGGCTGATGCCAGGCAGCGACTGATATCCCTAGTAGAAATATCTTCGCTAATCGCCTCAGAGATTTGAAGAGCTCTTTGGAGGTAGTGGATTGCCTTGTGTGGATCGCGCATAATAAGGAGGACTTTACCTCTATAGTGAGCGGCTGAGAGTACAAGCCCGCGAAAACCCTCATTTGTAGCCAAACGCTCACTGCGGTCCAGTACCTCGAAAGCCTCATCAAATTGTTTGAGCAGTCCGTAAACAAGGCCGAGGTTACCGAGCACCATGGCTTCGCGATATAGATTCCTCGCTGTGCGAGCAAATACAAGCGCTCGTTGACCATACCCAAGACTGCGCGACAATGTGCTGAACGGCAGGTGATTGCCCGCTTCAGAAAGCTCCTCTTCCCACAAAGCGATATTGTCTGTCAGATTATTAAGGATACAAAAACGCTCTTCGTCGCCCAGACCCACGCTGAGATCTAGCGCTCTATGCATAAATTCGTCTGCGATACCAAAACGACGCATATCTGATTGAACAACGCCGGCTCGGTTGTAAGTCCAGTAAAGCAACTCTGGATCGCCTAAGGCGACGGCGATTTCTAGAGCTTGCTCGATATCAGCAAGCGCGTTGCTCTGAAGGCCCAGCAATTTGTTAGTATAGGCACTCATATAGAGTGTGGTGCCCAGCAGAAACTCGTCGCCGCAGTCTCTCGCGTCCGCTTTAGCGCGCAACAGCACTTCGTTAGTAGATTTCAAGTCGCCTCTAACAATATGGACTTTCGCGATCAGCAAAAGACAATTTATTTTCATCGCTTTGTTTTCAGACGCCTCAGTCAACAAATATACTTTCATTGCTGCGGCAAAGGCCGCAACATACTGGCCGGCACACCGCTGCCTTTCTGCCTTTTCCAACAGTTTAGATAGGGATGGACCAATTGCCTTTTTCACATCGATCTCGAAGTTTATTAGCTTTATTCGCGTCTTTATCCGATTCTATTTTAGGAAAGTTTAAATTTCAAAAACAAACAGCTTATATCCTTGGCTTTACCACATCATCGCCCCAAAACCTTCGATGTCACCGCGCTGTCTTGAAGGATTGGAAGCCACCGATCTATGGCAAGTTCTTCTCTACGCGAAAATGTTCACTTTAGATGTATCGCTGGAAGTGCTTAGCGACATAATGGGCGGACTCCAGATGGAGAAGGCCGTTATCGACCAAAGTTTATCGTTGACGGAAGGTGTTGGCCCTGTCTCTTCTGCCACAACAATGGTCCGTCTTGAGCATCTTGCGGAAGAACCGCTTGGCGGCGTCGAGATCGCGGTTCGGGGTCAGCAGGATATCTATCTACCAGTTTCCATCCTTGTCGATGGCTCGGTACAACTAAGCGCCATTTGCCGAGGATCGTGGCCGAGGTCTCATCAATCCGGACCGAGCCGTACGGGGACGCCAAAACTGCCGCAGCCGTTTTTCGATCATCGGGCATAAGCCAATACCCAGCGGTTGACCGTGCTACTATCCACCTCGAAGCTGCCGCTCGCGGACCATCGCCTCCAGGTCGCGATAGTAAGCGGGTAGCGCAAGAACGAGGCAAGCGCCTGTACAATCGGCCATGCCTGTAAATGCCTGCTTTTAAAATCATCCTTCGGCTGGCGCTTCAGCTACAGCTACCCGACGATAGCACTCAGAATCATGGATTCGCTCTGCAACTTTCGGAACTGCAAATTCAATGGCTATGGTCAACATATCGTTGTTTGTTGGTTTCAACGCAGGACTGAATCGGTTAGCCGGTACGAAATCGCCGTTGGAGACCTGCCGCAAAAGCAATGCAGCCGATGGAATCCACTCAAAGATAGCGCTGCTGCGTAGTACGCCTCCGAGGAAGGCCGCCTTGCTGAGAAGTGAGGCGAACTGGATGCTGT
>CAZZZI010000307.1:0-5528 GCA_964658415.1 uncultured Sphingomonas sp. | reverse complement strand
CGCATTGAACCGAGCTTCGGGACCCTGCGGAAATGGGATGTCTTGTCGAGATGCGACACATTACAGGACGGAGACAGACCGCTGATGGAAATGAACGAAAGCCTGCAAAAACAGGCCGACGCCCGCCCCTGCGGTCCGGCTCTGCCAAGGCAGAACGGAAGCCAGGCGGCTGAATTTCACCGTCAGCGCAACCCGCAGCGCTTTACCAAGATCCTTGCCCTGCTGGCCTCCGGCACGTCCATTGCCGCAATTGCCGGCCCCGCGCTTGCCCAGGCGCAGATGCCCGTTGCTGCCCGGCTGTTTACCTCTTCCGAAATGGTCACCTTCTCGGTGGTGATCGGCGTTGTTTCTGCCGCCCTGCTCTCGACACTCTGGCTCGTTCGCCAGCGGGGCAATCTCGAGACGGAAGGCCGCGAGATCCGCACGGCCCTCTCGGATGCAAACCAGCGCATCTCCCGCTACCAGGCCCTGATCGCCGACAAGAACCGCCGTATCGTGATCTGGGACGGTCCCAACACCCGGCCCGAACTGCTGGGCCAGCTCCCTGTCGAGACCGGCGCCCCGCAGGACAACGAGTTTCTGGCATTCGGACGGTGGCTGAAGTCATGGTCCGCCGGCGATCTTGACAAGGCGATCGACAAGCTACGCAGCAGCGGCCAGGGCTTCGACATGGTTGTCGAGACCAACCGCGACGAGATCCTCGAGGCCCAGGGCCGGATTTCCGGCGGCCGCGCTTTCGTCCGTTTCGTGGCGCTCAACAACCTCCGTGCCGAACTGGCCGAAATCAAGATCGAGCGCGACCGGCTGCTGACATCCATCTCGGCCTTCCAGAACCTGCTCGATGCCATCGACCTCCCGGTCTGGCAGCGCGACCCCGACGGCAAGCTGACATGGGTCAACCATGCCTATGGCGAGGCGGTCGAGGCCGTTTCGCCGGAAGAGGCGATCCGCGAAGGCCGTGAGTTCCTGAACACCATTGCCCGCGAGCGCATCCGCGCCTCGGCAACGCCCGATTCGCCTTTCCACGACAAGATTTCCACCGTTGTTCGCGGCAACCGTACCTTTTTCGACGTGGTCGACGTGCGCGCCCGCAGTGGCTCGGCCGGCATGGCGATCGACGTGTCGGAGACCGAGGCTGTTCGCGCCGAGCTGGAGCGGACGCTGAAGAGTCATGCGGAGACGCTCGATCATCTCGCGACCCCCGTTGCCATCTTCGACGGCAACCGCCGTCTGCAATTCTACAACCAAGCCTTCGTGCAGCTCTGGGAACTCGATATTTCCTTCCTGGAATCAAAGCCAGACAACAGCGAACTGCTGGATCGCCTGCGCGCCGCCAAGAAGCTGCCGGAACCGCTGAACTGGAAGACCTGGAAGGAAAGCGTGCTCTCCGTCTACCGGGCGCTCGATACGCAATCCGACCTCTGGCACCTGCCGAACGGGCAGATCCTGCGGGTCTTTGCCACGGCCCATCCGCAGGGCGGCGCCACCTGGGTGTTTGAGAACCTCACCGAACAGGTCGATCTCGAGACGCGCTACAACACGCTGGTGAAGGTGCAGGGCGAGACGATCGACCATCTTTCCGAAGGTGTTGCGGTGTTCGGCCCCGATGGCCGCATGCGTCTCTCCAATCCGGCGTTTCGTGCCCTCTGGGGCATCAGCGAGACGGAAGCCAAGCCCGGCACCCATATCCGCATGGTCGCCGATGCCTGCCTTGCGTCCTATGACAAGCCCGATGGCTGGAAATCCTTTGCCGAGCAGATCACCAGCTTCAACGACGAGCGCCCCTCCTCTCAGGGGACGCTGGAGCTTTTCTCCGGACTGGTGCTCGACTATGCCGTGACGCCGCTGCCCAATGCCCAGACGATGCTCACCTTCGTCAACATGACCGACAGCGTTCGGGCCGAGCGGGCCTTGACGGAAAAGAACGAGGCGCTGCGCAAGGCCGACGAGCTGAAGAACGACTTCGTCCAGCACGTGTCCTACGAACTGCGCTCGCCACTGACCAATATCATCGGTTTTACCGATCTCCTCAAGACGCCCGGCATCGGACCGCTCAGCGAGCGGCAGGCCGAGTATATCGACCATATCGCCACCTCTTCTTCTGTCCTTCTGACGCTTGTCAACGACATTCTCGATCTCGCGACGGTCGATGCCGGCATCATGCGCCTGAATTGCAGCACGATCCTGCTGGACGACCTGCTCGACGACGTCTCGCTGCAGATTGCCGACAGGCTGCAGGAAAGCGGCGTGGCGCTGGAGATCATCGTGCCGGCGCATCTCGGCAGCGTGGTTGCGGACCAGCAGCGCCTCAAGCAGATTCTCCTGAAGCTTCTGAACAACGCCGCCAATTTCGCGCCCGAGGGCTCGGTCATCTCGCTGAAGTGCCACCGCGACGGCACCGACTTCCTCTTCTCCGTTGCCGATCAGGGCCCGGGCATTCCGGAAGACGTGATGGGCACCGTCTTCAAGCGCTTTGCCTCGAACGGCAAGGGCGGCAAGCGCAGCGGTGCCGGCCTCGGCCTCTCCATCGTCGAGAGCTTTGTCAGCCTTCACAACGGTCAGGTTTCAATTGACAGCCAGCCCGGCAAAGGCACCATCGTCCACTGCCGCATCCCCTCCGCCGACGTGCCGCAATCGATTGCCGCAGCCGAGTGACCTCAATGGACGCTCCGGTCTCGGTCTTTCTGCGGGATGACGCGGCGACCCGCCAGCTCGGCGAAGACCTGGCGCTTGCCCTTGCCGTAGGCGATTGCCTGGCGCTGAGCGGCGATCTCGGTGCCGGCAAGTCGGCGCTGGCCCGGGCCTTGCTGCGTGCCATGGCCGATGACGACGGCTTGGAAGTGCCAAGCCCGACCTTTACCCTCGTGCAATCCTATCCGCTGCGCATCCCCGTCTCGCATTTCGATCTCTATCGTCTCGGCGATGCCGGAGAACTGGTGGAACTGGGGTTCGACGAGGCGCTCGATACGGGGATCTGCCTGGTCGAGTGGCCGGAAATGGCGGAGGCGGAATTGCCGGCCGAGCGCATCACGCTGCGGCTTGAGACGGAAGGCGACAGCAGGCGCGCGACGATATCGGCACCCCCTGCGCAGGCCGCGCGCATCCGGCGCGTGCTGGAAATCCGCGCATTTCTCGACAGGAGCGGATTGACCGGTGCCGAACGACGCTTCCTCACCGGCGATGCCTCCATGCGGGCCTATGAATCGATCTATCCCGCCGACGGTGGAAGGCGCGTCATCCTGATGGACTGGCCGCGTCGCCCGGAAGGGCCTCCGGTGCTCGACGGCAAGCCCTACCCCAAGGTGGCGCATCTGGCCGAAGACGCCTACCCCTTCGTCGCCATTGCCGGCATGTTGCGCGAAAAGGGTTTCGCGACGCCGGCGATCTACCATGTCGACTACGACCAGGGGATCCTGCTGATCGAGGATCTCGGCAGCGATGGCGTGCTCGACGCGGACGGTCGGCCGATCGCCGAGCGTTACCGCGCCAGCGTCGCCTGTCTCGCGCATCTACACATGCTAGACTTGCCGCGCGATATTCCTGTCACCACAGATCACGTACATCACATTCCCGACTTCGACCGTACGGCGATGGGCATGGAGGCACGCCTGCTGCTCGACTGGTACCTTCCGTGGAAGCGGGGCGAAGCGGCAAGCGACAGAGAACGGGCCGAGTATCTCGCCATCTGGAACGACCTCATTGACCAGCTGGCTGCAGCGGAAAAAAGCCTGCTGCTGCGCGACTTGCATTCCCCGAACATCATCTGGCGTAGCGACGACACCGGCATCCGCCGCATTGGCCTCATCGACTTCCAGGACGCAATGATCGGGCCGACCGCCTACGATCTGGCATCGCTTGTCCAGGATGCGCGCGTCACCATCGCCCGGCCGCTGTTCGAGCAGCTGATGGGCGACTACCTGTCGCTCCGTCGGGCAGATCCGGGCTTCGACGAGCCGCTGTTCCTGAAGAGCTGGGCCATCATGTCGGCGCAGCGCAACTGCAAGCTCGCCGGCCTCTGGGTGCGCTTGAAGCAGCGGGACGGGAAACCGGGCTATCTCAAGCATATGCCGCGCACCCTCACCTATCTGCAGGCCGCGTTCGAGCACGAAGCGCTTGCCCCCTTGCGCGATTGGTGCGCAAGGGCTGGTATGAATGCAAGCGAATCATAATTACCGGATCCGATGACCATCAAACAGGCCATGGTGCTGGCAGCGGGGCTTGGGACCCGCATGCGGCCGATTACCGACCATACCCCCAAGCCGCTGGTGGCAATCGGCGGCCGGCCGATGCTCGACTACGTGCTGGATCTGCTGGTCGCCGCAGGGGTCGCGAAGGCCGTGGTCAATATCCATCACCATCCCGATCAGATGCGGTCCTATCTTCAGTCCCGCCTGGACCTGGAGATTGTCGTTTCCGACGAAACGCAGGGCCTCCTGAATTCCGGCGGCGGTCTTGCCAAGGGCCTGAAGCTGCTCGATCGCGATCCGGTCTTCGTGATGAACGCGGACCTGTTCTGGATCGGCGAAACGGCGGGAGCACCTTCGAACCTGGAACTTCTGGCGGATTTCTTCGATGCCGACAGCATGGACATGGCCCTGCTCTGCGTCGCCCTCGACCGGACGACCGGCCATGACGGCAAAAAGGATTTCTCCATGGCAACGGACGGTTGCCTGACCCGCTACCGGGACGGCATGCCCAACCCCGTCGTCTATGCGGGTGCCATCGTCTTGAAACCCGACCTCTTCGACGACGCGCCCGCCGATGCCTTCAATCTCAATATCTATTTCGACCGGGCGATCGAGAGAGGCAGGCTCTACGGCGTGACGCTCGACGGGCAGTGGCTGACGGTGGGGACGCCGGATGCCATCGCGGCAGCCGAGCAGACGATCCACCGGGTCGAGACAGGCACGCCGTCATGACGGAACGGCAGCGCATCCTGACGATCCCGGCAGGACTGCCTTTTCTTGCGACGCTTGCGACGGCGCTTTGCGACGGACGACTGACGGATCATTTTCGCCACGATCCCGCCGATCCGCTGTCCCTTGCCAAGGTGACGATCTACCTGCCGACGCGCCGTGCCGCGCGCGTGCTGCGCTCTGCCTTTGTCGACCTCCTGGGCGGACAGTCGGCGATCCTGCCGGTCATCCGCCCACTCGGCGAGACCGACGAAGACAGCGGCTATTTCGATGAAGACCTGCCTGCGACCGCCGACCTGCTGCAGCCGCTGTCGAACACGGCGAGGCTGCTGGAACTGGCGCGGCTGATCCTGGCGTGGCGCAACAAGCTGCCGCAGATCGTCCGCGACATCCATTCCGATTCGCCGCTGGTGGCCCCTGCCAGCCCGGCCGATGCCATCTGGCTTGCGCGCAACCTTGCCGAACTGATCGATTCCATCGAGACGGAGGACCGCGACTGGGCGGATCTCGCGACGCTGGATGCGCAGGACCACGCCCTCTGGTGGCAATTGACGGCCGAATTCCTGCAGATCGCCAGCGCCTTCTGGCCGGCCCGCCTGGACGAACTCGGCC
>CAZZZI010000306.1:0-5651 GCA_964658415.1 uncultured Sphingomonas sp. | reverse complement strand
CGGGGATCACGCCCTTCTCGAGCATCGCCTCGATCAGCCGGACCATCTCCAGCCGCACGCCCGAGGCACCGCGCCCGAGCGACACCAGCTTGAGCGACATGATCAGCCGGACGATGTTCTCAGAGAGCGGCTGCCCTACGCCGCAGCAATGGGAGAGGATCAGATTGCGCTGCAGGGTCGCCACGTCGGCGCGATCGATCTTGATCGAGGCGAGTTTGCCGAAACCGGTGTTGATGCCATAGACCGGCGCGTTGCCGGCGGCGATCTCGGCGATGCGGGCAGATGCCCGCTCGATGCCGGCGTCGAAGGAACGGTCGAGCACGGCAGGCTCGCCGGTCCAGTAGATCGTTGCGAGTTCGGCGAGCGTCACGGAGCCGGGATGGAGTGTGATGGTCATCGGTCGAACCTCTCGCCCTTGAAGACATGTGCATGCAGCGGATTAAAGCCCATCCGGTAGACGAGTTCAGCCGGGCTCTCGATATTCCAGATGGCAAGATCGGCCGACTTGCCGGCCTCGATGGTCCCGGTCTCGGCCAGCAGCCCGAGGGCCCTGGCCGCTTCGCGCGTCGTGCCGGCGATGCATTCCTCGACCGTCAGCCCGAACAGCGTCGCCGACATGTTCATGGTGAGGAGCAGCGACGTCAGCGGCGAGGTGCCGGGATTGCTGTCGGTGGCAATGGCGATCTTCACCCCGGCATCGCGCAGCAACTGGACCGGCGGCGTCTGCTTTTCCTTGATCGCATAGAAGGCGCCGGGCAGCAGCACCGCCACGGTGCCGCTGGCGGCCAGCGCCGCCACGCCGGCAGCGTCGAGATATTCGAGATGGTCGGCCGAGAGCGCACCATAGGAGGCCGCCAGCGCCGCACCGCCGAGATTGGAAAGCTGCTCGGTGTGCAGCTTGACCGGCAGGCCGAGCGCGCGGGCCATATTGAAGACGCGGGCGATCTCGGCCGGGGAGAAGGCGATACCCTCGCAGAATCCGTCGACGGCGTCGATCAGGCCTTCGGCCGCGCCCTGCTGCATGCCGGGCAGGACGACTTCGTCGATATAGGCCCCGTTGCGCCCTTTATAGTCGACCGGCGTCGCATGGGCGGCGAGATAGGACGTCACCACCCGCACCGGGCGGATCCGTTGAAGGGCGCGGGCAGCGCGCAAGATCCGCAATTCGGCGTCGATATTGAGGCCATAGCCGGACTTGATCTCGATGGTTGTCACGCCTTCGGCCAGCAGCGTGTCCAGCCGCGCAAGAGCGACGGCAACGAGACCCTCAATGGAGAGCGCATTGGTCGCGTTGACCGACGACACGATGCCGCCGCCGGCGCGCGCCACCTCCTCGTAGCTGGCACCTTCGAGCCGCATCTCGAACTCGCGGGCGCGGTTGCCGCCATAGATGATGTGGGTGTGGCAGTCGATCAGGCCGGGCGTTACCCATCGGCCCTCGAGGTCCAGGATATCCGCCGTCTCGATCGCCCGGACCGGCAGCTCGCTCTCTGGGCCGGCAAACAGGATGCGGCCGTTCTCGACGACAATGGCCGCCTTCTCGACGATCCCGAGACCGGGAAGCCTACCGTTCAGGGTTGCCAGCCGGGCGTTGCGCAGCAGGCGCGGCCGGCCTAGAAATGCGGTGGTCTGTTCGGAGGAATTGTTCCCGGTCATCAGCTTTGCGCCTTTCATTATGGCTCGACATGTATATACATAATAGCCGTGTGACAAGCGGAATTTCGGCGGCTGGCGACGAGCCTAGGACGGATCTGCGGCAATGAGAAGGGGATTACCGATGGTCGGACTTCACGCGAGAACTGCCCTCTTGCCGGATGGCTGGCATCAGGACGTGCGCATCGAGATCGCCGGCGGGCGCATTGCGGCCATTGCGGCCGGCGTGCCGGCGGGGGCATCCGACGAGCGCCACGCGGTGCTGGTGCCGGCCATGCCGAACCTGCACAGCCATGCGTTCCAGCGGGCAATGGCCGGCCTTGCCGAAGTACGCGGCCCCGGCAGCGACAGCTTCTGGAGCTGGCGCACGGTGATGTACCGATTTGCCCTGTCGATGACGCCGGACGACGTCGAGGCTGTCGCGGCCCAGCTTTACATGGAAATGCTCGAGGCCGGCTTTTGCCGCGTCGGCGAATTTCATTACCTGCACCACGACCGGGACGGCAGTCCCTATGCCGATATCGCCGAAATGGCCGGGCGCATCGGCGCTGCCAGCGCAGAGACCGGCATCGGACTGACATTGCTGCCGGTGCTCTATGCGCGTTCCGGCTTCGGCGGCGGCCAGCCGATCGAGGGCCAGAGTCGGTTCGTCAACACGCCCGATCGCTTCGCGGCGCTGATGGAGGGATGCCGTCGGGTCGTGTCCGGGCTGGATGGCGGCGTGCTTGGCCTCGCGCCGCACAGCCTGCGGGCTGTCACACCCGAAGAGCTGCGCTTCGCCATCGATATCGCGGGGGATGGGCCGATTCATATTCATGTGGCCGAGCAGGTCAAGGAGATCGAGGATTGCCTGGCCTGGTCCGGCGCCCGCCCGGTCGAATGGCTGCTCGATCATGCCGAAGTCGACAGACGCTGGTGCCTGATCCACGCGACCCACATGACGGATGACGAGACCCGGCGCGTTGCCAGCAGCGGCGCAGTGGCCGGCCTATGCCCCATCACCGAAGCCAACCTGGGCGATGGCACGTTTCCGGCACCGCTGTTCCTGTCGGAAGGAGGCCGCTTCGGGATCGGCTCGGATTCGAATATCCTGATTTCCGTGGCCGAGGAGCTGCGCCAGCTGGAGTATTCCCAACGGCTGGCCCTCAGGGCGCGAAACGTCGTAGCAGCGCCCAACGGATCTGTCGGGCGGGCGCTGTTCGATCAGGCTCTTGGGGGCGGGGGCAGAGCGTTGGGCCTAGAGACCGGGATTAAGGCGGGAAACAGCGCCGATCTGGTTTCGCTCGACCTGTCGGCTGCTCCCTATCTGGAGGCCGACCGGATCCTCGACCACTGGATTTTCGCGGGAGGAGTGAAGATCGACACCGTCTGGGCGCTGGGCTGCGAACAGGTCAGCGGCGGGCGGCATGTCGGATACGATGCGATCAACGGGCGCTTCCGCGCAACGATGAAGCGCCTGCTCGGTACCGAGCAGAGCTAGCCAGAGCGCCGCAATGACAGCGGCGCGCGTTAGTTGATCGACGCTTCCAGCTTGGAGCCGTTGCCCGTCAGTTCTTCGCCTGCCGGTGTCAGCATGGAGAGGCTGAGGACGGACACTACCATGATCGTTACGACGGCTATCATTACTCGCATTGGACTATTCCTTGTGAAGTTGCCCGACAAACGCATCGCGTGACAAGCAGTTCCACAGGTGGGGTCCTGGCGTTAACTATACCAGTCTACTGCTGCGAATTTGCACCAGGTGGCTGCGGTGCCAGGGGGTCCGTCTGGCGTATGTTGTGCGACGGATTGACCAGCAGAATGCTGAGAATGATCAGCACCAGCGCGACGATGAGAGTGAGACCGATCAAGAGGGGGCGAATGGCCATTCTGGGGCTGTCTCCGTTCATCACCAAGAATTGAGAATCACAGTTTTAGCAGAAATGATTGAAGTTTCTGAGGCAAATCCAGCATTTTGATAAATATAGACTTATGTCGCAGTAAGAATTGCCGGCGACGCAGACTGGATCGCCCAATCCTTGTGCAGCCATCAAATTTGCATATTAAATGCAGCGCGGCTTGCCGCGTTGCTGAAATCTCATATGGTGCCAGGACCGAGACCCATTCCATACCCCATAGCGGGTTGCGACCGACAGCCGACAGAGATCGGCATCGCTGCAACTCGTCCAGATCAGACCCCAGAGGAGAGAACATGAAGATCAATGCATTGATGCTATCGGGCGCCGTGGCGCTGGCTGCCCTCGCCGGACCCGCCGCTGACGCCAAGGACTGGAAGACCGTCACCATCACGCTCGAAGGCGCCTATGCGCCCTGGAACATGACCAATGCCGACGGCACGCTCGGCGGCTTCGAGCCGGAACTCGCCAAGGTGCTCTGCGAGCGCGCCAAGGTCGAGTGCAAGCTGGTCGCCTCCGACTGGGACGGCATGATCCCGGCTCTCAACGCCGGCAAGTTCGACATCATCATGGACGCCCTGTCGATCACCGACGAGCGCAAGCAGGTCATCGACTTCACCATTCCCTATGCCGCCACGCCGGCCGCCTTTGCCGTTGCCAAGGACAGCCCGCTTGCCAACGCTGCCGGCACCGGCAAGACCATCACCATGACACCCGGCCAGACCGGCGTAGCCGATATCGACGCCCTGAAGAAAGCCTTCAAGGGCAAGACCATCGGCATCCAGGCGGCGACCGTCTATGCCAAGTTCGTCTACGACAACTTTGCCGACATCGCGACGATCCGCGAGTACAAGACCGGCGCCGACCGCGATCTCGACCTGCAGAACGGCCGTATCGACCTCGGATTCGACGATGCCGTCTATTTCGAAACGGCGTTCGAAGCGGCCAATGGCGCGCTCGGCTTCTCCGGACCGCAGATTGCCGGCCCGATCTGGGGCGTTGGCGAAGGTCTTGGCGTGCGCAAGACGGATACCGACCTGCGCGACTTGTTCAGCAAGGCCATCAAGTCGGCGCTCGATGACGGCACCGTCAAGACGCTGTCGATGAAGTGGTTCAAGACCGACGTCAGCCCGAAATAAGCCATCGAACCGACGCTTCCGGCCCGGCGGTCGGAGGCGTCCCCTCGCGCCGTTACGGAAGATCAGATGTCGACATTGGAACTGCTGGGCTTCGGTTCGACCGGGTGGGGGGCGCTGCTCCTCGTGGCAACGCTGCTGACGCTCGCCGTCACTGCGGTGGCGCTGGCGATCGGCGCCGTGCTCGGCACCATCGTCGCCGCAGCCAAGCTTTCCGGAAACCGGCTGCTCTCGGTGCTGGGGCACACCTACACCACCGTGTTTCGCGGCGTGCCGGAACTACTGATCATCTATCTCATCTATTTCGGCGGATCGAGCGCCTTGACCGCAATCGGCAAGGCCTTCGGCTATGAAGGTTTTCTCGGCCTGCCGTCCTTTGCCGCAGGCGCCTTTGCCGTCGGCATCATCTCCGGGGCTTACCAGGCCGAAGTCTATCGCGGCGCCTATCTGGCGATCTCGAAAGGCGAACTGGAGGCCGCCTCGGCCATCGGCATGGGCGCCCGGTTGCGTTTTCGTCGTATCGTCATGCCGCAGGTTTTGCGGCTGGCCATTCCCGGGCTCGGCAATGTCTGGCAGCTGAGCCTCAAGGATTCGGCGCTGATCTCGGTCACCGGCCTTGCGGAACTCATGCGCACCAGCCAGGTGGCGGCCGGTTCGACCCGTCAGTATTTCCTCTTCTACATCGTCGGCGGCTGCCTCTATCTCATTCTCACCAGCCTGTCGGACCAGGTGTTCAACCGCGCCGAACGCAGGGCCAACCGCAGCATGCCGTCGGCGGCGATGGGGAAGGCCTGAGCCATGGATTTTGCCTTCCTGTCTTCGACGATGGTCACGCTGCTGGCAGCCCTGCCGATGACGCTGGCGCTGTTTATCTGTTCCATCACGCTCGGCGGGTTGCTGGCGCTGCTGCTGGTCTGGATGCGCACCGGCGGCAATCCGATCCTGTCGGGCTTTGCCAAGGCCTATA
>CAZZZI010000305.1:0-5652 GCA_964658415.1 uncultured Sphingomonas sp. | reverse complement strand
CCTTGGCGAGCTTGGCAACGGCAATCGGTTCCGGATCGTTCGGAAACACCAGCCGGGCCCAGGACGGATTGGGATAGGAAACGATGTTCCAGTTGATGTCGAAGTTGGAGATTTTTTCCAGCGCCGGCTTGTAGGCCGTGGAATTGGCGCGGTTCGCGCGGGCGATCTTGGCCGGGTCCTGGCCCGACAGCAGCATCGGATTGTCGCCGGACACCGCCAGCCGCGCAGCGCCATTGGCAAAGGCCTTGGCCATGCCGTCATAGAGCCAGCCGGCGGCGCGGTCGAAGCTCTCGTCGCTGCCGTTCTCAAAGCGGGCGAGGGTCGCTTCCTCGTCGGCATAGAAGGAGGTCACGAGGCCGGCACCGGCCATATAGGCGTGGCGTGTGATCCGCCGTACCAGCGGCATTGCGGCCACAGGTGCGGTGACGACCAGGTCCTGACCCTTCTGCAACTGCAATCCGACCTTGATGGCCACCTCGGCAAGCTTGTCGAGCTTGACCGGATCAACGGTATGAACGCTTTTCGAAACGGATGTCATGGAAACCTGCCTGCTGGGAAAATGCCGAGGCAGAAGACATAAGCCCCATTGCGGCGAAAATGAAGCTCGCAGTAGCGCATTTCGAGCAGATGGACGGGTGGGGGCAGGGCGCTCAGGCGACCAGCGGCGCAGCATTCGCCTTCAGCACCGCCACAGCATCCTGCGGGGCGAGCCGCACCTGCAGCCCGCGCTGCCCGCCATTCATGAAAACGAGGTCTTCGCCGAGCGCCGCCACCTCGATGGCCGTCGGCACCAGCTTCTTCTGTCCGAACGGGCTGATGCCGCCGACATGGTAGCCGGTCAGCCGCTCGGCATCGGCCGGCTTCATCATATGGGCCGACTTGCCGCCAAACGCGGCGGCGAGCTTCTTCATGCTGACCTCGCGGTCGGACGGCACGATCACGCAGACCGGCTTGCCGTCGACTTCGGCCATCAGCGTCTTCAACACCCGCTGCGGCATCTCGCCCAAAGCCTCCGCCGCCTGCATGCCGATCCTCTCGGCGCCGGGGTCGTAATCATAGACATGCACGGTGAAGGCAATCTTTGCCTGGCTAAGGACCTGCGTGGCGCGCGTGGTTTTCGACATGACTCACTGTTTTCCTGGGGTCGTCCCATGGGCGCGATCGAGTTCGTCCAGAATATCGAGACCGCGTTGCTTGTTGCCCCTCGCGGCCCTGAGGCGAAAACGCGTCTCCGCATCGAATTCCGCAAGGACCTTGGTCGAAAGCTCCTCGAACAGCTTGTTGAGGCTGGTACCCCGTGCCGAGGCAAGGGCTTTGAGCCGTTCATGTTGGTCGGCGGGAAGGCGGATCGTCAAGGTACTCATTCAGGATCTCCTTTCGGCAAGCAGTTCGCCTGCGGCTAGCCTAAAACTTCCGCGTATGCTTCCGGCTTGAACCCCACCAGCAGCTTGCCCTCCGCCTCCAGCACCGGGCGCTTGATCATCGAGGGTTGGGCGAGCATCAGGGCGATGGCCTTTTCGGCGTCGAGATCAGTCCGATCTGCCTCGTCGAGCTTGCGGAATGTCGTGCCGGCGCGGTTGAGAACTGTCTCCCAGCCGGCCTCGTCGATCCAGCGCCGCAGGTGGTCGCGGTCGATGCCCTCGGCCTTGTAGTCGTGGAACCGGTAGGCGATGCCGTGGCTGTCGAGCCAGACGCGCGCCTTCTTCATCATGTCGCAGTTCTTGATGCCGTAAAGGGTCACGCCCATGCTCAGTCCTCCAGCGTGCCGGGCTTGCGCACAACGCTGCTCGGCGCATCGCAGCCGATCTTCATCAGGTCCGCACCGCGCCGCACCAGCCGGTCGGAGACGCGGGTGACGATCAGGCCCGCCTGCGGTGCGACAACGTCCAGCGTCCCGTCGGGCATGCCGGGGGCGGTGATGATCGTGGCCAGCAGATCGCCCTTCTCGACGCGCTCGCCGATGTTGCGGTGGAACAGCACCGTGCCTGCGGAAGGCGTGCGGATCATCTCGACATTGTCGAGCGGCACGGCCGGTCCGTCGAAAGCATCCAGGCGGACGGTATCGTCGCGGACGATGCCGCGGGAGGCGAGGAAGTTCCACAGCCCCTCGGCATCCCTGCGCGCCATCTCGGGATAGACGTCGCGGGTGCCGCGCAATTCGACCGTGACCGATAGCTTGCCCGGCAGGCGCTGCTTCTTTTCGCCCGGTACCTCGTATTTCCAGGCATAGCTGACCGCCTCCTCGAAGGCCGAGCTCTCGCCGTCCGACAGCAGCACCGCCTGCATGTCGAGCGCGGCGGCGAGATCCGAAGCCTCCGGCCAGAAGGCGCCGTCGATATAGGCATATTGCAGCGATTCATCGTCGCAATGCAGATCGATCACGAGATCGGCCCCGAGCGCCATGTGGATCAGCTGGCGCTTCAGCCGGACGGCGGCCGGCAGACGGTCAAGATTTTCGAGCAGCTTGGCGCGGTCGCCCAGGCCGATCAGTGGGAAGTCGCGATTGAAATTGGTGCGCGAGCCGAGCTCGAACCGCCCCTCCATGCCGCCGAACAGCGATTGCGCAGCGCCGATCGGGTTCGCATGCGGGACGACGATCATGTCGCTCCTGATGCCGCCAGCGGCTTCCGCTGCCCGCAGTTTCTCGACGAGGAAATGCAGCAACGCCGTTCCCGGCAATTCGCCTGCGTGCAGCGCAGCCTGAATATAGACTTTCGGCGCTGACGCGTCGGAGCCTGAAAAACGCAGCACCGGCAGCTTCCAGGCTATCCCCGGCGTGTCGCCTTCGATCACGATCTCGGTCACGTCCATAGATGCTGCTCCCTGCCTGATGATGGGACGTTCAATAGCAAGCAGGCTCCCATTGCGACAAGCGCTTTCCGCTCGACGAAACGTGCCAGGACGGGGGTTGCCGCTGGGAAATAAAATATGAACCTTTTCGTCTTGTTTTTGATCGGAGGGAATGGTTATACCGCACGGGTCTTTCCACGTGGCCGCCGGGCCAGAAAACAGGATGTTGCCGTGACCGCCTTCAGATCGCTTCTCGCCGCCGTCGGCGTCTTTTTGGTGCAGGGGTTGGCGTCCAACCCGGCTGTCGCCGCTCCGACCCACTATCCTCTGACGCTGGACAATTGCGGCGCGAAGGTAACGATCCAGAAGGCGCCAGAGCGGGCCATCGGTCTCGGGCAGAACAGCGCCGAGATCCTGCTGCTGCTCGGCCTTCAGGACAGGATGGCCGGCACCGCGTTCTGGCCGAGCAAGGTGCTGCCGCAGCTGGCAGAGGCCAATGCCAAGGTCCAACTTCTGACGGTCGAGTTCCCGACCTTCGAATCCATCCTCGCCGAAAATCCGGATTTCGTCGCCGCCGCACTTCCGACCCTTGTCGGACCGAGCAGCAAGGTTGCCAAGCGCGAGGACTTCGAGAAGGTCGGCGTGCCCGCCTACCTGTCGCCGAGCACCTGCCTCAGCACCGAAAAGGTCAAGAGCGAATACGGCAGCCGCGACCAGCTGTGGAACATGGACCAGCTCTACAGGGAGATCGACGAGCTCTCGCAGATCTTCGATGTCGCCGACCGCGGCCAGGCGCTGATTGCCGACCTCAAGGCGCGCGAAGCGGCTTTGCGCGCCAGCGTTTCGAAGGGTGACAAGAAGCTCTCCTATGTCTTCTGGTTCTCCAGCCCAAGCCCCTCGGCCGACGCCTACCTCGGCGGCAAGAACAGCGCGTCCGGCTTCATCGCCGATGTGCTCGGCGGCCGCAACGCCATCGACGCCGAGGCCGAATGGCCGACGCTCGGCTGGGAAAGCATCATCGCCGCCAATCCGGATGTAATCGTCGTCGCCAATCTCGACCGCAACCGCTGGGAACTGGACAAACCAGAAGCCAAGATCAAGTTCCTTACCAGCGATCCGGCCGTCAGCCAGATCGCGGCGGTCAAGAACAAGGCCATCGTCGTGATGGACGGCCAGGCGATGAACCCGACCATCCGCACGATCTATGGTGCCGAACAGGTGGCAGGCCAGCTGAAAGCCCTCGGCCTGCTGAAGTGAGCATGACACGCCGCGCCTTGCCGCAGCTGGCGGTATCGGGTCTCCTGGTGCTGGCGTCGCTCGCCGCCGTCGCTCTGGTGGTGGCCGTCAGCGTCGGCATCGGCGACCTGCCGATCCCGCTTTCGACCACCTTTGCCGCCGTCACCAACAGGCTCGGCTGGACGGCCGTGCCGCTCAACCGCATCCACGAAACCGTGATCTGGGACTATCGCCTCAGCCGGGCGCTGGTTGCGGCCTTCTGCGGCGCGGGCCTGGCGCTATCCGGCGCGATCATGCAGTCGCTGCTGCGCAATCCGCTGGCCGAACCCTATGTGCTCGGGATCTCGGCCGGTGCTTCCACCGGTGCCGTCGCCATCGTCATCCTCGGCATCGGAGCGGGCACCATCTCCCTGTCATCCGGCGCCTTTGCCGGCGCCTTCGCGGCCTTCCTGTTCGTGGCGTTGCTGTCGAACGGCGCGCGCGGCGGTGCCGACCGCACGATCCTTGCCGGCGTTGCCGCCTCGCAGCTCTTCAATGCCGCCACCTCCTATATCGTCACCACGTCCGGCAATGCCCAGCAGGCCCGCGACGTGATGTTCTGGCTGCTGGGCAGTTTTGGCGGCGTGCGCTGGCCGGAGCTGATGCTGGTCTCGATCGTCATCGGTGCCGCACTCGTCGCCTGCCTCGCCTATGCGCGCGTGCTCGATGCCTTTGCCTTCGGCGACGAGGCCGCTGCCTCGCTCGGCGTCAATGTCGGCCGCGCCCGCATCGTCTTGTTCGCACTGACCGCCATCATGACGGCGACGATCGTCAGCATGGTCGGCTCCATCGGCTTCGTCGGCCTGGTGGTGCCCCATGCCGCCCGCTTCGTCGTCGGCCCGCTGCACATAAGGCTGCTGCCGGCCTGCGCGATCTTCGGCGCGATCTTCATGGTGTTGGCCGACATCGCCTCGCGCGTGCTGATCCCCCATCAAGTGCTGCCGATCGGCGTCGTCACCGCGCTGGTCGGCGTGCCCGTGTTTTCTCTCATCCTCTACCGGTTCCAGCGGGCATCATGAGCATCACGGCGGAAAACCTCACCTGGAACATCGGCGCCAAGCGGATCCTCGACGGGATCTCCTTCGCGGCGACCTCCGGCAGGATGCTGGGCCTTCTCGGCCCGAACGGCTCCGGCAAGACATCGCTGCTGCGGCTCCTCGCCGGCCTCAAGCGGCCGGATGGCGGCCGCGTCACGCTCGACGGCGAGGACATTGCCGCCGTCGGCCGCCGCGCCATGGCCCGCCGCGTCGCCTTCGTGGAGCAGCACGCAACGACCAATGCCAGCCTTCAGGTCATAGACGTCGTCAGGCTCGGGCGCTTTCCGCACCGGTCGATGTTTTCCGGCTGGTCGCTCGCCGAGGATCAGGCGGTGGAGGCGGCCCTGTCCCGCACAGGGCTTGTCGAAAAGCGCAACGACCGCTGGCACAATCTCTCCGGCGGCGAACGGCAGCGCACCCAGATCGCCCGCGCACTCGCCCAATCGCCGAAGGAACTGATCCTCGACGAGCCGACCAACCATCTGGACGTCCAGCACCAGATCGGCCTCCTCAGGCTCGTCTCCAGCCTGCCGATGACCAGCATCATCGC
>CAZZZI010000304.1:0-5755 GCA_964658415.1 uncultured Sphingomonas sp. | reverse complement strand
GCCTTGCCCTGGGGGTCGAGAACGCCGTTCTTCAGCGTGACGGTGACGCGAGCCTTGATCACTGGTGTCTTCCTGCCTTTTACTTGACGAGAACCGGTCCCGTGCCGCGCACGGGCTCATTTTCATTGATGATGCCGAGGCGGCGAGCCACTTCGGAATAGGCTTCGAGCAGACCACCGAGGTCGCGACGGAAACGGTCCTTGTCCATCTTCTCATGGGTTTCGACATCCCAGAGGCGGCAGGAGTCCGGCGAGATCTCGTCGGCGAGAATGATGCGCATCATATCGCCCTCGAACAGGCGTCCACACTCGATCTTGAAATCGACGAGCTGGATGCCGACGCCGAGAAACAGGCCGGTCATGAAATCGTTGACGCGGATGGCGAGTGCCATGATGTCGTCGAGCTCGGCTGGGTTTGCCCAGCCGAAGGCCGTGATGTGCTCTTCCGACACCATGGGGTCGTTGAGCGCGTCGGACTTGTAGTAGAATTCGATGATCGAGCG
Source organism: uncultured Sphingomonas sp. (assembly GCA_964658415.1). GTDB lineage: Bacteria > Pseudomonadota > Alphaproteobacteria > Rhizobiales > Rhizobiaceae > Rhizobium. Next base: position 5,253 of record CAZZZI010000304.1, on the reverse strand, counting down.
CGGCAGGACCACGCCTTCCTCGATGCCGAGGCGCGTCGCCAGCGAGCCGGCGGCAACGTTGCGCACGACGATCTCCAGCGGGATCATCTCGACTTCCTTGATCAGCTGCTCGCGCATGTTGAGGCGGCGGATGAAATGGGTCGGGATGCCGATCTTGTTCAGATGGTTGAAGATGTACTCGCAGATGCGATTGTTGAGGACACCCTTGCCGTCGATTACTTCATGCTTTTTCTTGTTGAAGGCGGTCGCGTCATCCTTGAAGAACTGGATCAGCGTGCCCGGCTCAGGTCCTTCATAGAGGATCTTTGCCTTGCCTTCGTAGATACGGCGGCGACGGTTCATCTTGTTATTCTCTGTCGTTGGCGCCCTTGGGATGGCGCATGTGGATCAATCTCTGGGCGTCCCCATAAAGGAAAAGAAGCGAATTCACAATCCGCCTGCGCTGCCTTCCCCGGAATCCGCACGCCCGCTGCCAAAGTCGCGAGAATCGCAATCTATCACCGGTTTCCCGAGATCGGCGATCAATTACCGCCCCATTCGTCGGGCTGTCTCGTATGACCTCCGCAAAGCAAGCAACGGGCCGCTACGCCGCCTGGATGACGCAGCCACCGCCACGCCAGCTCTCGCCCCGGATGAAGGCGGGAATGTCGGCGGCCGGCATGGGCTTTGCCAGTGCATAGCCCTGCAGACTGTCGCATCCGAGTTCGGCCAAAATGCGAACGTGCTCCATGGTCTCGACGCCTTCCGCAGTCACATTGATGTTCTGCGAGCGCCCGATCTCGATGATCGAACCCACCAGCCGGCGCTGCTCGGCCGAGCCGGGCAGGGGCTTGATCAGCTCGCGATCGATCTTCAGCGTTTTCGGACGCAGGCGCAGCAAGCTGACGATCGAGGCATGGCCGGTGCCGAAATCGTCGATCTCGATGTCGATGCCGAAACGCTTCAACCGTTTGAGATTGGCGATGGATTCTTCGTCGCAGTGGTCGAGCGAAATCGATTCCAGCAATTCGAAGGCGAGCGTGCCCGGCTTGATCTTGAGAGCCCGCAGGGTCTTGCCGAGGGTGGGGTCGGCCAGACGGCGGGCCGAGACGTTGACGGAAATCTTCGGTATCTCGACGCCCACCTCACGCCAGTGCTGGCGGTCCTCGAGCGCCTGCTCCAGCACCAGGGCATCGAGGGTCGCCACGACATCGAGGTCGTCGGCGGTGGCCAGGAAGTGGTCCGGCGTCAGGATCCCGCGGATCGGATGGTCCCAGCGCACCAGGGTTTCGGCGCCGACGACGTCGAGCGTGCGGGCGCAGAATTGCGGCTGATAGAAAGGGACGAACTCGTCGTTCTCGATGCCGAGCAGGATCTCGTCGGACAGGCGCTTGGTCGTCACGATGGTCTGGCGGGCATCGAGCGAGAAGAACTCGTGCCGGTTTCTGCCGCTGCCCTTGGCGCGGTAGAGCGCTATGTCGGCATTGAGCAGCAGCTGCTTGGCGTCGAGCTGGGCGCCGCTGTCGAAGGCAATGCCGATGCTGGCGCCGAATCGGATGTCGTGGCCTTCGTAGCGAACCGGTTTATAGAGCTCGCGGATGATCTCGGTCGCGAGGTTGGAAACCCGCTTGGAGAATGCCTTGCGCGTGCAGACGATCACGAATTCATCGCCGCCGATGCGCGCCACGAAATCGCCGGAGGAGACGCTCTGGCTGAGCACAGCGGCTGCGTGCTTGAGCATCGTGTCGCCAGCGCGGTGGCCGAGCGTGTCGTTGATCTGCTTGAAGCGGTCGAGGTCGATGTGGAGGATGACGAGGACCGAGCCGTCGCGCCGGCATTCGTCCGCCCGGGTGCGCAGGATGGTGTCGAGATAGCGTCGGTTGGGAAGCCCGGTGAGGTGATCGTGCAGGGCGATATGCTCGATTTTCTCCTTGGCTGTCTCGAGTTCCCTGTTGCGTGCCTCCGCCAGGACGTTGGCGCGTTTCAGCTCGTCGCGGAGAGCGACTTCGGCGGTCACGTCCCAGTTGGCGCCGATCATCTTGTTGCGGCCGTCGCCGTCGACAAACACGGCGGCCCGGGCGCGAACGACCCTGACTTCTCCATCGGCGCGAATGATCCGGTATTCCTGCTCGAAGGCATCAGCGATCGTCAGATGGGCATTGACATGGGCGACCACCCTGTCTCGGTCGTCGGGATGGATGGCTGCCTCCCAGTCTCCGAACGGTCTTACCCTCGCCGTGTTTTCCCATCCGTAGATTTCCAGCAGCCGATCGTCCCAATCGACCTCGGCGGTTTCGATATCGGCTTCGAAAACCCCGATGCTGGAGATCTCCAGCGCCAGATCGAGGCGGCGCGAGGTGCGGGTCAGCAAGGCCTCGGCGGCTTTGCGGGCGCTGATGTCGGTGTCCGTACCGATGATCCGCGTCGCAACGCCGAATTCATCCCACTCGACGCAGGCACCGCGGCATTCGATCCAGACCCAGTAGCCGTCCCTGTGGCGCTCGCGGTAGACGAAGGTGCTGTAGTCGGGATCGCCGGCATTCTGCCGCTCGATCGAGGTCAGCACGACATCCCGATCGTCCGGATGGACGCTGAGGATCCAGTTCTCGAGGCCCGCATCGAAGTCCTGGTCGGAGCGGATGCCGCGGATCTTACGCCAGGTTTCGGAATAGCTCATCCGGCCCTTGGTGAAGTCGTGGTCCCAGACACCGAGACCCGAGCCGGTCAAGGCGGAGTTCCAGCGGCTCTCCTTCTCGCTCAGATCTTCAATGGCGCGTTTCTCGCGATCGATGTCGGCGAACTGGATGAGAATGCAGTTTTCGGGGACCGCGAGTTTCGTGAAGGATGCCGAGACCCAGACCGGCAGTTCGGCGCTGCGACGGAGCCGCAACGAAACGGTGTCGAAACCGCTCTCAACGGGGAACGCCCGCAAATGCCTGAGAAAAACGGGCAGATCGTCGGCAAAGACCAGATCGTCCACCTTGGGGTGGTCGTGGGGCTTGCCAAACTGCGCACAGAACGCAGCGTTGGCGTAGACCAGGCGATGATCGGTCAGCCCGATGGCGAGGGTTGCAAGCGGAACGCGGTCGAAAACAGCGAGGACGACCGTCGCCGCGCAGCCCAGACCCGCCTCATCGTTCGAATACCAATTCAAAGGGCCACCCTTAGAGATTGGATGGAATGTCGGTCCATTTGGTTAACATACAATAAACGAGAGCACTTCACCGGCGCCTGCAACCCGGTCGAGCGCATTTTCCGATCAGAACGGTTGACGCCGGCCAGCTGGCCGAGATGTCGCATTCATCGGTGGTTTACTGATGTTTGGGCATCAATATGGGGAATACGATAGAGACGGCGCTTGGCTACGGCTTCAATTTGCTCAGAAACTGCGCGAAGACCATCGTACCCTCAGGCCAGGGGCCGTGTCCGGAATCGGCGTTGATGTGGCCGGCTTCGCCTGCGTCCACCAGCGTCGAGCCCCAGGCGCCGGCAATATCCTCGGCGTGCGCGTAGCTGCCGAACGGATCGTTGCGGCTGGCTATCGTCATGGAGGGAAAGGGCAGGGTGTCGCGTGGATAGGGGCCGAAGGTCATGAGATGCTTCGGGCGGATCTCCGGGTTGGTGACGTCAGGCGGGGCGACGAAGAAGGCACCGGCTATCGGCTTCTTGAAGTGCGGTATGGCATGCAGGACCGACGGCACGCCCAGCGAATGGGCGATCAGCACCACCGGCCTGGTCGAAGCGTTTACTTCCTCGGCGATGCGGGCGGCCCAGTCCTCGCGCACCGGCTTCGACCACTCGGCCTGCTCGACACGCCTCGCCGTGCTGAGCTTCTGCTCCCAGCGGGTCTGCCAGTGGTCCGGCCCGGAATTGGTATAGCCGGGGACGATCAGGATATCTGCTTCGGATACTTTCATGCTGCTGCCATCTGTGAGCTGAACCGGCCTCATTTGGGTCGAAGGCGGAAGCCGTGCGCCGCCGCCTCCGGAACACTCAGCCGAAAACGCGGCGGAAGATCGTGTCGACGTGCTTGGTGTGATAGCCGAGGTCGAATTTTTCGCGCAATTCCTCTTCGGAAAGTGCAGCACGGACTTCGACGTCGGCCAGCAGTTCCTCGAGGAAGTCCTTGCCCTGTTCCCAGACCTTCATGGCGTTGCGCTGGACCAGGCGGTAGGAATCCTCGCGCGAGACGCCAGCCTGGGTGAGGGCCAGCAGGACGCGCTGGCTCATGACCAGGCCCTTGAACTTGTTCATGTTGCGCAGCATGTTTTCGGGATAGATCACGAGCTTCTCGATGACGCCAGCCAAGCGGTTCAGCGCGAAGTCGAGGGTGATGGTGGTGTCCGGTCCGATGGCGCGCTCGACGCTGGAATGGCTGATATCGCGCTCATGCCAGAGGGCGACGTTTTCCATGGCGGGGACGACGGACATGCGCACCAGACGGGCAAGGCCCGTGAGGTTTTCGGTCAGCACCGGGTTGCGCTTGTGCGGCATGGCCGAGGAGCCCTTCTGGCCGGGCGAGAAGAATTCCTCCGCTTCCAGAACCTCGGTGCGCTGCATGTGGCGGATTTCGATGGCGACGTTTTCGATCGACGAGGCGATGACGCCAAGGGTGGCGAAATACATGGCGTGCCGGTCGCGCGGGATGACCTGAGTCGAGACCGGCTCGGCAGCCAGGCCGAGCTTCTCGCAGACATATTCCTCGACCGACGGATCGATGTTGGCAAAGGTGCCGACAGCGCCGGAGATGGCGCCGGTGGCGATCTCGGTGCGGGCGGCGACGAGGCGGGCGCGGTTGCGAACCATCTCGGCGTAGAAGCGGGCAAAGGTCAGGCCCATGGTGGTCGGCTCGGCGTGGATGCCGTGGCTGCGGCCGATACGGACCGTGTCCTTGTGCTCGAAGGCGCGGGTCTTCAGCGCCGCGAGCAGGCGGTCGAGATCGGCCAGCAGCAGGTCGCTGGCGCGCACCAGCTGGATGTTGAAGGTGGTGTCGAGCACGTCGGAGGACGTCATGCCCTGGTGGACGAAGCGGGCATCCGGGCCGACGATTTCCGACAGATGTGTCAGGAAGGCGATGACGTCGTGCTTGGTGACGGCTTCGATCTCATCGATGCGATCGACATCGAAGGTCGCCTTGCCGCCTTTTTCCCAGATCGTCTCGGCTGCCGACTTCGGAATGACGCCGAGGCTTGCCAGCGCATCGCAGGCATGGGCCTCGATCTCGAACCAGATGCGGAACTTCGTTTCGGGCGACCAGATGGCGACCATGTCCGG
>CAZZZI010000303.1:0-5758 GCA_964658415.1 uncultured Sphingomonas sp. | reverse complement strand
TCTGTTGAAGGTTTTTGCCAATGAGCGTTAGACTATCTCTGTTTTGCCTCGCACTCTCCGTCGCGCTCCACGGCGGTCCTACCGGTGCGCAGGGGTTTGCAGGACTGGGGACGAGCGCCGACGGGTTTGCCATTCCCCAACGCGGCGTTCCCTTCCGCTTTCCGGCCGATCACGGCCCGCATCCGGACTACCGCATCGAGTGGTGGTACCTGACCGCCGATCTGAAGGGTGCCGACGGAAAGGACTACGGCGTGCAATGGACCCTGTTCCGCTCCGCATTGTCGCCCGGTGCCGTGGCGAACTGGAGCAGCCCGCAGATCTGGATGGGCAATGCCGCGATCACCACGCCGACGCAGCACCTCGTCTCCGAACGCTTTTCCCGCGATGGCGCCGGCATGGCGGGCGTGACGGCCGTTCCTTTCGAAGCTTGGATCGACGATTGGCAGATGAAGGCGAGGCCGACGGTCGCGGCCGGGGAAGACGCTCTGTCCCGGATCGACCTCAAGGCTACCGGCGCGAACTTCCGCTACGAACTCAGCCTCGATGCGTCAGCCCCGCTGGTGGCGCAGGGGGATGGCGGCTATTCCGTGAAGTCGGCCGGCGGGCAAGCCAGCCGATACTATTCGCAGCCGTTCTACACCGCCCGGGGAACGCTGAAACTTCCGACCGGCGACGTGGCTGTCACGGGCGAGGCATGGCTCGACCGCGAATGGTCTTCGCAGCCGCTCTCTTCCGACCAGACCGGTTGGGACTGGTTTTCCCTGCATCTCGAAAACGGCGAGAAGCTGATGGGCTTCCGGCTGCGCGACAGCGGCGCGGGCTTCACGTCGGCCACGTGGATCGCTGCAGACGGCAAGCCGACGCCTCTCTCGTTAGGTGCCCTGACAATGACGCCGCTGAAGACGACCGAGGTTGCGGGCCATTCCGTGCCCACAGAATGGCGGCTGGAGATCCCCTCCCGCCATTTCAGCGTGACGACGACGCCGCTCAACCCACAAGCCTGGATGGCGACGCGCTTTCCCTATTGGGAAGGTCCCATCAGCTTCGAGGGAACACAGAAGGGCCGCGGCTATCTGGAAATGACCGGCTACGATTAACGGGTGGCGCTGGCGTCTAAATCGGCCTTCGGCACGTCTCGGTGAAGACGCATCGGCAGCTCGGGTTCGGAAAGCTCGAGCTCATCCTCTGCCATTTCCACTTCGCGGATCCATTCCCGCCAGATGGCAACGATGATCGCCATCAGCACCGGTCCGATGAACAGGCCGAGGAAGCCCATGGTCTTGACGCCGCCGACCAGTCCGAAGAACGTCGGCAGGAACGGCAGCTTGATCGGCCCGCCGACCAGTCGGGGCCTTAGCGTCTTGTCGACGATGAAAAGCTCGACGGTTCCCCAGACCAACAGGGCAACGCCGGCGACCTGCGCACCGCTGCCGAGGAGGTAGAGGGAGACGAGGGTAAAGGACAGCGGAGCGCCGCCCGGAATGAGTGCCATGATGCCCGTGAGCACACCGAGGGTGACGGGCGAGGGGACGCCGGCGACCCAGTAGGCGACGCCAAGCACGATGCCTTCGCCGATGGCGATGACCGTCATGCCCATGACGGTCGAGCTGATGGTGATGGGAACGACCCGCGAAATGCGTGCCCAGCGGTTCGGGAAGATGCGCTCGCCCACCAGATCCAGCTGCCGCACGAAACCGATACCGTCGCGATAGACGAAGAACAGGGCGATCATCATGAACAGCAGCGTCAGGACGACGTGGAAAGCACCACCGCCGGCAGCCAGAACTGCGCGATAAATGTTGCCGATGTTGGCGCCGCTGACGACCTGCGCCATCTCGCCGATCGCACCGGGAACGCCGACATAATGGGTCCACTGTTCATCGAGCCAGGGCCCGACGATCGGCAGATCCACGATCCATAGGGGTGTCGCGGCGCCGAAGCGATTGACATGTAGCGCCCAGGTGAACCACTCCTTGACCTCGCCCGAGGTGTAGATCACGGCAAAGACGATGGGAAGGACGAGGAAGGCGACGATCAGGACGATGGCGATCGAGGCGGCGATGGTCCGGCGATTGCCGGTCCGCCGCAGAATGTCCCGGTAGATGGGCCAGGTCGCAAAACCGATCACGAGCGCAGCGAGCACCGGAACGATGAAGCCGTAGAAAAAGTAGATTGCGGCGAGGGCGATCAGCAGCAAAAGCCAGCGTGCGGCCGAAATGGACGGGATCAGCGCCATGCGTGCCTGTGTCGCTGGCCCCAACCAGCTCGGTTCCCCCGGCTTTTGACGTTCGAACATACCCACCCGGACTTTTGTCTTCATTTCAGTTCAATTGGTTATGGGGCATGAACCAGGCTGATTCAAGGGTAAGGCCCGCAAACGCCTATATTACACCGCCGTGACAGCGATGCGACCGTAAGTGGTTATGCAGCGAAAAAATCTACACTTCGCCGGGGTCAGATATCGAGATTCTCCGCAAAGGCCGCACGTTCCTGGATGAAGCGGAAGCGCGCGTCGGCTTTGGTGCCCATCAGGGCGTCGACCGCATCGCGCGTGCCCTCGAAGTCCACATCGTCGATGGCGACCTTGAGCAGCGTTCTGAGCTTCGGGTCCATCGTCGTTTCCTTCAACTGCGCCGGCATCATTTCGCCGAGGCCCTTGAAGCGGCCGATCTCGACCTTCTTGCCCTTGAACACCGTGCTCATGATTTCGGCACGATGCGCGTCGTCGCGGGCGTAGAGGGTCTTGGCGCCCTGGGTCAGCCGGTAGAGCGGCGGAACGGCGAGATAGAGATGGCCGCCACGGATGAGATCCGGCATTTCCTGGTAGAAGAAGGTGATCAGCAGCGACGCAATATGCGCGCCGTCGACATCGGCATCGGTCATGATGATGATGCGCTCGTAGCGCAGATCCTCGTCACGATATTTCGCCCGGGTCGCGCAGCCGAGCGCCTGGATCAGGTCGGAAATCTGCTGGTTGGCCGAAAGCTTTTCGCGCGTGGCGCTGCCGACGTTGAGGATCTTGCCGCGCAGTGGCAAGATGGCCTGGTTGGCGCGGTTGCGGGCCTGCTTGGCCGAGCCGCCGGCCGAATCGCCTTCGACGATGAAGAGTTCGGCACCGGCCGCCGTGTTCTGCGAGCAGTCCGACAGTTTGCCCGGCAGCCGCAACTTGCGCACGGCGGTCTTGCGGTTGACCTCTTTTTCCTTGCGGCGACGCAACCGCTCTTCGGCGCGCTCGATGACCCAGTCGAGCAGTTTCTCGGATTCGGCCGGATTGTCGGCAAGGTAATGGTCGAAGGGGTCGCGCAGCGCGTTCTCGACGATACGCTGTGCCTCCACACTTGCCAGCCGATCCTTCGTCTGGCCGACGAACTCAGGCTCGCGGATGAAGACGGACAGCATGCCGACGGCGGAAATCATCACGTCGTCGGTGGTGATCGCGGCGGCGCGCTTGTTCTGGGTCAGCTCGGCGTAGTTCTTGAGCCCCTTCAGCAGCGCGATGCGCAGGCCCGCTTCGTGAGTGCCGCCTTCTGCCGTCGGGATCGTGTTGCAGTAGGAATGCACCTGCGGATCGCCGCCATACCAGCTGATCGCCCATTCGAGCGATCCATGGCCGCTGGCCTTCTCTGACTTGCCGGCGAAGATCTCGCGTGTGACGCTGAACTCCTTGCCCATCGTTGCCTGAAGATAGTCCTTCAGGCCGCCTGGAAAATGGAACACCGCCTTGTCGGGGATTTCCGAACCTTCCGGCAGCATGCCGGCGTCGCAGCTCCAGCGGATCTCGACGCCGCCGAACAGATAGGCCTTCGACCGGGCCATGCGGAAGACACGGGCCGGGTCGAACCTGGCGTAATCGCCGAAGATCTGCGGATCCGGATGGAAGCGCACGCGCGTGCCGCGCCGGTTATGGATGTCGCCGAGCTCTTCGAGCCCCCCTTGAGGGATTCCGCGCGAGAACCGCTGGCGATAGAGCTTCTTGTTGCGCGCAACCTCGACTTCCATGTCGTCCGACAGCGCATTGACGACGGAGACGCCGACCCCGTGCAGACCGCCCGAGGTCTCGTAGGCCTTGCCGTCGAACTTGCCGCCGGCGTGCAGCTTGGTCATGATGACTTCGAGTGTCGACTTGCCCGGCACCTGCGGGTGGTTTTCGACCGGTATGCCGCGACCGTTGTCGCTGACCGTCAGGTAACCCTCAACATCGAGATGGACCTCGATGAAATTGGCATGGCCGGCGACGGCCTCGTCCATCGAATTGTCGATGACTTCGGCAAACAGGTGATGCAGCGCCTTTTCGTCGGTGCCGCCGATATACATGCCAGGACGCATGCGGACAGGCTCGAGGCCCTCGAGAACGCGGATGGCCGAGGCATCGTAGCCATCCGACGAGGACTGCGTGGGCGGCGCAGGGCGTGCCGTCGCAGGAGCCTCGGGCTTCTTCGGGGCATCTGGTTTCTTCTCGACTTTCGGGGCGGCTGCGACCGGCGAGGCGGCGGAGAAAAGATCGTTGCTGTCATCCATAAGCGTGTTCAAATCTTAAAGTGAGAGTAATCCCCGCGAGCGGTGGCAGCCGGAGCGAATCGAACGGCGGGCACGCCCGATAGGTCCGGATTCTGGCAGAAATCTTGCAAAAAAGCGACGTACGCAGATTCCGGGACCATTTGGAAAAAAGATTTGCGTCGGCCACCGGCGAATGGCAAGCCACACTTCTCCAAAGGCGACGATAGGCATGCCAGTGTCCACAGTTCATTTCATCAAGATCGCAGCCATCGCGGCGACGGCAGCCTTTTTCGCCACCCAGGCGTCAGCCTTGCAATTGAAGCCGTACAAGGACGAGCTGTTTTCCAACCAGACGATCGTGGAAAGCCACGACAACGGCGCGTTCGAAACGATCGACTACCAGGAGATGCGCGACATCAATGGCCGTGACATCGTGCCCGAGCGTCGCGTCAAGCCTGCCTATCTCGGCCTCGGCGTGCGGTGGCACCAGACGGACGAGACCCTGGCCCTGGGTGCGCGCAAGCTCGATGTCACCAGGGTGGGACCGGCGTCGGGCCAGGCCTTTACGGTGATCTTCGTCCACGGGCGGGCGGGCGACCGGCGGCTCGGCTCGAACGACTACATGTTCGGCGGCAACTTCAATCGGCTGAAGAACCTCGCCGACGGCAATGGCGGCACCTACTATGCGCCCACCATCCGCACCTTCGACGCCGAAGGGGTCGCCGATGTCGCGGACCTGATCCGGGCCGCCTCCGAGCAATCCGGCGGGAAGCCCGTCATCCTCTCCTGCGCCTCCATGGGGAGCATCGTCTGCTGGGGGATCACGCGCGATCCCGAGAGCGTCAAGCGGCTGTCGGGGATGGTGATGATGAGCGCCGTGACCGATCCCACCTTCAGCAAGAGCCCGTTCTACAAGGCGCGGCTGCCGATCTGGTTTGCCCATGGCAGCGCTGATTCGGTCTATGCGGCCGGAGATCAGCAGGCGCAGTTCGAGAAGCTCGTAAAGGCCAAGTATCCCGCCCGTTTCACCCTCTATACGGGCGGCTCTCACGGGACGCCGCTGCGGATGCTGGACTGGCGCAAGACCCTGAACTGGCTGTTTTCGACGACGCCCTGATTCTCGCCGGCATCCTGACGGATCGGAATCGGACGGGCGCGATTGCGGGCAACTTTCATTTCCCCGATTCTTTTGCTAGGTCGGCATGCAAGCGACGGGAGGAGAGGCGCCATGACACAGAAGATACGTCCGCTATTGGCGGGC
>CAZZZI010000302.1:0-5777 GCA_964658415.1 uncultured Sphingomonas sp. | reverse complement strand
CTGTCTGCCCTGGGCGTCACCGCCCGCATCCGCAGTGCCTACAAGCCCTTGCTCACCTTCTTCCTCGAGGAAGTCGATCTCTCCGGCGTCGAGAAGATCGAGATCCGCTATCCCGTGCATGCCGCAGCGCCGGAAAATCGGTTTCGCCTGGAGGCCTATCCGCTGGCAGCGCTGGTCGGGGCTGCCACGATCGACTTCATTGCCCGTACCGACGAGAGCCTCTTCTACGACGTCACGATCATGCGCGCGGACAAGACGGAGACACACCGCGTGTTTGCCCCGAACCGCGTCCACCGCGACGCCGTCGGCGAGACCAATCTGTCGCCGACCGGCTGGCTGCGCCATGCGGAGCAAGGTGAGGGAGAGCGGCTCGAGACGGATTACGAGGCGCTGTTCGAGGCCGCCATCAGGGCTGTTACCGCGCATGATTGGGGATCGGGGGAGCCGTATTTCGAGGAGCTCAACATCCGCGTCGACCATCCGGCCGCAGATGAACCGCTGCACCACGGCCACGAGGTGCTGAGCCTGCGCGAAGCCCTGCACGAGGATCTCTATTTCTCCCTGCTGGAATTCTTCCAGCACAAATCCGGCCGCCCGCTGGGCGATCGCGGCCTGAAGCCGGGCCAGATCGTGCCCGAAATCGTCAAGAGCGAGGGCCCGATATCCGTCGCGATCTCGACGCGCTCCTTCTCGACGGATTTTCTGGACGGTGCCGACCAGTCGATCGATACCGCCCACGAACCGCTTGCGGCCCGCCAGATCGCCGATCAAATGACGGCAATTGGCGGCGAGGCCTTTGCAGCCCGTGCCCGCTCCGGCCGTGCGGTGTCTGCCCGATACATCCGGGGTAGCGATCTGCCCGTGATGATCAGCGGCGGCCAGCATCCGAACGAGACGACGGGCATCGTCGGCGCGCTTCGTGCCGCGGCCCAGTTGAGGGATCGCCCGGGTGCTCATTTCACCCTATCGCCGCTGGAAAATCCGGATGGCTATGCCGTGCATCAGCGTCTCCGGCGCGACAATCCGCTCCACATGCACCACGCCGCCCGATACACGGCGCTTGGCGACGACCTTGAATATCGCACGCTGGAAAACGCCGGCCCGCATCTCAACGAGAAGCAGATCAGGCTCGAGGCGCAGGCGCTCTGCGACGCTCGGTTGCACGTTAACCTGCACGGCTATCCCAGCCACGAATGGACGCGCCCGCTGTCCGGCTATGTGCCGCGCGGCTTCGGCATGTGGACCTTGCCGAAAGGTTTTTTCCTCATCATGCGCCATCATCCCGGTTGGGAGGAAAGCGCCGAGATCCTGCTCGACCGCGTCACCCGGCATCTCGGAAAAATCCCAGGACTGTTGGCCTATAACGACCGGCAGATCGCGCTTTACGAGATCCATGCCGGCGAAACGGGATTTCGGATCATCAACGGCTTTCCCTGCCTGTCGTCCATCGACGACCGCCACACGGTGCCGATGACGCTGATCACCGAATATCCGGACGAAACCATCTACGGCGACGCTTTCATCGCCGGCCACACGGCACAGATGGAAACGGTGCTGTCTTCCTACGATGCCTGGCAGGAGATAGGGGCGGGCGAGACGGTCTAAACGCGCCGTATTGCCCCGCCCCAAGGCGCAGCTCGGAGATGAAGCCTGCGGCTCCTTCACCGGACTGCCGCACGGTGGCGCATTTTTCTGTGCGCGCATGTATCGCTTTCATTCCAACGGGTCCCTTCTTGCGCGAATCCGACCGGAACCATAGAACGCGCATGGACGTTTCGAAGCCAAAAATGGCCGCAACGACCGTTCACGGGACGATGGCTCCGACGCTCGCCGTTTCAGCGCCAGGGCCTTCAAACTCGGCAATCATATTCCCAAGGAGAGAGTAATGGGTTTCAAGACTTTGACTGGAGCGACTTTCGCCGCTTCGATTGCATTTGCGCCGCTCGCCCATGCAGACGTGACAATCGGGCTGATCGCGCCCCTGACCGGCCCGGTGGCTGCCTATGGCGATCAGGTGAAGAACGGTGTTGAAACCGCTATCGAAGAGATCAACAAGACCGGCGGCATTCTGGGCCAGAAAGTCGTGCTGAAGACCGCTGACGATGCGGGCGAACCCAAGCAGGGTGTGTCCGGCGCCAACCAGCTGGTCGGCCAGGATATCCATTTCGTCGTCGGTCCCGTCACGTCGGGCGTGGCCATCCCTGCCTCCGACGTCTTTTCCGAAAACGGCGTCCTGATGGTCACGCCGACCGCAACGGCACCCGACCTCACGAAGCGCGGCCTGACGAACATCCTGCGCACCTGCGGACGCGACGACCAGCAAGCGGAGGTCGCTGCCCGCTACGTCCTCAAGAACTTCAGCGGCAAGCGGATAGCCATCATCAACGACAAGGGCGCCTATGGCAAAGGCCTGGCTGACGCCTTCAAGGCGACGCTCAATGCCGCCGGCACCAAGGAAGTCATCGACGATGCCATCAATCCGGGCGACAAGGATTTCTCGGCTTTAACCACGCGTCTCAAGTCGGAGAAGATCGACGTGATCTATTTCGGCGGCTACCATCCTGAAGGCGGCCTTCTCGTGCGGCAGCTGGCTGACCTCTCGGTCAAGGCAACGCTGATCGGCGGCGACGGCCTTTCCAACACGGAATTCTGGAAGATCGGCACGGAGGCTGCCGCAGGTACGATCTTCACGAATGCCGCAGACGCAACCAAGAGCCCCGATTCGAAGGCCGCATCCGATGCGCTCAAGGCCAAGAACATTCCCGCCGAAGCCTTCACCTTGAATGCCTACGCCGCCGTTCAGGTTTTGAAGGCCGGCATCGAGAAGGCCGGTAGCGCCGAAGACGTCGAGGCGGTGTCGAAGGCCATCAAGTCCGGTCAGGCTATCACCACGGCAATCGGCAATCTGACCTACGGCGAGACAGGCGACCTGACCTCGCAAAGCTTCTCCCTTTACAAGTGGGAAGGCGGCAAGATTGTCGCTGCAGAATAAATAAGTGCTACCGATCGGGCCCTTGCAGGGCCCGATCGGTCCTCCTGAACATCATGTTCGACGGCGCGGCGAGAGAGCGTCGGATAACCGGATCCGTTCCGATCGGGCTGGTCCAGCATACCGTCGGCGGTCAGGCAACCCTGCCGCTTTCAATCGCCGAGAAGCTGGCGGTCGTCGCCGTCGCGATTGCGCACCAGCTGTTCCTTGATCGCGCGCAGCGATTTCAGGGCCGTGCTCCGGTCGGCATAGGCGACCATGTTTGCCAGGATGTCGATCGCTGCCAGATAGGCATAGCGGGTGGAGGTCGGGCGAAAGATGTTCTTGCCCTCCGGCATCTCGATGGCAATCACCACATCGGCCGCAGCGGCGACCGGCGAACCGCTCTGGGTCATCGCGATGGTCGGGATCGAGCGCTCCCGCAAAAGCTCCAGGCAACGAACTAGCTCCATGTCGCGACCGGTGAATGACGAGCCGAAAACGACGGTGCCCGGCTGTGCCGAGGCAGACATCATCTGGTTCATGCCATGGTCGTTGGACGAATGGATGCGGCAGCCGAGCCGAAACAGGCGGTTGTGCAATTCGTTGACGATCATCGCCGAATTGCCGCTGGCGCCGAAGGCCTGGATGAACTCGGCAGCCCGCAACAGGTGAGCCGCCTTCTCGATGGCGGCAAGATCAAGCTGGCGATGAAGCTCGAACAATGCATTCTGGGCCTTCGAGACGATATCGTGGGCAACCTCTTCGGCGGTCGCCGTCGGTGCATCGGGCTTCAGGTATCGCAAGCCGACATAGGCCATCTTGGCGAGTTGCACCTTGAAGTCGGAATAGCCCTGGCAGCCCAGCCGTCGGCAAAAGCGCGTCACGGTCGGCGGGGACACGCCCGCGCGTGCGGCGAGTTCGATGATCGAGCAATTGACGACGGCGTCCACGTTCTCCAGCGAAAATTGCGCCAGCTTGGCGTCCAGGCCCGAGAGTTTTCCATTTTCATCGGAAAGCGCGTGAAACAGGTCCATTCGGTGTTTTCCTCGAAAGGGCGAAGGGGATTGAGAGGCAGCGGTGAAAATGAATTTCATCGTCTCGATTTTTTCATAGCACGATGTCGGCATGCATCAATGGATCTCGTGGGCTTGGCGACGATAAAAGCAGGGTGCTTGTGGCGGGTCGTCGTCCCTGTGGTTATTCCCTCCCAGCGAGGTGTCGTCGCTGCGTTCTCTCTGGGTGAAACCAGCGGCTCAGGCTGCCGTTGCCGCGACGGCGTGGCAAGCGTCCTGCGCACGATCTCTCCAGGCGTCTCCGGCCTGCGCGCGGCAAGGCCTCGAAGATGAAAATCTCAGGCTTTGCGCAGGCTGCTTTTTCATGACCGGTTGATCGGCAGCCTCTGCCAGCGACCATCGGCTAAGGCAGAACCTATTGATTCAAAATAGGTCGCAGATCCCGAGACAGCTTAAGCATTTTTTCAGCGGAAGGGCGGTTTGAAAATTTTTCATTCTTTCAGCAGAATAGAAAATAAATTACACAAATTGACGTCAAAGTGGATAATCTATTGACTTCAAGCGGTTTCAACGCATATTTAAGAAAATAAATTACACCGAAACGGTGAACGGGAACTTTTAAAAAACGGGAAATCGGATTTCCAGAAACATTTCGACAGTTGCTGATCCAAGGGACACTCCGCGTGACCCGACAGGCGGAAACTAGACACACAGACAACATAGCGCCGCTCCTTGCGCCTTGCAGAGGCTCGGAGGCCGGCGTGTATTTGGGTCACAGACATGCGCATCTTCACCGCCTCGCTGGCGACTGAAACGAACACATTCTCTCCCGTGCCAACGGACATGAACGCCTTCAAGGCGGCATTTTATGCCGGGCCGGGCGAGCATCCGGACACGCCGACGCTCTGCTCGTCGGTCGTCCCGATCCTACGCCGCCGCGGCAAGCAGGAAGGCTTCACCGTCATCGAAGGTACGTCCTGCTGGGCGGAACCGGCCGGTCTCATCCAGCGCCAGACCTACGAGACCCTGCGCGACCAGATCCTTGCCGAGCTGAAGGCTGCCCTGCCGGTCGATGGCGTGGTGCTCGGACTGCATGGCGCCATGGTCGCTCAGGGCTATGACGATCCGGAGGGCGATTTCCTCTCGCGGGTTCGCGACATGGTCGGCCCGGATGTCCTGATCGCTGCCGAATTCGACCCTCACAGCCATCTGACGGCGCTCCGCGTCGCCAATCTCGATCTCATGGCCGCCTTTCTGGAGTTCCCCCATACGGATTTCGAACAGCGTGGCGAACATGTCGTCGAGTTGGCTCTCCAGGCCCTGCGTGGAAAAATCAAGCCGGTCATATCCACCTTCGACTGTCGGATGATTACCCTGTTCCCGACGAGCCGCGAGCCGATGCGCTCCTTCGTCGATCGGATGCAGGCGATGGAAGGCAAGGACGGCATCCTGTCTGCCTCGGTCATCCACGGCTTCATGGCCGGCGACGTGCCCGATATGGGAACCCGCATCGTCGTCGTCACCGACAACGACAGGCAGAAGGGCGACGAACTGGCGGCTGCCCTCGGCCGCGAACTCTACAGCCTTCGCCGCGAGACCGCGATGCCGATGGTCGACACCGAGGCTGGCCTCGACAGGGCAGTCACCATCCGCGCGGCCCATCCTGAAAAGCCGGTCACCATCGCCGACGTCTGGGACAATCCCGGCGGCGGCGTCGCCGGTGACGCCACCCATGTCCTGCGCCGGATGATGGAACGCGGCATGGACAATTTCGCCGTCGCGACGATCTGGGA
>CAZZZI010000301.1:0-5799 GCA_964658415.1 uncultured Sphingomonas sp. | reverse complement strand
GTCCCCGCCCGCATCGAGGCGATGTACACGACATTCCCGGATCTCGCCCGCCACCGCAAGATCGCCGCCGGCAATCTTTCGGGTGGACAGCGGCAGATGCTCGCCGTCGCCCGCGCGCTGGTGGTCGATCCGAAGGTGCTTGTGCTCGACGAGCCCTCGGCCGGCCTGTCGCCGAAGTTCGTCTCGATGGTGTTCCAGATGCTGGCGGACATCCGCAACTCGGGCGTCACCATCCTGCTCGTCGAGCAGAACGCCCGGGCGGCGCTCGCCATCGGCGACCGCGCCTATGTGCTGGTCGAAGGAAAGGACCGCCACGAAGGCATCACCTCCGAACTGTGGAACGACCCCGTGGTCGCAGAACTCTATCTCGGCCAGCGACCGGCGCAGCCTGGACGATCGACCGATACCGGAGGTGCCGCATGAACCTGCAATTCATCGTCGACGGCCTTCTGACAGGCTCGATGGTCGGCCTCGGCGCCATCGGCGTGACGCTGACCTATTCGATCCTGCGATTCTCCAACTTCGCCCATGGCGACTTCATGGCCTGGGGCACCTACGCGACGCTCACCGCTGTGAGCGCCATCGGCGCGATGGTCGGCAAGATCGCCCCGATCGGCCCGCTCTCCTTCGGCTGGCCGCTGATCGTGGCCGTCGTCATCGGCATGGCGTTCACCGGGCTGATGGCCTTGCTGCTCGACAGGATCCTGTTCGCGCGGCTGCGCGCCAAGGGCCAGACGATCATCGTCGTGATGGCGAGCTTCGGTGCCTCGATGGCGCTGCGCAGCCTGCTGGAGTTCATCTTCACCTCGCGGCCGGCCTATTTCAGCCGTTCGATCCAGATTGCCATGCCGGTCGGCTACGGCATCCGCATCACGCCTGACCAGATCGTGCTGCTGCTGATGACGGCGCTTCTGGTGCTCTGCGTCCACCTGCTGATGACGCGTACCCAGATCGGTCGCTCGATGCAGGCCGTCAGCCAGAATCCGGCGCTCGCCCGCGTGGTCGGCATCGACGTTACCAAGGTGGTGCGCGTGACCTGGCTGATCGGCGGGGCGCTCGCCTGCGTCGCCGGCGTGATGATCGGCATCCTGGTGCAGATCCGGCCGCTGATGGGCTTCGACATGATGCTGCCGATGTTTGCCGCCGCCATTCTGGGCGGCATCGGCAGCGTGCCCGGCGCAGTGCTCGGCGGCCTGATCATCGGCCTGGCAGAAGCCGGCGCCGTGCAGCTGATCGGCGCCGAATGGCGCGCGGCAGTGTCCTTCGTCATCCTGATGGCGGTGCTGCTGGTCCGGCCGATCGGCCTCTTCGGAGTGAAAGAGAGATGATGGACATCGTTGGCTATGGCGCGTTCTTCCTGACGACGGCGCTGATCTTCTCGCTGATCACCCTCGGCCTCAATCTGCAATGGGGGCTGACCGGCCTGTTCAATGTCGGGCTGGCCGGTTTCGTCGCCATCGGCGCCTATACCTCGGCGCTGCTGACGACGCCCGATACGGTCGGCCGTCTCGGCGGCTTCGACATGCCCATCGTCGTCGGCTGGCTCGGCGCGATGCTGGTCACCGGCCTTGCCGCCGCCCTGACAGGCGTTGCCACGCTGCGGCTGAAGTCGGATTATCTGGCCATCACCACCTTCGGCGTCGCCGTGGTCGTGCAGCTGGTCGCGCTGAACGCGCAAAAACTGACCGGTGGCCCCTTCGGCATCGGGTTTATCCCCCGGCCCTTCGCAGGCCTCGCCGAAACGCCTGTTCTCTTCAACTTCTCGAACCTCGCCGTCGTCGCCGGCGTGACGCTGGTCACCTATCTCGCGCTGGAACATCTTGCCCGCAGTCCCTGGGGACGGGTGCTGAAGGCGCTGCGCGAGGACGAGCGCGCCGCCATCTCGCTCGGCAAGAGCGCCCGCTTCTACCGGGTCCAGGCCTTTGCCGTCGGCGGCGCGATCATGGGCCTGGCCGGCGCAGTGCAGGCGCATTTCATCGGCTTCATCGCCCCTGACAACTATGTGCCGACGCTGACTTTCCAGGTCTGGACGATGCTGATCGTCGGCGGCTCCGGCAGCAACAAGGGCGCCATCCTCGGCAGCGTCCTCGTCTGGGCGATCTGGGCCGGCTCCGGCGCGCTGACCAGCGCCGCCTTCCCGACCGACCAGCAGGCACGCGCGGCATCGCTGCAGATCGTCGCCATCGGCGTCATGCTCTGCGTCATCCTGCTGGTGCGCCCGAACGGCATCCTCGGCACCTCACCGCGCCGCCCGCGCTGGTTCGGCAGGAAACAGCCGCCGGCCGTGTCAGACCAGAGCGGGGCCGCCTCGTGAGCACTACGGAAAGCGTGCTCCCGACCGTTCCATCGCTCTGGCACGCCGTCGGCCGCAACCGACGCAACCGCCCTCGCCTGGACGCCACGCTCGACGTCGATCTCTCCATCGTCGGCGCCGGCCTTTCCGGCCTCTCCACGGCACTGCATGCTGCGGAAAAAGGCCTCTCGGTTGTCGTGCTCGAAGCTGGCATCATCGCCTGGGGCGCCACCGGCCGCAACGCCGGCTTCGTGGTCCCGAACTTCGCCAAGAAGGACCCGGACCATGTCATCGCCGAACTCGGCCCCGAACGGGGCGAACGCCTCATCGAGATGGCGGCCGGTAGCGGCGACCTGGTTTTCGACCTGATCCGCCGGCACGCGATCGAATGCGAGGCTGAACAGAGCGGCTGGATACAGCCGGCCCACTCGGCCGCCGCCTTCGAGAAGACGCAGTCGCGCGCCGCCCAATGGCAGGCCCGTGGCCGCCCGGCCGTGGTTCTTGACCGACAGGCGGTCCGTTATGTCACCGGGATCGATGGCTATTTCGGCGGATGGATGGATGAATCTGGCGGCGTGCTCAACCCCGTCGAATATGCGCGGGGGCTCGCCGATACTGCCGAAAAGCTGGGCGTGAGAATTTTCCAGCAATCGCCAGTCACCGCCATCGGCCGCTCCGGCAATGGCTGGACGCTGACGACGCCGACGGGCAGTGTACGCGCCGCCAAGGTAGCGGTTGCCACAAATGCCTATGGCGGTCGGCTCAATCCGCAGCTGGCGCGCACCTATTTTCCGCTGAAGGTCTTTCAGGTGGCAACCCAACCGCTGCCGGTTGCCGTCCGCCAGCGCCTGCTGCCGGGAAACCAGTGCGCCTCCGACACGCGGCGCAATCTCTTCACCTTCCGCTTCGATGCAGCAAACCGGCTGATATCAGGCGGCATGCACATCTTCGGCCCCGGCGCGAACAGCCGTGTGCCGAACACCATCTACCGGCGGATGGCTGAAAAGTTAGGACTCCCCGACCTGCCGCCGCTGGAGTTCAGCTGGTCCGGCATTGCCGCCGTCGAGCCGGATTTCCTGCCGCATCTGGTCGATCTCGGCCCCGGACTGATTGCTGGCTTTGCCTGCAACGGCCGCGGCATCGCCATGACGACGGCGATGGGCCGGGTGATCGCGGATTGGGCGGCGGGTGCGGACGCCCGCGACCTCGCCATTCCCTTTGCACCGCCGGCACCGATCCCCTTCCATGCCTTGCTCAGGCACGCACCGAACGCGCTGTTGCCCTGGAGCATGCTGCAGGACCGCCTGGACGAACGGGCCGCTTAAAGCTGGAATGCTTGAAAACAAAAAGAGCAATTCGGTGCCTCAACGAGACGCTGAAATGCTCCTAAACCCCCAAAACGTAACGCGCCCGCCGATCCCATGACAGATCGGCAGGCGCTCGCTCACTCCTGGCCCCACCAGGAGGAGCTATTACTCGCGCTCGCCTGTGAAGTTGAGCAGCAGCTGGAAGATGTTGACGAAGTTCAGGTACAGCGACAGCGCGCCCATGACGGCCATCTTCTGCTGCGATTCCTGATCATAGTTCTCGGCATACTGTTCCTTGATGTTCTGGGTGTCCCAGGCGGTCAGGCCGACGAAGACGGCGATACCGATCACGGACACGGCGAACTGCAGGACAGTCGAGCCGAGGAAGATGTTGACGACGCTGGCGATGACGACGCCGATCAGGCCCATCATCAGGAACGAGCCGAAATTCGCGAGATCCCGCTTCGTCGTATAGCCGTAGAGGCTGGTCGCGCCGAACATGGTGGCGGCGATGAAGAAGGTGCGCGCGATGCTGGCGCCGGTGAAGACGAGGAACACCGAGGCAAGCGACAGGCCCATCACGGCGCAGAAGGCCCAGAACATCATCTGCGCACCGCCGGCCGACATCGACTGGATCTTGAACGAGAAGAATAGCACGAAGCCGATCGGCGCCAGCATGACGACCCACTTCAGCGGCGACGAGAAGATCGGCACGTAAAGCGCCGGCGTCGTGCCGACGACGAAGGCAACGAGGCCCGTCATGACAAGGCCGATGGCCATGTAGTTGTAGATGCGCAGCATGTGCTTGCGCAGGCCCTCGTCGAACAGCGCCTGGGTGCCGGCGTTGACGCCGAAACCGGAGCGGGGATTGATCGGATTCATGATCTGTCTCCTTGATTGGGTTAATAGAGCGTCCGGGAAAGCCGCTCGGCCTCCCCGTCGAGATTGGTGGCGGCGGCATCGGCGACCAAGGCATAGGCGACATCGCCGATCTGCCAATAGGACGCCTGTACGCCGTCGAGTGCTATGTGGGCGACCTTGGCAACCGCGAAGCTGCCCGGCCTGACGGCAAACAACGAAAGCCGCTTGCCCTTGGCATCGACCGTGACTTCGATGCTCGGCCCGAAAGCCGAGGGATAGATTTCCGCATCTGCCACCTTCCAGTCGGAGGGCAGCGTCGGCATGACGATGGCGGTGGCCGCCCGGATCTCATCCGGGTTATAGCCCGTCGCCTTCGGCTGCGAGGCAACCTCGGACCGGATCGCCGAGGTGCGGAACGCGGCCACCGCGTCGTCGACAAAGGCCGGTGGCGGCACGGAGGCCGAGACTTCCGTTGCCGAGAACGCGCCGAACGAGTTGTGCGCCACCCAGCCGGCGGTCACCAGCACGCCGACGGCAGCAATACGCTGCAGCGACTGGAACACCCGCCCGGAGGCAAGCCCGCGCTCCAGCCGGCGCGCGGCCTCGCGCGTCTGCGGGCCGCCTGCAACCGCTTCCGTGGCAAGCGCCAGCCGCAATTCGCCGCGCAGGCTGAGGTCGGCCATCACCTTAGCCGCCATGTCGGGGTGTTCCGAGAGATAGGATTCCACCTCGATGCGCCGGGATACGTCCAGCTCGCCGTCGACATAGGCGTCGAGATCGGCATCGATGATCGGGTCAGCTGGCGTCATGATCATTTCCTCCAATGACACGCAGATGCGACGCAGCCGGTGCCTTGTCCTCGAAGTCCCTGAGTTGGGCCCGCGCCCGCGAAATCCGCGACATCAGCGTGCCGACCGGAATGCCCAGCGCCGCTGCCGCCTCGTTGTAGGACATGTCCTCGATGGCAACGAGATGCAGCGCGGCCCGCTGCTCTTCCGGCAGGCCGAAGAAGGCATTGCGCACCTGCGACAGCCGCACGGCATGCTCCTGGCCCGCGGCCAGCGATTGCTCCGTCTCGACAGCCGCGCCATTATGGCGGCGGGTCATCGACCGGTCGCGGCGCAGCCGGTCGACATGGGCGTTGTGCAGGATGGAAAGCAGCCATGAGCGCAGGTTGGCACCTCGGCGGAAGGTCGATTTGCGCTCATAGGCGCGCACCAGCGCATCATGCACCAGATCCTCGGCATCGTCCGCGTTGCGCACGAGCGAGCGGGCGTAGCGTCTCAGGGATGAGAGCTGTGCCAAGACATCGAATGTGCGTCCGTTGCGTTCCATGAC
>CAZZZI010000300.1:0-5801 GCA_964658415.1 uncultured Sphingomonas sp. | reverse complement strand
TTCAGAAATGACGGAGTGCGCATGGGTTCCCCTTGATTTATTTTACCCATCAGTTTTATGTGGTCGAACTGGTCAGACCAGTTCGACCAATCAAGCATGGTGGCCTGCCATTTGCAAGACGGTGGCAAAGTAAAATAGAGTTTGAAAAAACACGGTCCGGCAGGGTCGGACGCGCAAGCACGAAGAAGACGTCGAATGCTCACCAGAACCCTCGTCCCGCAGTCTGCCGCCAGGCTCATCCAGGATATGATCAAGGCTGGCGAGCTGAAGGCCGGCGAGAAGATCCCCTCCCAGCGCGAATTTTCCGTCCGGCTCGGCATCAGCCGCGCGTCGTTGCGCGAGGCGCTGCTGACGCTGGAAACGCTGGGGCTACTGAAGACCGAGGCAGGGCGGGGCACCTTCGTCGCCGGCAACCGGCCGTCGGCGACCAATGCGATGGCGCCCTGGCGCTATGCAGACAGCTATTCCGTCTTCGACGTCTTCCAGACGCGCATCCTTCTCGAAGGCAGCATTGCCGCCCTTGCCGCCGGAAGGCTCACCGGAAGCCAGCTGCAGGCCATGGAGGACGCGACGCGGACGATGGAGGAGTGCTGGGCGAGCGAGGATTTGCTCACCAATGTCGAGGCCGACCTCGAATTCCACGGCATCGTCGCGTCCGCCTGCAGCAACGCCATGCTGCGGGCGCTCTACCAGACGGTGCGCGAGCAGCTGACCGAAACCCAACGCCAGCCGATCCCGATCACCGAACCCTCGCGCATGCAGGCCTCGGTGGCCGAGCACCGCGCCATTATCGAAGCGTTGAAGTCCAACGATGTCGAACGCGCGAGACTGGCCATGGAGACCCATGTCCGCAACACCGCACGCTGCGCCGGCCTGTTTCCCTGAAAAGATAGGCGACCAGGTATTTCCGGCCGCTGCTCAATCCCCCGTCGCCTGCGGGATAACCGCGCGCGCTGCAACTTTTGATCTTTATCAAAGCCAGGCCGCGCGTAAGATGGCAGGAGTGCAAGACCGAGCAACTCTTATCTGGCGGTAGTAACAGGATGTATTCAAGGATCATTTGCGCCATAGGGCTTGGACCGCGCGAGAAGGCGGAACATATGCTGCGTCGCGCGGCCGACCTGGTCGACAGCGACGGCGAGATCATCGTCCTGCACATCGTCGAATCGGTGCCGCACTACACGGCCCAGTCCTCGCCATCCAGCGCCGACATGGACTGGATGAGCGACGTCGAGGACAAATTGAAGTCCCTTTGCGCGCGCCTCGACATCGACGCTTCCTACGTGGTCAAGGTCGGCCGCGTCGCCCCGACGATCCTCGACGCCGCCCGCGAGCGGAACGCCGACCTCATCATCGTCGGCACCCATGTCCAGGACATCACCGACGCGCTGTTCGGCTCGATCGTCGATCGCATCACGCGGGGCGCAAGCTGCTCGGTCCTCGTCGACCGCCACTGATCCATGCCGGCGACCGACCCCTGGCTTCCACCGGGGTGTCGCCGTCAGGAAACGGCAATCCCCCGGCAGAAGATCGTCACGAATTCCCGCAGGTACGGCACCCGTGTCAGGGGACCCACCATCATGTCGGTACGGTTCGGCGGATAGCCCAGCGCGACGTTCATCAACATCTGGGCAATCATCGCCGCGTCGTCGATGATCAATCGTCCCTGCTGCTGCTGCGTCAGAAGCCAGGCCGTCAGCCGCTCGGACTCCTTGCACGTCGTGCAGCGGTAGATGTCCCAGAGCTCGGGGTGGGCTTGCGCCTCGCTGTAGACGATCCGAAGAATGGCATCCCGGTCGTCCAGCTCCGACTCATGGCCATCGGACGGCGGCAGCAGGATCGACTCGAGTGTCTTCGAGACCGAATCATCCTCGATTTCATCGGGAATTTGCAGGCGAACCGCGACCTCCACCACGGAGGTGAAAAGATCCCGTTTGCTGGAAAAGGCGCTGTACAGCGTCGCCTTGGAGATCGCGCAGCGTGCGGCGATCATTTCCATCGTCGTTTCAACGAAGCCGACCTCGATGAAAACCCTGAGAGCGGTCTCGACAATACTTGTCTTGCGGAGATCGGGGTCAAGGCGCGGCCGGCCGCGTGGCAAACGGTGCACCGTCTCATTTTCATTCACAGACATATCATGCCGCTTAAGCTTGATGGCGCGACCGCTGTCACGTCGGCAACCCGGAAGGACATCAGCAATATAACTTATATTAGTCATACATTTGACTATCGAACCGAACCGTACAGTTCGATATACCAACAAGCAGAGCCTTGCAAGCCACATCCGTCCGGCCTTGGCAGCGCAGGTTCGAAACGGCCGATGCGGGTCGCGGCCGGCCATCCGGATCTGCCGTGGGCTTGCATCCGCCGGAGAATTCCGCTGTAGCTCTCCAACGACGGGGTGTGAGGGAAAGAGCCGCAATGAGCAGTTGGACAGCAGACAGCAGCAGCCGGGGTAGAGATACGGCTTCGACCGGGACAGTGCTGCTATCATCGTTGCGATCCTTGCGGCGTCTGGCGATCCGCTTCGCGCTCGCCACCGGCCTGATTATCCTCGGCCTGGTACCGGCGCAGGCTGCGAAAACGGCGCTGGTTCTCGGCATGACGATCGAGCCCGCCGGCCTCGACCCGACGGCAGCGGCCCCCGTCGCCATCGGCCAGGTCACCTGGCAGAACGTCTTCGAAGGCCTGGTCACGGTGGACGAGGCGGGCAAGATCCAGCCGCAGCTCGCCAGAAGCTGGGACATTTCGCCCGATGGCCTTACCTACACTTTCAAGCTCCAGGGCGGCGTCACATTCCACAACGGCGAACCATTCGATTCGCAATCGGCAAAGTTCGCCATCGACCGCGCCCGCGGCAAGGATTCGGTCAATCCGCAGAAACGCTTCTTTGCGACGATTTCCTCCATCGACACGCCGGACCCTCTGACCCTCGTGCTGCATCTGTCGGCGCCGACGGGCAGCCTGCTGTCCTGGCTCGGCTGGCCGGCAGCCGTCATGGTGGAACCCCGTTCGGCCGCCGACGACAGGATCAAACCTGTGGGCACCGGCCCGTTCCGCTTCGTCAGTTGGACCAAGGGCGACCGGGTCGAGCTCGAAAGAAACGGCGACTACTGGAACAAGGCCGCGCCGATCCGGCTCGACAAGGTGACCTTCCGCTTCATTGCCGATCCGCAGGCGCAGGCTGCCGCGTTGAAATCGGGCGGCGTCGATGCCATTCCCGAATTTGCGGCACCGGAACTGATGGCCTCCTTTGCCGGCGACGCGACCCTTGTGACCAAGGTGGGCAACACAGAGATGAAGGTCGTCGCCGGCATGAACGCCGGGCAGAAGCCCTTCGACGACAGGCGCGTACGCCAGGCCCTGATGATGGCGATCGACCGCAAGACGGTCATCGACGGCGCCTGGTCCGGCCTCGGCACGCACATCGGCAGCCACTACACGCCGAACGACCCGGGCTATCTCGACCTGACCGGCCGATGGCCCTACGATCCGCAGAAGGCGAAGGCGATGCTGGCCGATGCCGGCTATCCGAACGGCTTTTCCTTCACGATGAAGTCGCCGCAGATGGCCTACGCCGCGCGCAGCGCCGAGATCATGCAGGCGATGCTGGCCGAAATCGGCGTGACCATGACCATCGAGACGACCGAATTCCCGGCGAAATGGGTGCAGGACGTCATGCAGGACCGGAATTACCAGATGACCATCGTTGCCCATGCGGAGCCGATGGACATCGATATCTACGCCCGCGATCCCTACTATTTCAACTACCGCAACCCCACCTTCGACGCGCTGATGAAGACGGTACAGCAGACAACCGATCCCGCCGAGCAGGCAAAGATCTACGGCGAGGCCCAGACCATTCTCGCCGACGACGTGCCGGCGCTGTTCCTCTTCGTGATGCCCAAGCTCGGTGTCTGGAACGCCAAGCTGAAGGGGCTCTGGGAAAACGAGCCGGTTCCATCGAACGTGCTGGCCGGCGTCTTCTGGGAAGAGTGAGAGCGTTGGCAGTGATCGGCATCAGGAAGCCCAGAAGCCCCAACGACTCGCTTGTCCCGGCGAGGCTGCGCTTCCGCGTGACCGTATGCCTGGCGACGCGTGTTGACGGCGAACCTGCATCCCCCCGTTCGCACCGGCCGGGAGCAGGCGTTTGATCGCGCTCCTCGCCCGCCGCCTTGTCGGCCTCGTCGTGACACTGCTGGTCGTCTCGCTGCTGCTGTTCACGGCGATGGACCTCATGCCGGGCGACACGGCGTCGATCATGCTCGGCACGTCGGCATCGCCCGAGACGCTCGCCTCGCTGCGCCACCAGCTCGGCCTCGACCAGCCGTTGCTGCTGCGCTACGGCTGGTGGCTGGCCGGCGCTCTGTCCGGCGACCTCGGCCTGTCGCTCACCTACGGCGTCCCCGTCGCCGGGCTGATCGCCGAGCGGCTGGCCGTCACCCTGCCGCTAGCCCTCATCGCGATCCTGCTCTCTGTCGCCATCGCCATTCCGCTGGGTGCGCTTGCGGCGTCGCGCCGCGGCAGCGTCTTCGACGCCATTGCCGCCGTCTTCGCGCAGGTCAGCATCGCCGTCCCGGCCTTCTGGCTCGCGCTTCTGCTCATCGTCCTGTTTTCGACGACGCTCGGCCTCATGCCCTCTGGCGGCTTTCCCGGCTGGGGTGCCGGTCCCTGGCCGGCCATCCGGGCCTTGCTGCTGCCTGCCGTAGCCCTTGCACTGCCGCAGGCGGGTGTGTTGACCCGCGTCACCCGGACGGCAGTGCTCGATACGCTGCACGAGGATTTCGCCCGGACGGCCCGGGCCAAGGGGCTATCGGAGCGCGCGGTGCTCTGGCGACACGTCGTTCCGAATGCGCTGGTTCCCATCCTCACGGTGCTCGGGCTGCAGTTCACCTTCTTGGTGGCCGGAGCCGTGCTCGTCGAAAACGTCTTCAATCTGCCGGGCGTCGGGAGGCTCGCCTTCCAGGCGCTCTCACAGCGCGACGTCGTTGTCCTGCAGGATGTCGTGCTGTTCTTTGCGGCCTTCG
This sequence comes from uncultured Sphingomonas sp., assembly GCA_964658415.1. Taxonomy (GTDB): domain Bacteria; phylum Pseudomonadota; class Alphaproteobacteria; order Rhizobiales; family Rhizobiaceae; genus Rhizobium. The sequence goes on along the minus strand of CAZZZI010000300.1, from coordinate 774 downwards.
TCATCGTCATGAACTTTGTCGTCGATCTCTCCTATCTGGCGATCGACCCACGCCTGCGGAAGGGAGGCTGAGATGGCATCGGCCAGTTCCCCCGTCGTCCGCGCCCTCCCAAGGCGAAAAACGCTCGCTTCCGGCGCGGCCATCGTCGCCCTACTGATCGCAGTCGCCCTTGTCTCGCTCCTCTGGACACCGCTGCCGCCGGCGAAGATGCAGATCGCCCACAAGCTGCAGCCGCCGCTCGCCTACGGCCTGCTCGGGACGGACCAGTTCGGCCGCGACCTGTTGTCGATACTGATGGTCGGCTGCTGGAACTCGCTGTCGGTCGCCATCGTCGCGGTGGCGCTGGGCGGCACGCTCGGCTGCGTCCTGGGTATGATGGCCGCCGCCCTCCGTGGAGCGCTTGAAACGCTGACGATGCGGGTTTGCGACGTGGTTTTCGCCCTGCCGCCGATCCTGTCGGCCATGCTGCTCGGCGCTTTCATCGGGCCCGGCCGATCGACGGCGATCATCGCCATCGCCACCTTCATGGTCCCGGTCTTTACCCGCGTCAGCCTCGCAAGCGCCAGGCAGGCCTGGAGCCGGGATTACGTGCTTGCCGCCCGCGCCCTTGGCAACACCCGGCTGGCGATTTCGGTCCGGCACGTGCTGCCGAACATCGCCGGCCAGATCATCGTCCAGGCGACGATCCAGCTGGGTCTTGCCGTCCTCACCGAGGCCGGTCTTTCGTTCCTCGGGCTGGGCCTTGCCCCGCCGGCGCCGACCTGGGGACGGATG
>CAZZZI010000299.1:0-5836 GCA_964658415.1 uncultured Sphingomonas sp. | reverse complement strand
TTCCTGGAATGAGCAGCTTTCGGTGTTTCCGGCCTTCATGCGCGTGGAAGGGCGGATTACGGCCGTCTTTGGCAATGGGGACGAGGCTTTTGCGAAGGCAAGGCTTCTGTCGAACACGCGTGCCAAAATCGTCGCCTATGCCGATGATCCGGCCGACGACTACGCCGCGTTTCTCGAAACGAATGCCATTGAAACCCATCGCAAGCCGTTTGCGCCTGAGCTGATGGAAGGCGCCGTGCTCGTCTTTGCGGCCACCGGCGATGCTGCGCTCGACAGGCACATCGTTGCTGCCGCGCGTGCGGCAAGAATTGTGGTCAACGCCGTCGACCAGCCGGATCAATGCGACTTCTATACGCCTGCCATCGTCAACCGCGCACCGCTCGCCGTCGCCATCGGCACGGAAGGTGCCGGGCCGGTGCTGGCACAGATGGTCCGGGCACAGGTCGACCAGCTCCTTTCCCCCTCTCTCGGTCGTCTCGCCCAGCTGGCGATCAGCTACCGCCGGGCCGTCGAAGAGCGCATCCCGAAAGGTGTGGCGCGCCGCATCTTCTGGCGCCGGTTCTTTTCGGGCGGCGTCGCGGATGCCGTTGCCATCGGTGATGTGCCTAAGGCACAGCGTGCCGCTGACGGTCTTCTGGACCAGTCCGGTCGTGCCGAAGGACACGTCTGGCTGGTGGGCGCGGGCCCTGGCGCCGAGGACCTGCTGACATTGCGCGCCCAGCGCGTCATGATGGAAGCCGATGTCCTCGTCTACGATGCACTCGTGCCGCAGGCGATCGTCGACATGGGTCGCCGCGATGCCGAGCGCCTGTCGGTCGGCAAGCGCAAGGGCTGTCATTCGAAGTCGCAGGCTGAAATCAACGATCTGCTGGTGCAGCTCGGTCGCGACGGCAAGCGCGTCGTCCGGTTGAAGTCCGGCGATCCGCTGATCTACGGGCGCGCCGGCGAGGAGATGGCTGCCCTGCGGGCCGCCGGCATCTCCTACGAGATCGTTCCGGGCATCACCTCTGCCTTGGCCGCAGCAGCCGATTTCCAGCTGCCGCTGACATTGCGGGGCGTGGCCTCGTCGCTGGTGTTCACGACAGGTCACGACCTGACCGGTGATGCCTTGCCGGATTGGGCCGGTCTGGCCATCTCGGGCGCGACGATTGCCGTCTATATGGGCCGGACGGTTGCCGCTTCGGTCGCCGGACGGCTTATGGAGGCCGGTCTTCCCGCGGAGACGACGGTGGCGGTCATCGAGAACGCCAGCCGTGCCGACCGCCGCCTGCTACATGGCACGCTGAAGGATCTTCCGGATCTCGAGTTTCGCGACGAACTGAGCGGACCCGTCATGGTCATCATCGGTGATGCCGTGGCAGGCGCCAATTTCGATCACTCCGAGCCGCTGGTGCACCAGCTGTCCGTGGCTCAAGAACGTGCAAGGAACTGAGATGGCAGACAAGGTTTTGACCGCAAACCGCCTGACGGACGGCATTTCCGTCTGGCTCGACGCCAACGGCCAATGGGCCACGTCTCTGCAGGAGGCGCTGGTGGCGCGCCATGCGGAGGCCGTCGCCGCGCTCGAGGCAATCGGCAAGCAGTCCTATGCGGATAACATGGTCGTTGACGTCAACGTCATCGACGTCCAAGAAACCGACGGGGTCCTGTGGCCGCTGCGCCTTCGCGAGCGCATCCGCGCCGAAGGCCCGACCATGGAATATGCGCCGGGCTACCCCGTTGCCGATCCCAAGTTCATTGACGCCTGAGGAAGACGATGTATCGCTACGACGAATTTGATCATGCCTTTGTCGCCGAACGCGTCGCCCAGTTTCGCGATCAGGTCGAGCGCCGTCTCTCCGGCGAGCTGTCCGAGGATGCCTTCAAGCCGCTGCGGCTGATGAACGGCGTCTATCTGCAGCTGCATGCCTATATGCTGCGCATCGCCATTCCCTACGGCACGCTGAGCTCCAAGCAGATGCGCATGCTGGCCCATGTGGCGCGCACCTATGACCGTGGCTACGGCCACTTCACCACCCGCCAGAATCTGCAGTTCAACTGGCCGAAGCTGTCCGACATGCCGGCGGTACTCGACGACCTGTCGACGGTCGAGATGCATGCCATCCAGACTTCGGGCAACTGTATCCGCAACGTTACCGCCGATCATTTCGCCGGCGCTGCGGCAGACGAGGTTGCCGATCCGCGGCCCTATGCCGAGATCCTGCGCCAATGGTCGTCTGTGCATCCGGAATTCTCGCTGCTGCCACGCAAGTTCAAGATCGCCGTCACCGGCGCCGAGCGCGATCGTGCCGCGATCCAGGTGCACGATATCGGCCTGCATCTGAAGAAAAACGAAAAGGGCGAGATCGGCTTTGCCGTCTATGTCGGCGGTGGCCAGGGCCGCACGCCGATGATCGCCAAGCTCATCCGCGACTTCCTGCCGGAACAGGACCTGCTGTCCTATACGACAGCCATCATGCGCGTTTACAATCTCCACGGCCGCCGCGACAACAAGTACAAGGCGCGCATCAAGATCCTCGTGCACGAGACCGGTGCCGAGGAACTCGCACGCCAGGTGGAAGTCGAGTTCGCGCAACTGAAGGACACGGAACTGAAGCTGCCGGAATCCGACGTGCAGGCAATTGCCGCCTACTTCGCGCTGCCTGCCATGCCCGAGCGACCTGAGGGCTGGGAAAGCCTGGCGCGCTGGAAAAAGGCCGATGAGGGTTTCGCCCGCTGGGTGCAACAGAATGTCCAGCCGCACAAGAACCCCGACTACGGCATGGTGACGATCTCGCTGAAGCCGATCGGCGGTATCCCGGGCGACGCGACCGACGCACAGATGGAAATCGTCGCCGACATTGCCGAGGAATACGCCTTCGACGAAATCCGCGTCAGCCACGAACAGAACCTGATCCTTCCACATGTTGCATTGGCCGATCTCGAATCCGTCTATCGCCGTCTGCAGGGCACGGGCCTCGACACCGCCAACGCCGGCCTGATCACCGACATCATTGCCTGTCCGGGGCTGGACTATTGCGCGCTCGCCAATGCGCGCTCCATCCCGCTGGCGCAGGAGATCTCCAACCGATTTGGATCCTTCGAGCGGCAGGCTGAGATCGGCGAGCTGAAGATCAAGATTTCCGGCTGCATCAACGCCTGCGGCCACCACCATGTCGGTCATATCGGGCTGCTCGGTGTCGAGAAGAAGGGCGCCGAACTCTACCAGATCACGCTGGGCGGTTCCGGCGATGAAAACACGTCGATCGGCGAGATCATCGGTCGTGGCTTCGATCCGGACAAGGTGACCGATGCGATCGAGACGCTGGTCAATACCTATCTGGGCCTCCGGCTTGACCCCTCCGAGATTTTCCTTGCCGCCTACAGACGCGTCGGACCGCAGCCTTTCAAGGATGCGCTCTACGGCTCGGCAGCGGAAGCGGCATAAGGGGATGAGCATGACCAGGATTTGGAGTGAAACCGGCTTCGTCGAAAACGATCCCTGGATCGTCGAAACCGAGGAGCTGAAAGCCGCTGAAAACCAGCGCCCGCTTCTCGATATCGATACGGCGATTGCGCGCGCGGAGGAAAGCAACGAGATCGGGCTCGGCCTGCTGTTGAAGCCTGCCGACGATGTGACGCGGCTGGAACCCCATCTCGATCGGTTCAGCATCGTTGCGGTCTCGTTTCCGGCCTTCAACGACGGCCGTGGCTTCAGCCTGGCATCGCTGCTTCGCCAGCGGCTCGGCTATGCCGGCGAACTCCGGGCCGTGGGCGATGTGCTCATCGACCAGGTTCCCCTGATGCTGCGCTGTGGCTTCGACAGTTTCGCCGTCACCAATGCGACTGCCTTGAAGCGGCTATCGGAAAACCGGTTGCCGGGTATCCGGCATCACTACCAGCCGACGGCAGAGCCCGCAGAGGCCGGGCAGGGCTACAGCTGGCGCCGCCTTTCTCCGAAGACGGCCTGATCGGCGCCGGCTGCCGCAGACGACAACAGGTGTGTCAGGCTTGAAACTTGAGCGGGAGGTGCATATTTCCCGTTTCTGCCGCATTGCGGAACGGGATGCCTTCAAATCGCGGGCATTGTGGAATATCAGCTTGCGAACACGAGAAGTCGCAAACGCATTATGGGATCCGAATCCGTATGAACGCCCCCACGACGACTGATGAATTTGTCTCGACCGTACCAGCCGGCGTGTTTGCCGAAACGGTGTTGAGCGTCACCCACTATACCGATCGCCTGTTCCGCTTCACCATGACGCGGCCGCAGGGATTCCGGTTCCGGTCCGGGGAATTCGCCATGATCGGACTGATGGTGGACGGCAAGCCGGTCTATCGCGCCTATTCGATCGCAAGCCCGGCCTGGGCGGACGAACTCGAATTCTTTTCGATCAAGGTGCCGGACGGTCCCCTGACCTCGCACCTGCAGGGAATCAAGCCGGGCGACCAGGTCCTGATGCGCAAGAAGCCGACGGGGACGCTGGTGCTGGACGCGCTGACGCCCGGGAAAAGGCTCTACATGTTTTCGACCGGCACCGGCATTGCACCCTTTGCCAGCCTGATCCGCGACCCCGAAACCTATGAGAAGTTCGACGAAGTCATCCTGACGCATACCTGCCGCGAGATTTCCGAGCTGAAATACGGGTTCGACCTCGTCCACGAGATTCAGAACGACGAGCTGCTAAGCGAGATCGTCGGCTCCAAGCTCCGTCATTACGCGACCGTTACGCGCGAGCACTTCGAGTATCGGGGACGGATCACGGATCTGATATCGTCGGGCAAGCTGTTCACCGACCTTGGCGTGCCGCCGATCGATCCGGCGATCGACCGCGGGATGATCTGCGGGTCGTCCGAAATGCTCAAGGAGACGAAGCAGATTCTCGAGGCAGCCGGTCTCGACGAAGGGGCCAACAACAAGCCCGGTGAATTCGTGATCGAACGGGCCTTCGTCGGCTGATACCGGACTGACCGAGCATCCATGAAAAAGGGCCCCGCGCGAAAGCACAGGGCCCTTTCTTTAAGGCGGTGACGCAAAACCTGGCTGGCCTCTATCCGCCCGCGATGGTGTCGGCCTGCGGTGGTCGCCGCTTGGCCGCCATCAGAAGATCCAGTTCCGTCGATGACGGTCCGAACTTCATGAAGAGGCGCTCTGCCTCTTCGGCTTCGAGGTTGTACTTTTCTGCAAATTCATCGACGCTGTATGGACGGCCCCGGGTGACCTTGCGGTTGGTTGATGCAATCGAAATTTCCGTCATTTCGTTCTCCCACAAAAACGAAGCGCGTCAATTAACGGCGAATAAGACGTCCGACTGCGATCAGGATGCAGGCGCCGATGAAGCCGGCGATCAGGTATGCAATCCAGCCGGTGCCGAGGCTCATGTGCAGGGCGCCGAGAATGAAGTTCGCGACGATCGCACCGACGATGCCGAGAATGATGTTCATGAGAATGCCCATGTTGCTCTTCATGAACATCTCGGCCAGCCAACCGGCCACGCCGCCGATAACAATTGCGGCAATCCAACCTACTTGTGCGTCTTCCATATTATTCTCTCCGGTTAAGTAAAATTCTCCCATACAATGCGCTTCACGGAGATTTGTTCCACCGGAAATGGGGGATAAAGGCGGTCAGTTCAACTCGCCAGGAAATCGGCGTGGGACGCCTGCACGATTCACGATCAAGAGGAAATGCAGGTCGACAGCTTCGTTGAGATGAGGACTGAAAAAGACCGCTCAGGCAATCACCGGTCACCCATGTCTCGGGTACACGATGTTACCTATGTCTCCGGGCTGGACATTAGAGAAGTGGTGGGCGGGATGGGACTCGAACCCATGACCATTCGATTAAAAGTCGAAT
>CAZZZI010000298.1:0-5843 GCA_964658415.1 uncultured Sphingomonas sp. | reverse complement strand
GCGGAAAATGCCCTGGCGCTCGCCCGGCAGGAGGAATGCCGCTACGCGCTGCTGATCGACGGCAGCCCTTCCTGCGGCTCGGGCTTCATCTACGATGGCTCGTTCCAGGGCCATCGCCACGCAGGCAACGGCGTGACCGCAGCGCTGCTCCGCCAGGCCGGCATCGCGGTGTTTTCGGACCGCGACATCGACCGTCTGGTCGAGCAGCTGGACCGGCTGCCCTGAGGAGCGGTTCTAACAACAAAAAACCGCCGGATCGCTCCGGCGGTTTTGGGACAAGTGACGGGTTGCCCGCTCAGGCTCAGGCGGCGCGCCGGGTCTGCTGGTGGGCGGGGCGGCTGTCTCCGGTGCGGAAGCCGCGGATGAGCTGGAGCAGCTCTTCCGTGTCGTTGGCGAGCGTCTCGGCCGATGCCGTCGTCTCTTCTGCCATGGCTGCGTTCTGCTGGGTGGCGGCATCCAGCTGGTTCATGGCCGACGAGATGGAGCGCAGCGTGGTGTCCTGTTCGGAGGCGCCATGGGCGATCTTCGAGACGATCTCGGTGGCAGCCTTGATCTGGTCGGAGATGCGCTTCAGCGCCGCGCCGGCATCGCCCACCAGCCGGACGCCATGGCCGACCTGGGTCGTGGAGCGGGCGATCTGTTCCTTGATTTCCTTGGCCGCCGTTGCGGACCGCTGGGCGAGCTCGCGCACTTCCTGCGCCACGACGGCAAAGCCCTTGCCGGCTTCTCCGGCGCGGGCTGCCTCGACGCCTGCATTCAAGGCAAGAAGGTTGGTCTGGAAGGCGATTTCATCGATGACGCCGATGATCTTGCCGATCTCGGTGGATGATTGCTCGATGCCGCTCATCGCGCCGATCGCTTCCGCAACGACGCCGTCGCTGCGGGAAGCCTCGACGCTGATCGTATCGACCCGCTTGCTCGCCTCGTGGGCACCCTCGGCGGTGTGCCGGACGGCGACAGTCAGCTCGTCGAGAGCGGCCGATGTCTCCTCGAGGCTTGCGGCCTGGCGCTCGGTGCGCTGCGACAGTTCGTTCGAGGCGCGGCGGATCTCTTCCTTGGAGACGCCGATGTCGGTGCCTTTGGAGTTGACCCGAACCATGGCGGCTTCGAGATGCGACAGGGCGTCGTTGAAGTTGCTGCGAAGTCCGGCATAGCTGCTGCCGAGATCGCTGCAGCGGACGGTGAGGTCGCCCTTGGCAAGCTGCTCGAGCGCTTCGCCGATGGTTGCCACGACCCGCGTCTGCAACTCTGTCTGGTCCTGCTGGTTGCGCAGGTTCTGCTGGCGCTCTGCGCCGATCTGTCGTTCCTGGGCGGCTTGCTGCTCGGTCATCGCATGGCGTTCGCGGATCTTCTCCTGCAGCGATTGCGTCGCCTTGGCCATCATGCCGACTTCGTTGCGCATGCCGGTGTGCGGGATCGAAAGCGTCACATCCTCGTCGGCAACCGCATTCAGCGCGCCGCGGACATCGGCCAGGGGCCTCGAAATGCTGCGGATGACATAGAGTGCGGCAGCGATGGCGACGGCGAAGACGGCAATGCCGACAAGCAGCGTCTGCCAGATGGTCGTCATGACCTGCGATTCCAGGTCATCCATGTAGACGCCGGTGGCCAGGGTGATGTGCCAGGGCGCAAAGGTCTTGGCATAGGCGCTCTTGCGGAAGAAGGCATCCGCCGGCTGCTGCGGCTTGGGTCCGTAGAAATCGACGACGCCACCGCCGGCCTTGCCGACCTTCACCAGTTCGTCCCGGTACATGTAGCCCTTCGGGTCCGGCTTGCCCTTGTTGCTCAGGCCGAGTTTGGCCGCGTCATAGTAGATTCTCATGACGACGTCGTCGTCATAGCCGAACAGATAGCCGTCCGGCGAGTAGCGGACATGGGCGAGCTGGTCGAAGGCCTGCGCCTGCGCCTGCTCGTGTGTCAGCGTGCCGGCTTTTTCGCGATCGTAGTATAGTTGGAGAATTGACAGTCCGGACTCGACCTGGGTGCGCAGCAACGCGTAGCGCTCCTGGTAGATGGCGGCCACGGAATTCTGGATCTGGTAATAGGTAACGCCGGCAAAGGCGATCATCAGCCCGGTGACGAGCACCATCAGCTGGGTGGAGATTCTCAGGTTCTTCATGCGGCCTCGCAACAGGGCTGGGTCAAGTCTCCCGGTGCGGTATCCTACCGCTCGTCATTACGCCGTCGGTTCTGGCGTATCTGTTGCTGCTAAAGTCACATGCTGCTGCCGGTAAAACAGATGTGCCGTATTTGAGATAATAATGTTTTAAGAGTGAAAAAATATTCTGGATTGCAAGGCTTTCGCGTCGAATAAATCTGGGGTTTCCGCATTCTTTGCAAAAACAAGAGCGGGCATACTGCGGATGTTGCTCGATGGCCTGACCCTGACGGCTAACCGGTGCGGCGGGCCGCGCGGGTCGTGAGCGCGGTGTCGAACCCCAACGCTGCCTATTGCATGCGGAGCTGGAAGGTGGAGGTGTCCATCGGCTTTGCGGCAACCGCCGGAACGGCCGCGGTCGTTGCACCGAGATCGATGCCATCGGGGGCGACGCCGGCGGCTGCGAGCGCTTCCGGAGAGGCCTTGCCGACGAAGACGACGGGCGATCCGCCGAGCCAGGCTTCCGTGCGGACAACCTTTTGTTCGCCATTGATCTCGCGCACGACGGTCGTCTGCGTACCGACAGGCAGCACCGGAACGACATAATTGTTCTTGGCGACAACAGGCTTGATCGGCGGGCAATCGACGCAAGCCATGGGTTGGATGCTGTTACCGCTGGTCCGCGTCGTGCCGTCGATAGGCAGAAACGACGATGCCATGGCAGAACTGCCGATCAGTACGAATGCTGCAGTCAGGATCATGGGACGCATGGGTCTCTCCATCGGATACTGCGGGGAGACTATCGCCCCTTCGTTTCCATCCGGTCGGAGAATTCGCTAAAACTTTATCGGAACGGCGGTTTTTCCGGCGCGAGCGGGCGTGACGATCAGGCCTTTTCGCGTTCGATTGCCCGCCAGCCGATGTCCCGGCGGCAGAAACCGTTGTCCCATTTGACCTGGTCTGCAAGGGCATAGGCGCTCTTCTGCGCGTCAGCGACGCTCGCACCGATGGCGGTGACCCCGAGCACCCGACCGCCTGTCGCCACCAGTGCACCGTCCTTCAGGGCTGTGCCGGCATGAAACACTTTGGCCGTATCGCTGTCGGCGGGCAGGGCTGCGATGAGCGAGTTCTTGTCGTAGGCGCCGGGATAGCCCTTCGAGGCCATGACCACGGTCAGCGCCGCATCGTCGCTCCATTCGGCCGCGACCTGGTCGAGCGTACCGTTGGCGCAGGCCAGAAGCAGCGGCAGCAGATCGCTTTTCAGCCGCATCATCAGCACCTGGCATTCGGGATCCCCGAAGCGGACATTGTATTCGATCAGTTCCGGCCCCTTCGCTGTGATCATCAGGCCGGCGAAGAAGACGCCGGTAAACGGCATGCCGCTTTCGGCCATGCCGCGCATGGTCGGTTCGATGATCTCCTTCATCGTCCGCTCGATCAGATCAGGCGTCATCACGGCCGCGGGCGAGTAGGCGCCCATGCCGCCGGTGTTCGGGCCGGTATCGCCGTCGCCGACGCGCTTGTGGTCCTGGGCGGTCGCGAGCGCCAGCGCATGGGTGCCGTCGCAAAGGCAGAAGAAGCTCGCTTCCTCGCCATCGAGAAAGGCTTCGATCACCACCTCTGCGCCAGCCGATCCGAAGGCGCCGTCGAAACAGTCGTCGACCGCCGCAATCGCCTCGTCCAGCGTCATCGCGACCGTCACGCCCTTGCCGGCCGCAAGCCCATCGGCCTTGACGACGATAGGCGCGCCTTCGGCGAGAATATAGGCCTTGGCCTTGCCGGCATCGTCGAAGCGCTGGTAGGCGCCAGTCGGAATATCGTAGCGGGCGCAGATATCCTTGGTGAAGCCCTTCGAGCCTTCCAGCTGGGCCGCAGCCGCAGACGGGCCGAAAACGGCGATGCCGGCGGCGCGCAACCGGTCGGCCAGGCCTGCGACGAGAGGGGCCTCGGGGCCGACGACGACGAAGTCGATCGCCTCTTCGAGACAGAAGGCGGCAACCGCATCATTGTCTTCCGTATTCACGGCAATGAGCGTGGCATGTTCGGCGATGCCGGGATTGCCGGGAGCGGCATAGAGCTTGCTCAGCAGCGGCGATTGCGCCAGCTTCCAGGCCAGCGCATGCTCGCGTCCGCCCGATCCGATCAACAGAACTTTCATCGCCTGCCCCTTTGTTGCCAGAACTTGGCGGTTAAGCAGCCCTGCCGCAAAGGTCAAGCGGCAAATCCTGTGGAGTCGTTCTCAACCCACGATCAGGATCATTGCCTTGCCTCTTTCCTGGACTATGGTCGCGCCAACGACACCGAACGCAGAGATCCCCATGGCCGCAGATATCCGCTCCATTGCCGCAATCATTTCCGCCGAAATCAATGCCCGGCCGGAGCAGGTGGTGTCCGCGGTCGGCCTTCTCGACGAGGGCTCGACGGTGCCGTTCATCGCCCGCTACCGCAAGGAAGTGACGGGCGGGCTGGATGACGGGCAGCTGCGGACACTGGCCGAGCGGCTCGTCTACCTGCGCGAGCTCGAAGCCCGCCGCGCCTCGATCCTCGACAGCATCACCGGCCAGGGCAAGATGACCGAGGAGCTGCAGCGCAAGATCGCCGGCGTCGCCACCAAGGCGGAGCTGGAGGATCTCTACCTGCCGTTCAAGCAGAAGCGCCGCACCCGCGCCGAGATCGCCCGCGAGCGCGGCCTCGGACCGCTGGCGGAAGCGATCCTGAAGGATCGCGGTCGCGAACCGGCCCAGCTTGCGGAAGCCTATGTCGCTGGCGAGGTGGCCGACGTGAAGGCGGCGCTCGAAGGCGCCCGAGACATCATTGCCGAAGGCATCGCCGAAAACGCCGATCTCCTGAAGACCCTGCGCGCCCATATGCGCCAGAATGCCCAGCTGCGCGCCAAGGTCGTCGACGGCAAGCAGGAGGCGGGCGCAAAGTTCTCCGATTATTTCGATCACACCGAGCGCTGGGCAACGGCACCCGGCCACCGGGCGCTTGCCATGCTGCGCGGCTGGAACGAGGAGATGCTGACGCTGACGATCGAGATCGACGCCGATCTCGCATCGCCCTTCAAGCCGGTCGAGCGGATGATCGCCACCGCCTACGAGATCGGTGCCCAGAAGCCCGGCGACCGCTGGCTGATGGAGGTCGCAAGCTGGACCTGGCGCGTCAAGCTGTCGATGTCGTTGTCGCTCGACCTGATGCGAGAATTGCGCGAAAGGGCGGAGCAGGAGGCGATCCACGTCTTTGCCCGCAATCTCAAGGACCTGCTGCTGGCCGCGCCCGCCGGCGCGCGTGCGACGATGGGGCTCGATCCCGGCATCCGCACCGGCGTCAAGGTCGCCGTCGTCGATGCAACAGGCAAGCTGCTCGACACCGCCACCGTCTATCCGTTCCAGCCGCGCAACGACGTGCGCGGCACCCAGGCGACGCTGGCCGCACTGATCGTCAAGCACAAGGTCGAACTGATCTCGATCGGCAACGGCACCGGCAGCCGCGAGACGGAAAAGCTGGTGGGCGACATGCTGGCCGAATTGCCAGGCACCAAGCCCACCAAGGTCATCGTTTCCGAGGCCGGCGCCTCGATCTATTCGGCGTCCGAAGCGGCCGCGCTGGAATTCCCCAATCTCGACGTGACCTTGCGCGGTGCCGTGTCGATCGCGCGGCGGCTGCAGGACCCGTTGGCGGAACTCGTGAAGATCGAGCCGAAATCGATCGGCGTCGGCCAGTACCAGCACGATGTCGACCAGCA
>CAZZZI010000297.1:0-5848 GCA_964658415.1 uncultured Sphingomonas sp. | reverse complement strand
GCCTGACCTACCGCGCCACCGCCAAGGCGCTCCTCGATGCCGGCCTTTCGCTCGATGACGAGGCGGTGGCGGAACGCGTTGCGGCGGGGCTGGATCTGAACGTGCTCGACCGGGCAGTGCTGTCGCGCCACGAGATCGGCGAAGCGGCCTCGAAGGTTGCGGTCATGCCGGCGGTACGCCGGGCGCTGGTGGAGGCGCAGCGACGGTTCTCGCATATGTTGCCGGGGACTGTGATCGACGGCCGCGACATCGGCACGGTCGTCTGCCCGGACGCGCCGGTGAAATTCTACGTGACGGCTTCGCCTGAAATCCGTGCCCGGCGTCGTTACGACGAGATATTGGCCAATGGCGGAACAGCCGATTACCAGGCTATTTTCGAAGACGTGCGGCGCCGCGACGAGCGCGACATGGGAAGGGCCGACAGCCCTTTGCGTCCCGCTGCAGACGCGCACTTGCTTGATACCTCGGAAATGAGTATAGAGGCGGCGTTTCAGGCGGCTAAAATCATCATCGATGCCGCCCTGAACCGAAATGCCTAAATAAAAGTCGGCGCCGCGTGCTGTGCACGAGACGCTGTTGCATCAAGCAAAGCCTGTATTCTTGTCCCCGCGCCGGATTGTCCTCTTCGAGAGGGCGGACGAGAACCAGGTTCATCAAAACAACCCACCGGCGCCCAGTGTCCGAGACCATCCGAGACACGCCAGGAGATTTTATGTCTGTAGCCATGCACGAGGATTTCGCCTCTCTGCTCGAAGAGTCTTTTGCCAAGAATGATCTGGCCGAAGGCTACGTTACCAAGGGTATCGTCACCGCCATCGAAAAGGATGTTGCGGTTGTCGACGTCGGCCTGAAGGTCGAAGGTCGCATCGCCCTCAAGGAATTCGGCGCCCGCTCCAAGGGTAGCGAACTCAAGGTCGGCGACGAAGTCGAAGTTTACGTCGAACGCATCGAAAATGCGCTGGGCGAAGCCGTTCTGTCGCGCGAAAAGGCTCGCCGCGAAGAGAGCTGGGTCAAGCTCGAAGCCAAGTTCGAAGCCGGAGAGCGCGTCGAAGGCGTGATCTTCAACCAGGTCAAGGGCGGCTTCACGGTCGATCTCGACGGTGCCATCGCCTTCCTGCCGCGCAGCCAGGTCGACATCCGTCCGATCCGCGACGTCACGCCGCTGATGCACAACCCGCAGCCCTTCGAAATCCTTAAGATGGACAAGCGTCGCGGCAACATCGTTGTCTCGCGTCGTACCGTTCTCGAAGAATCCCGCGCTGAACAGCGTTCGGAAATCGTCCAGAACCTCGAAGAAGGCCAGGTTGTCGACGGCGTCGTCAAGAACATCACCGATTACGGTGCGTTCGTCGACCTCGGCGGTATCGATGGTCTGCTGCACGTGACCGACATGGCATGGCGCCGCGTCAACCATCCGTCGGAAATCCTGTCCATCGGCCAGCAGGTCAAGGTTCAGATCATCCGCATCAACCAGGAAACCCACCGTATCTCGCTCGGCATGAAGCAGCTCGAGAGCGATCCTTGGGATGGCATCCAGGCCAAGTATCCTGAAGGCAAGAAGATCTCCGGTACCGTCACGAACATCACGGACTACGGTGCATTCGTCGAGCTGGAACCCGGCATCGAAGGCCTGATCCACATCTCGGAAATGTCCTGGACCAAGAAGAACGTACACCCCGGCAAGATCCTGTCGACGACGCAGGAAGTCGAAGTGGTCGTTCTCGAAGTCGACCCGACCAAGCGCCGTATCTCGCTTGGCCTCAAGCAGACCCTCGAAAACCCATGGCAGGCATTTGCCCATAGCCATCCGGCCGGCACCGAAGTCGAAGGCGAAGTCAAGAACAAGACCGAATTCGGCCTGTTCATCGGCCTCGAAGGCGACGTCGACGGCATGGTGCACCTCTCCGACCTCGACTGGAACCGTCCAGGCGAACAGGTCATCGAGGAGTACAACAAGGGTGACATGGTCAAGGCCGTGGTTCTCGACGTCGACATCGAGAAGGAGCGTATCTCGCTCGGCATCAAGCAGCTCGGCAAGGACGCCGTCGGCGACGCAGCCACCTCGGGCGAACTCCGCAAGAATGCGGTTGTCTCGTGCGAAGTGACCGCAGTCAACGAAGGCGGCATTGAAGTTAAGCTCGTCGAGCATGAAGACGTTTCGTCCTTCATCCGTCGCGCCGACCTGTCGCGCGATCGTGACGAGCAGCGTCCTGAGCGTTTCTCGGTCGGTCAGATCCTCGACGCCCGCGTCACCAACTTCTCCAAGAAGGACCGCAAGATCATGCTGTCCATCAAGGCGCTCGAAATCGCTGAAGAGAAGGAAGCCGTCGCACAGTTCGGTTCGTCCGACTCCGGCGCGTCGCTCGGCGACATCCTCGGCGCGGCTCTGAAGAACCGCGGCGAATAATCTTCGCTAGCTTTGCTGAATTGAGAAACCCGCCGGAGCGATCCGGCGGGTTTTTTAATGCGTGTTTGGACAGATGCGATCGGTCAGCCTGGACAATTCGGTTCGGGCCCTTGGCTGCCGCTGAGCGCGAGCCTTGACGCCGTGGCTCAGGCGCCCATGCTCTGGTAAAGATTGTAACCGCCGACCGGCACCGGTTCCGGTAGCCGCGGCAGGGCGGCAAGGTCCGACCGGCGGACAGAGGGTGCGCTTGCAGGTGCTGTGGTGACCGGCACGGTTTCCAGCATCTCGAGCGCTTCCTCGGCCGGTGTTTCCGGCTCGTCTTCGGGTTCCGCATCCTGCTGCTGCTGGTTGCCGGGACCTTCGTGCTCGTCGTCGTCGACAGCGTCGACGCGGTCGATGCGCGTGGCTTCCTTGCTTTTCACGGGTTCCGCTGCCGGCGCGTAGGGCGTCGTGACGAAACCGAACGCCTGCCCGGCCGGAACGGCAGGGGCGGCCTGAGGCGCCGCCGGCAGGGGTTCCGGGTTTTCCTGCAAAGCTCCGACGGTCGCGACCGCTGTTGCCAGTTCCGGCAATGCGGCTGGCGTAACCGCAACGGGGACGGTCGGGGCGAGAACGGATGACCGTTCAGCGGCCGGTGCCGGAACGGGCAAGGGCAGGCCGTTCAGTTCTGTTCCGTCTATCATGTCAGCGATCAGCGCCTGGGCGATGGCCTTGTCAGCCAGGGGACCGGCTTCGGCCAGGGTCTGAAGCAGATCGGTGCCGGTCGCCTGGACGAGCCGGTCGAAGACGGCCTTCAGCCCTTCCTTGATGTCGCTGGCGATCTGCTGGTTGGCGCGGGGGATGGTTGCCTCCGATGCCGATGCCGATGCGGGTGCTGACGCCGGGGCCGTTGCTGCTGCCTGAAGCGGGCGGTCGGCAGCGGCGGCGGCTGGCGCTGCGGGATGCTGGCCGGTGGCGTCGGCGGCGGAAGGACTGACGCGCTGCGGTTCAGCCGGTTTCTGCGGAGGCGCCGGTGTTTCCGCTGCCGGCGTTGGCTTGGCAACGGATTCGGGAGGTTGGGTTAAGACCTTGGGCTCTGCGACTGCCACGGGTGCCGATGTCGGAACGGCAGGTTGCGCCCGTTGCGGCACGATGGACGCCTGACCTGCGGCCTGCTGCGCAGCAGCGCTGCGGACAGGCGCGGGCGAGCGTGTGCTGCCCGGCTCGGCCTGGCTGTTGTTTTGCCCGTAGGATGCCACGACCGATTTGGTCGCGAGGTCCTTTTCCTTGTATCGGACGACCTCTAGGTAGGCGATGAGCTGGGTGGCTTCCGCGCCGGCGGGATTGTGGAGGGCGGCGGCGACCAGTGATAGGGGCGCGGTCTGGCCTTGAGCTGAGAGTTGCTGCTGAAGCGCTGCCATCTGCTTCGGCGGCAGCTGCGTCATGGTGTCGGCCAGCCGCAGCGCATATGCGGCCTTGCTTTCGTCCGCCGCCTGCGGCAGCGCCAGGGAGTGGCTGACGGCATCGATGACGGCAAACAGGCTGTCCAGCATTCGAGCGCGCGCATTGAGCAGCAAGATGTTGAGCTTGCCTTCGACGCCGGCACTGACCGCGAGCGACTGGGCTACCGACGAATCCGGCTGCGGCGACAGCCCGGACAGCAATTCCGAGACCACCGCCACCTCGCGCGGGGGGCTCGTGGAGTTGATGCTGGAAACTGCGGCAACGGGAGGCAACATCGGCATGCTCCATATTGGACAGCTGGAAATGGACACGGTGACGGAAACAGAAACAACGCTGCTGGTGCAGACAGGGCATTCCAGAGCCGGATATCGGCTGCGCAGCGCGTCATCGCGCCTGTCGAATGCGAGAATTCATTCGTAAATCTATCGCCAATACCGTTAACAGGCCGTTAACGATGGCGACCCCGCATCCGGCATCGCCAGGCCTTCGGAAATGTCCGATGGCAATCTCAACTGTGCGCAAAAATATCAGTGTCTTCCCAGCCGAGCAGATCGAGCTTGGCGCGCGTCGGCAGGAAGGTGAAGCAGGCTTGCGCATGCTCGATCCTGCCGTCGCGAACGAGGCGCTGGGTCAGCTTGTCGCGCAGGGCATGCAGGTAGAGGACATCGGAGGCCGCATATTCGAGCTGGGCCTGCGAAAGCTTGTCGGCCGCCCAGTCGGTCTGCTGCTGCGCCTTGGAAACGTCGACCTCCAGCATCTCCTTGAGATTGTCTTTCAGGCCGTGGCGGTCGGTGTAGGTGCGGCAGAGGCGGGAGGCGATCTTGGTGCAGAATATGGAGACGGTGGTGACGCCGAATGCATTGAACAGTACGGCGATATCGAAGCGACCGTAGTGGAAGATCTTCTGGCGCGTGGGATCGGCCAGCATGTCGACGAGGTTCGGTGCCTCTGTCTGGCCGGCGGCGATGCGGATCACGTCGGCGCTGCCGTCACCCGGCGAAAGCTGTACGACGCAGAGGCGGTCGCGGCGAGGGACCAGGCCGAGCGTTTCGGTATCGATGGCGATCGCGCCCGTGTAGCGGGCTACGTCTGCGGCGGAAATGTCGCCTTCATGATAGCGGATGATGGGGGCCATGATATCTCCAGTCTTGTCTTCAATACGCGGGCGGACGTACCGCTATAGCGCAGAGAGACTGCGGAGGATACCTTTGGGCCGGCAAGCGAGGCTTGGCGTGTCTGCCCATCGGAATGCCGGCAACGGTGCCGGCATTCCGATGGGAGCAGTTCGTTCAGTAGCTGCCGCGCGAAAGGCACACGGCAGGGATCGTCTTGGCGATGATCGTCACGTCGCTGAGCAGCGACCAGTTCTTCACATAGTGCGTGTCGAGGCCAACGCGTTCGGCGTAGGTCACGTCATTGCGGCCGCTGACCTGCCAGAGGCCGGTCAGGCCTGGACGGGTCTTCAGGTAGTAGACCGCAGCACTTTCATACATCATGAGCTCGTCTTCCACGACGGGGCGCGGACCGACGATGCTCATTTCACCACGAATGATGTTGAGCAATTGCGGAAGCTCGTCGAGGCTGAGCTTGCGCAACACGGCACCCACGGGCGTGACGCGGGGATCGTCTTGCAGCTTGCGGGTTGCCTGCCACTCTTCGCGCGCCTCGGGATTGGTGTCGAGGTGCTTGCGAAGCACCTGGTCGCCATTGACAACCATGGTGCGGAATTTGAGGCACTTGAACGTGCGGCCGTTATGGCCGACCCGCGAATGCCCGTAGAGGGCGGGGCCCTTGTTGGTGAGCTTTACCAAAGCAACCAGCATCAGGAAAACCGGGCTGAGGAAAAGCAACGCAAGCGATGCGAGGGCGATGTCAAATCCCCTCTTCATAAGACCGCCGGTCGGTGGAAAAGTGCCGGAATTTGCGGCAGTGAAAAAAGCCGAATCGGCCGATCTCGTCGCATACTTCATAGATTGCTCCACTTTTGTTGGCGATTGG
>CAZZZI010000296.1:0-5852 GCA_964658415.1 uncultured Sphingomonas sp. | reverse complement strand
CCGATCATCGTGATACGCATCGATTTTCCTCTTCTTCAGACAACGCAAACGCGTTTTTACCGCACTTTATCAGCGCCTACTGATTGCAGTGCAACGTACGCGATTTTCTCTGCCTCTAACCTACTAGTATAAGCTGTGGGCAAAAACCAGTGACAGGCAACGTCGCGGTGGCGAAGTATGATGGGTGATGCTCGGCGCCCGGAGCCGGAGGCCGACATGGCGTCGATGCCGCGGATCATGAATTTCACGGGGCTATCCCCATGGCGGAACCTGAAACGGGCGTCTAGGCGATTTGCACAGCCAGCGCTGCGCAAGCGGGTGTCAGGAAAAACCCCGCACCGTAATTTGCCAGAAAAATCTGGCGAATGAATGGATGACACTTGGATCGATGCACAATCCTTGAAATGTGCGACGTCGGTACGGCCAACATAACTCCACTCAATCAGTGTCAGTCAGGTCTAGTATAAGCGAAAGGAAATCCAAGTCTCAAGCGGACATCGGAACTCTGAGACGCGATGTCATATCGATGTGATACGTATTAACCAATTACGTCAACTATT
The DNA here is from genome assembly GCA_964658415.1 of uncultured Sphingomonas sp. Lineage (GTDB taxonomy): Bacteria > Pseudomonadota > Alphaproteobacteria > Rhizobiales > Rhizobiaceae > Rhizobium. The sequence continues at coordinate 5,292 of CAZZZI010000296.1, read as the reverse complement.
AATGCAACTCGCATTTGTCATTGCGACGGTTCATGCTAAAAAATAGTCGTCATCGATATTTTGGAGTTCATATGAAAGAACAACCTTTGACATTCGAATACCAAATCCGTACGAAGAAGGTTCGCTTTGGCAAGTGGATCTACGTGATCGAATTGTCCCAAGAGATCAGCAAAGCAAGTCGAAAGTTCGCGACCCAGGAAGCCGCATTACGCGACGCCCAGGAATTGCTTTTCTATATGCGCTAGCCGAATTGCGTTCGGACAGCAGCCGCCGCAGGTGTCTGATGATAAATGCCGCCCCTCATAGCGGTCAGGAGGCTACCGATGAAAATTGCTATTCTTGCCATGATATTGTCGGTTGCTGCTTCCACTGCCTTTGCACAACAATATCGAAACTTTGAAATCCAGCCAGACGGGATGGGTGGCTATGCAGGTAAGGATGGCAATCGCAACTTTGAGGTGACGCCACAGAATGGGGGGCGGATTATTCGGCATCCGAACTCGCCACGCGAAAGATCTGCTCGCCGACCTGGCGACATCAGATCGCAGCCAGACTGCGTTGTTGACGGGACCGGGTATGTCTATTGCCACCGACCTCCGACAGCGCTGTCAAGGCAACGACGATCAAAAATGCGCTAACCGCCTCACATCCGATGCAACCGAAACAGGCCGATGCAGGATGTCACAGCGGCATGCGGTCTGCTTGAGGAACGTGAACAGCGTGCCTAGGTGGCTCAACCTGGTGGGGCTTAGATGCCTCGACCGGGAGAGTCATGAAAAGCCACCGCGCCGGAACCATAAGCCTTGTCTGCGGCAGGAGTGCCGATTGCCGCCCGGCGAACGGACCACGGTGATATTATGATAAGTGGTCGATGTGCCGTCAATAAGATCAATCAGTGGCAGGCCCTATGGCAGAGGGAGCTACAAGCATTTCCGGCAAGAGCGCGGCAGCGGATCCGGCAGGCCCAAACCGTTGATCGCAAGACGCGCGTGCCGCTTGAACTGTGTTTGCACGGAAATCGGGGAGTAGAGGTTGAAAGCGATTCGTGCCGAAATGCTCGCCGACGCGAGTTTTTTGGCCCCAACCGGCCGTAAGCAAGGCCGGTACGCCGTAGGCAGCCCTGATGTCCTCGATTCACGCAGGTTCGTCGGCCTGGCCGATGGATCGAATTCGGCGCTTGTTGCCAATTCGCTGACCGGCAACAAGGATTGGGCAGCGGCCATGCAGCCCGGTGCGGCGTTGACCCGGGCATCGGCGACCACGAGTGCTAGCAAAGTCATGAACGCGCTGAAAATCCAAATGAATCCGGACAACCTCGGGATTGTCACGGCGACCATGCGGCTCGCGGGCGGGCAGCTTTCCGTCGAGGATGGCGACGGTAACGCCGCAGGTATTAAGGATTCGCTCGGGGGCGTGGCGATCGGCGCGTATGCGCCGTTTCGCGAGACGACATGGCGGATAGGCGTGATAGGCGGCTACAGCAAAGGCAACTTCGACCAGACCAACGGCAGTGCCTCTGGAACCAGCGACAACTATGATGTCGGGGTCTATGGCGGCAACCAGTGGGGCGCTTTGGCGCTCCGCATCGGCGCGCTCTCCGAAAGGCAGTCGATTGCAACGCAGCGCAGGGTCGAGTTTCCCGGCTTTTCACAGCATATTTCGGCCGAGTACGATGCCGCTACGGCGCAAATCTATGGTGAGCTCGGCTACCGCGTCGACGTCGGTGAACTAGCCTTCGAACCCTTCGCCAACGCCGCCTACGTATATCAGCGCAGCGACGCATTCGGCGGAGCCGGTGGTTCGGCGGCCTTGAGCGGCGGCGCCGTGAATGCGGGTGTTGCCTTCACCACGATGGGCCTGCGCTATTCAACCGACTTCACGCTCGCCGGCCTTGCCGTGACGACGCGCAGTTCGCTTGGCTGGCGCCATGCCTATGGCGATACAAGGACGCAGTCATCCTTCCACTTCGCCGGCGGCGACGATTTCACCACGATCGGCACGGCGCTCGACGAGGACAACCTGGTCCTCGACGCCGGCATGGATTTCGCCGCCGCATCGGCGTCGACAGTCGGCATCACCTACAGCGGCCGATATGGCAGCAACAGTCTCAGGCACACGGTCAAGGCCAATTTGGCTGTCAAACTTTAGGTGGCTGCAACGACCGCATGAAGGATCCTCGTGGACGACACGAATCTGTGAGCACTGTTGGCAACCAACAAGCAGAACCGTCTGCACCTGACCGACATCCGCAACGAAGTCCCCATATTTTGTTTCGTGTTTGGCAGCATCCTCATTGCGGAGACGACGTGGAAGCGCTTTAGATAGGCAGATCAGCTGGGAGCGTTTGAGAGACAACGCCAAGGCACCTCGCAACGATGGAAACGGGAAATCATGAAGAAGATCGTACTGGCAATTGTTTTGGTGCTCTCCGCAGCGACCGCGCAGGCGGCCGACACGTGCAAGTCGAAGGCGATCGATAAAAATGGAAAGCCACTGGCTGGCGCAGCTCTGGCCTCGTCGCTCAAAAAGTGCACGAACGATGCCGCGGCTGCCTGCGATAGTTCCGCGAAAGACAAAAACGGGAAGGCGTTGGCAGGCGCTGCGAAGACCTCATATACCAAGAAATGCGTCAGTGATGCGGTTGGAGGCTGAGCCGGTAACCTGTCTGCAGAAATACTTAAGCAGTCGGCTAATCGTCAACACGGACTGCCACAGTTCTGCAGATTGCCGAATGGCGGGTAGGATGGGTGCTTTTACCGGAGATGTATCATGTTCACGCACGTCATGATTGGAAGCAACGACTTGGAGCGGGCCAGACGCTTTTATGACGCCACCTTCGCCGCGTTGGGAGGCAAGACAGGCACGCTGGATGAACGAGGCAGGCTCGTTTATGCCCATGAAGGCAGTCGGCTGATGATCACGAGACCGATTGACGGCAAGCCGGCAACCGTGGCCAATGGTGGAACCATCGGCATTGCCGCCGCAAGCCATGTCCATGTGGTGGCATGGCATGCCGCGGGAACGAGGCATGGTGGTACGGCGATTGAAAGCCCTCCCGCAGAGCGTCCGAACGGGGCATTCGTCGGATATCTTCGCGATCCTGATGGAAATAAACTAACTGCACGCACTCAATCGACGAAGTGAGAGCAAGCGCGAGTACCGCTTGTTGGACAGCGCGATCGATGCCTTGACGCGGACAATCTTGTGGTCAATCCCTGTAGGCGAGCGTGTTGGACGACTTCACGTTGGTTTTCAGCAACGTCGTTCACACGCGTCTCTTGTTATGGCTCTGCCCGGCAGGATCAAAGCGATGGCAGTACCTCGGTGGGAGCCGTAGCGCCGATGCATAGAGCCTCTCTTAAAGAGTCGCCTCAACTTGACTTGTCACATAGCAGGCGATTGGTTCGGCGCGCCGCACTTGTCTCACGGTACTGATTTCACTGCTCAACGTCATTGCCTGGTTTCTTCTGAGCAAAGCGCTGCTTGGTGGACATGGCGGCATCGCGCTGCGCCGCATCTTCCGTGAGGATTCCTTGCGGCACTTCAGCGCCGCTGGTTTGTGACAATTGCGCCAGGTGTTTAGCCCGTTGCCGACTTTCTCTTGCGAGGCGGAGCGTTGCGACTTCGACGCGCTCAATGGGCCGCTGGTCGTGGACGGAGGTGAATTTAGCGAGCCAGGGTGCCGCCCTCGATGACACTGGCTTTGGGGCGCGCACCTCCTGAGCCAACGGCTCCAGCAAGCGCCTGCATATCCTTTGCTGAGATCTCCTTGCCCTGTTCGTACGCACGGGAGATGGCGGTGATGGCCTGCAGGTCTAGCAGCCGCGGCGCTACGGTCTCTTGACCTTTGATGACTGCTCCGTTTGCATCGACGAAGCGCAGAGCGCCCCGTCGGCAAGTATCGTCGGATAGTGTCAGATATTCAAACGCGGAGAGACCATTGCCGTAGGTGCGTTCGAGAAGCCTGCGCCCCCAGCTATCGGGTGCTGCATCGGAGAAGACGCTGGCGAGTGCATCATGCATGTTGCCCGGCTGCCTCAAGGAGTGGAAGGGCCGCCTTTGAGCTGTAAGGTTGGCTGTATAGCAAAGGCTCGGGGTTTTTGATCCAGGCGGGATCATACGAGAAGGTAGAAAACGGGCGCGGCCTGCGTGAAACGCAATTGGCCGACGGGCGTCAGGCTCGCGCCAAGGACGACATGTGTGGCGAAGTCGGGCATCAGAAGGCTGCGGCACCTGTATAAATGACATTCGTTTGATCTTGTTTCGTGTTAAAATCCGACGTTTCCTGCCGGCGGAGTTTGGCGGCAAAGGACTTTCCGCGTCGCGGCAACTGTTCGGCGGCTAACGCCGGACCCAGATCATCCTTGTGTATGTCAAGGAGGTCGGCCAAGCGCTCGACGAGCCCCATGGCGACGAGAATATCGGCAAGCGTGCCGATGCCGACACCAGGATCGCCTTTTTCGAGCCGTGCAACAGTACTGGGTGACGTGCCGGCGCGAGCTGCGAGATCTGTAACGGCCATGCCGCGGCGCAAACGAGCGTTGCGCATGTCGTGCCCCAGTCTTGCAAGCACCGACCTAGACATTGGCGATAACCATTCCAGCCTTTGCGCCAGCCGCGAGGGCATTCGGCGATTGCTACATGGTGCTTGGGGGGCTTTGGGTGGATTTGGCACAGATCAGAGGATGAGCATGAACGTGACAAGGCACCCAAGCCGTTGTCAGATAACTACGGCTTTTCGGAGCGGTCAGCCCCAGCGCCGAGTATATGTAATCCATTGAGTTTCATTGTGGATTTACAAGAGAGACCGCACCTTTAGCTGTGCCAGGTGTTGGACCGCAACAGAATGAGTATGGGGATAAAAAAGACCCTGAACGCAATCATGGCATTCAGGGTCTACAATGCGTCAGTATTGGCAGTCTTAGCTTCGTCCATCATGTATGGCATCGACTGACAACCGGTATTATCAGAGCAAGCTGATTTAAAACTGAACGGCGCAGGACGGTTGTTAACTATCATCCCTTCACTTAAAGCGAGAAAATATTACGTTGAGCACCGTATAAATACGTTGATGATGTCAGGCTATGAGTATTTCATTTTTGTTTTCGGCTCTGATGGCTAAAAAATATATTTGGCATATAAATTCATTTTAGCCTCAGTTACGCGCATGCAGTGCTGGATGTGTGTTGCTTCGACAAAGTATCCTCACGCACAACACGCTTATTTACCAAATTGTCAGATTCTAATGCTAGCGTTTTTGGACGCGTTAGCTGCGCCGTCATATGCAAGAAG
>CAZZZI010000295.1:0-5879 GCA_964658415.1 uncultured Sphingomonas sp. | reverse complement strand
CCTCCGCAGCCACCGCCGCAGGCTGAACCACCGCGTCAGCCGCCGCAGCCGCAGGCACAGCAGCCGGGCCGGAACGAGCCGCCACGGGTGATCCGTCGCAACGACGGTCAGGTCATTCAATGCCCTGATGGCAGCGCCGCATGCACGGAGCCGCACTCGTCGCATAACTGACGATCGAACCGACGGGAGGCCTTCCTATAGGGCCTCCTGTCTTCTACAGGCTTATTATCAGTGAGTTGTGAGATCGGCTTCGCGCGTTGCCGACATGAAGATCTCGCGCGCTTCTTCGGCTGAACGCCGGCCGGCAATGGCGGCACGGCAGACGCTGCGCGCAGCCACATAGAGCGGTCCTCGCCGGTCGGGCCACATATCGCTCAGGCAACGCAGGGCATCCGATGGACCGCTCACCGTCCGCGCATCGTCCTGGCTGAAACCCACCTGTACCGGATTGCTCCATTTTACCTGTCGCATGAGCCTGTCTCCTCCTGACCAATGCTGACGCATCCATCCTCCTCGACGGGGCGCCGTCGTCATTGTCCAATAGTCTAGGGAAAAAGACAACTGGTGATGTAAAAGGGAAATGGCGCAAGACAGCTTGTGCGGCCGGAACCGAGGGCACTCGGTTAGCCAAGGAGCAAGCGCGCGACCGTCACGCGATATCGATCGCTGGCTCGCCCTGGATTTGCAGTATGGAATGGCCGCTGTGCCGCACACCGGCCGCAGACCAGGCCGCAAAGGCTCAGAAATTGCCCCGCGCGCCGTCGGCGGTAAGCATCTTGAAATTCGTCCCGTCCGTCAGGATCTTGGCGCAACCCGTGCTGCCATTGGGAGAACGGATGCAGATGCTCCCGTTCGTTACCTTGTACCCCTTGCTGCTGCCTTCCTTGTAGGTGAAGCCGTTGGCGTTGGTCTTGCCCGCAGCGTTGGGGCCGAGATGCTTGACGATTTCAGACTTGGTTGCTGTGCGAAGTTCGGCGGAAAGCCCCGGTGTGGCAAGCGCGCAAACGCAAAGGGAACCTGCAAGAGCAAGGTTTGCAATCTTCGCAATCATGGGGATGGACCTTTCGGAAGCAGTCATAGGGTGCTGTGGCAGCAGGCGTAGTACGAAGCGCCGGACGGCATCCAAAATACAGTCGGAGGCGGGATACGCAATGCGCAAGCCGACTTTTGCACGCAAAAGGGTCGCAGGGCTGCCATGCGATTTTGCCAGTGTCCTGATCAGAGTTGGCAGCGGACCCCCCCAAACGAATGCCGGGTGGCGCTGCAGCCACCCGGCAATTCATGTCGTATCTTCAGATAGCGGCCGTCGGGCTTGGCCTGATGGTGGCCGTGACGGGATCGTTAGGATTGAGGTCGTCCTCGGGCTGGATCACCGGCGGCACAGCAGGCTCTTCCTGCGTGCGGTCCGGAATGCCCGGGGTAAATGTCGGTCCGCGCGGCGATTCGGCGTCGGGCTGGGGAAGAGGTTCGCGATTGGGCATAGCTTTCTCCTTTCATAACCAACTGCATGGCTGGCAATTAGTTCCGTACAGGCCGAAATCGTTCATATCCATGCACGCCGAACAAATGCGAAAAGAGCCCCGGTTGGGGCTCTTTCACTGTGCGTTAGAGGCGGATGATAACGCCGTTGCGGCGATGCTGGCGATGCCAGTCGCGGCGGTTGTGCCAGCGATCACGACGCCAGTCGCCGCGTCCATGGCGGAACTCGCGGCGGTCATGGCGCCAGCTGCGGCGTTCGTTGCGGTGGTGACGCCAGCGTTCGTCGCGAACCTGCACGACGTCGGAGGACTGCGTGACCGCGGCCGGCGCGATCGGGGTGGCCGAAGCCGGCGCGGCTACGGCAAACAGCGATCCGATCGCCATCGATGCGGTCAGGGCAAGGGTTGCAAGCTTTCTCATGAAATAACTCCGTCATTGAATAATAAGTATCCAGTAACGAAGCAAATGCACGAACTGCGTTTGTGTTCCATGGCAGCACAGCCGGGAAGATAGGATTTCTGGCCGGATGCATCGCGCAAGAACGGATGTCATGCAGGATAAAATGACTGCAGTGCCGCGCAGGCAGGGCCAGATCAGGGGTAGGATATGAATTTTCGAGGGATAGCCGGTACGTGCGCCAGCTCAGATCAGAGACCGATGCGCATCCCGACGACGATGATCGGCAGTGCCGCAATTACGCAGGTAATCGCCAGGGCGACGGCAAACTTGTTCAGTTGCGCTCGCCTCGCCCTGCGCTCGTCCCATTCGATACTCATCGGACCGCCCCTCATCTTCATAAGCAGCAAGTGAAACATCGAAGCTGCAAAGAGTCGAGAGGGACTTCGCTCAAAGATCTTGACTCTTCGACACAGAACGGGATCGATCGTTTGCGCGCGGGGGTAGAGGGTCGTTTCGTCCCAGGCGATACCGCTCCGTCGCCGTGCTAGAAGGCCGCCTACAAACTGTTGATAGGGATGGGGAAAAGCCGCGCCGCCCTTAACATCCCCTTAAATCGCCGCATTTAAAGTTCAACCGACGGCTGGGTCGTGGGGACCTTCGGCAAGAAGAGTTTGCCATGCTGCCCCATGCAGCAGCATCACCGAGGAGTTGACCGGTCCGCAATGGCAGGCAAAGGCAGATCAGGTCAGCGCATCGAACCGTCCTTCGCCGGCAAGCCTGCCCGCGTCGAAGACGAACTGACGATCGATGCCGACGATCGCATCGGCGGACGCTCGCCGGGCACCGGCAAGACCCGTGAGAAATTCCCCAAGGGACGCAAGACGGCCCGTAGCGGCCGTGGCAGCGGACGAAACAGGGCCTCCCGTCGCGAGAGCCTCGGTTTCATCGGCCTTATCCGCCGGCTGATCTACTGGTGCCTGGTTCTCGCGCTTTGGGGCGGCATCGGGCTCGCCGGCGTCGTGCTCTACTATGGCTCGCGCATGCCGAGCGCCAGCACATGGCAGATCCCGGCCCGCCCCCCCAACGTCAAGATCAATGCCATGGATGGCACGTCGCTCGCCAATCGGGGCACCACCGGCGGCGAAGCGCTGGCGCTCGAGGATATGTCGCCTTTCATCCCGGAAGCGATCGTCGCCATCGAGGACCGTCGCTTCTACTCGCATTTCGGCGTCGACCCGATCGGCCTCGCCCGGGCCTTCGCCACCAACCTTTTGACCGGCCACACGGTGCAGGGTGGCTCGACGCTCACCCAACAGCTGGCCAAGAACCTGTTCCTGTCGCCCGACCGGACGATGGAGCGCAAGGTCCAGGAAGTATTGCTCGCCCTTTGGCTGGAGCACACCTATACCAAGGACCAGATCCTGGCGATGTACCTGAACCGCGTCTTCTTCGGCTCGAACGCCTTTGGCGTCGAAGCCGCGTCGCGCCGCTATTTCAACAAGTCTGCCCGCGACGTGAACCTCGGCGAAGCGGCGATGCTGGCCGGGCTCGTCAAGGCGCCGTCGAAACTGTCGCCGATCCGCGACCCCGCCGCCGCCCAGGCGCGACAGCAGGTCGTGCTGCAGGCCATGCGCGACCAGGGATACGTGACCGCAGCCGACATTAAGACGGCCCTCGCCGCCCCGCCCACCCGCGCCAAGAGCTTTTGGAACGGCGCTCAGAACTACGCGGCCGACATGGTGATGGACCAGCTGCCGGGCCTGATCGGGCCGATCAAGGAAGATGTCGTCGTCGAGACCACCATCGACATGGCGATGGAGGCGAAGGCCGAGCAAGCGCTGGGCGACGTACTCGATCACGACGGCAAGAAGCTCGACGCCTCGCAGGCGGCCCTCGTCTCGGTCGACGGGACCGGTGCCATCCGCGCCATGGTCGGCGGCCGCGATTATGCCGAGAGCCAGTACAATCGCGCCGTCACCGCCAAGCGCCAGCCGGGCTCCGCTTTCAAGCCCTTCGTCTATGCGGCCGCCATGGAAATGGGCCTAACGCCGACGTCGGTGCGCAACGACGCGCCCATCAAGATCGGCAACTGGACGCCGGAAAACTACGAGCAGAAATATTCCGGCGTGGTGACCCTTGCGACCGCCCTCGCCCACTCCCTGAACACCATCGCCGCCCAGCTGGTGATGGAAGTCGGGCCGCCGAACGTGATCAAGCTCGCCCACCGCCTCGGCATCGATTCCGCGTTGCAGGACAATGCCTCGATTGCGCTCGGCACCTCCGAAGTATCGCTGCTGGAGCTGACATCCTCCTACGCCGCCTTCATGAACGGCGGCTACAAGGCGACGCCGCATGTCATCACCAAGGTGACGTCTGCCTCCGGGAAAGTTCTCTACGCTGCCAATTTCGCCGACCCGCCCCGCGTCTTGAGCCCGGCTGTCGTCACGAACATGAATTACATGATGGAAGGCGTGATGACGTCGGGCACCGGCAAGTCGGCTCGTATTCCGGGCTGGCAGACCGCCGGCAAGTCGGGCACGACGCAATCCTTCCGAGACGCCCTGTTCGTGGGCTTCACCGGCGACTACACAACGGGCGTTTGGTTCGGCAACGACGACGGCAAGTCCATGAAGAAGGTCACCGGCGGCAGCCTGCCCGCCAAGACCTGGAAGGAATTCATGATCGCCGCCCACAAGGGGCTGACGCCCGTACCGCTCTTCGGCGGCGGACAGGTGATCGACAATGGCGTGCCTGTTGCGCAGACGGGCGGCGATGCCGGCGATCAGTCGACGATCTCGGGCATCATCTCCGGCGTGCTGGGCGGCCCGACCACGGGCAACATCCCCTCGAAGGCGCCGACGGCGGCAAATACGCCGTCCGGCAGCTACCCGGCCGCTCCCTCCAATCCGGCCGCCCCCAACAGGAACCCGGCCGCAGCACCGCAGCCTGCGCCCGCCGCCGTTGCGGCCGGCGACGAGCCGGTCGACATGCCACCCGTCGGCCCCGGGCCGGACAACAATCCCTATGCCTCGCAGAGCCCGACGCCGCCCGCCGACATCGGCGAATCGCAGACGGATGCGCGACCGCGCAGGACCACGTTGCTCGACTATCTCATGGGCCGATGACGGCCCTTGACGTTTCATTTGACCGTTGCCACTTGCAGGAAAGACACAGGGCTGGTCTGATGCTTTTCACGCCTGTTCCGAGGGTTGCCGCCACAAGCTGCAACACCTGGAAATAAACGGCGGGCTTTGCCGGATTCCGCTTCATTTCCAGCCTTGCAGTCCGCAAAATCGCTACTTATATAGCCGACATCACTGCAGCAACGCCTGCGCAAACCGCAAGACTATCCCGTAAGGGGCTGTCCCAGAAATGCCTGACAGGGGTTTCGACAGTCTGCTTCAATGGAGAGAATGACATGGCAAAAGTAATTGGTATCGACCTTGGGACGACAAATTCCTGCGTGTCCGTCATGGATGGCAAGGATGCCAAGGTCATCGAAAACGCCGAAGGCGCCCGCACGACCCCATCGATGGTGGCTTTCTCCGAAGATGGCGAACGCCTCGTCGGCCAGCCGGCCAAGCGCCAGGCTGTCACCAACCCGACCAACACCCTCTTCGCTGTCAAGCGCCTGATCGGCCGCCGCTTCGAAGACCCGACCGTTGGCAAGGACAAGGACCTCGTCCCCTTCAACATCGTCAAGGGTGACAATGGCGACGCATGGGTCGAAGCCAACGGCAAGGGCTACTCCCCTGCACAGATTTCCGCGATGATCCTTCAGAAGATGAAGGAAACGGCCGAAGCCTATCTCGGCGAGAAGGTCACTCAGGCCGTCATCACCGTTCCTGCCTACTTCAACGATGCCCAGCGTCAGGCCACCAAGGATGCAGGCCGCATCGCCGGTCTCGAAGTGCTGCGCATCATCAACGAGCCGACGGCAGCAGCGCTCGCCTACGGTCTCGACAAGAAGGAAGGCAAGACCATTGCCGTCTACGACTTGG
>CAZZZI010000294.1:312-5941 GCA_964658415.1 uncultured Sphingomonas sp. | reverse complement strand
CAGCGCCGCAAAAGTGTAACCGTTGATTTACCCTGAGACACATCGGGCCTTTGGTAAGGTGCTGTTAAGCCTGCAGTTTAAGTAGAATTTTATGTGTATTCGATAGTGTCTGTCTCAAGGCGGGAAGAAAACCAACACCGCCAAACAAAACAGTGAGGCAGTCATCATGAACACGAAAATCAAGCCGCAGGCCGTGTCTCCCGCCCAGGACCAGAAGGTCGAAGCCATCCGCGATCTCTACATGGAATCGCTGCACCTGGTCGAACGTCTCCACCGCCGTCTCCTCGATGTCATCAAGGACGAGTTCGACCGCCAGGGCCGCAGCGACGTCAACGCCATCCAGGCGCTCCTGCTTTTCAACATCGGCAACTCGGAACTGACCGCCGGCGAACTTCGCTCACGCGGCTATTATCTGGGCTCGAACGTTTCCTATAACGTTAAGAAGCTGGTCGACCTCGGCTTCATCAACCACCAGCGCTCGCGCATCGACCGTCGCTCGGTCCGCATCAGCCTGACCGACAGCGGCCAAGACATCGCGGAAACCGTCGCCAAGCTCTATGAGCGCCACATCGGCTCGATCGACAAGGTCGGCGGCATCGGCACCGACGAATTCACCCAGATGAACAAGCTCCTGCAGCGCCTCGACCGCTTCTGGAACGATAGCATCATGTACCGCCTGTAAAATTCGCAAGGGCCGTTATCCCAGATGGCCCGACCGAGACCTCCAGTTGGTGCCTGACGGCGCGATCGTGCGGTGACGCACGGTCGCGCCTTTTGCGTTATGCCAGTCTGCAGGCGCGGATTGCCAGATCGCCCAACCGGCCGATCCGACGCCGGCCATCCTTCGCACAGCTGTGCCATGTCTCCAGTGATTTGACTGAGCACGCGGACACCACCGACATCACCCCACCTGCAGCCTGTCGACCGCGCCAATTCGCCGCGGTGGGATGACATTTGACCCATGTCAAACGGGTCGCGGCATCGCCCAATGAAATCAGTGCATCCGTTCAGAGAGCCGCTTCGCATCAAACGCTACCGTGGTCAGCAATCTGGGCGAGTGCCAAAATTGGACAGCAGGACTTAATATGAGGCCTTGTGTAAACTGCTACTATGCTACATCGTAATTTGTCGCGTGCAAATTATATTATAGAAAAGACAATTATAATCAATGGGAAAGCTTAAGTTTCGCAGAGCTGTCGATGGCGGGTAGTTCCGCTTTGGGTTGTCTTGATGAATTAAGATTTTCTTAACAATGTGCTCCATTCATGGATGCAGATGAGGACGAGATAGAAGGGGGAATGGCGCTCGACCAAGCGCGTATTGCTCGGTTTTTTTAAAGAGGGAAGTTTTTGCGACGTGCAATGCAGGGGCGCCACGATCTAGAGATGACAGCGGACTGACGGCAGATGATGGTAGGCTACGCACGTGTTTCTACAGAGCAACAGAGACTTGATCTTCAAATTGATGCGCTCAAGGGCGCTGGATGCATTCGCATCTATGAGGATCAAGGAAGGTCCGGATATAGCTTTGAGCGGGAGGGATTGGATGCCGCACTTGACGAAATGGGGCCCGGAAGCACGCTCGTCGTCTGGCGACTTGATCGGCTCGGGCGGTCGCTATCGGGCCTCGTCCTGCTGATTGAACAGCTCGGCAAGCGCAAGATCCACTTCAAGTCCATTACGGAAAACATCGACACCTCTTCGTCGGGAGGTCGGTTGGTGTTTCATATGATGGCGGCGCTCGCCGAGTTCGAACGTGCCATCATCTCGGAACGGACAACTGCAGGCCTGGCGGCTGCAAAGGCACGAGGGATCACGATCGGCCGCCCGAAGGCGCTCCATGAAGCTGATATCCGGGATGCTTTGCACGACCTCCATGTCGGCGGCAAGATGATGATAGAGGTAGCCGAACGATACGGTGTGTCGGTGCGCACCCTGCAACGGTATCTGAAGCTGGCCTATGGATATTCAAAGCCAGGACCCCTCGTGCCGCTCAACTCCGCAGCCAGCCAGAAAGGTTCTGTTTGAAGTCCGCCCGATGACCAGCAACAAGGTCCGGCGCGCGAAAATTGGAGTGCAGGAGCGGATGGTGGGTTCGAAGGAAATTGCCAACGGTGTGACCAAACGAGCCTGTCTTTCCGTCAGGATCTTTGATCCACCGCTGGCCTTCAAAGATCGACGACGTCTCGAGCCAGCCGGGAAGATAGCACCGGCGGACGCCCAAGACGCGTGCAGGACGGACCAGTCATGGCCGGATATCCTGAACGAAATGGTCTCCGGCGAACCGCTGCGGTTCATAAATGCGAAAGCCAATGCTACAAGCACGACCGCGACTTCGCGGCCACGGTCGCTGCAGCATCCGTCCCTGTCAACAACTCTCGTCCGTGAAAGTAGCCGCTGATGTCAGCCATAGCGTACTCGCTCTTAGCCGCGGCCTCCTTGCCATCGAATTTTATCGCCATCCTCGGTTTCCTGGGGGTCGCAGCTTTGGTGCTCCGGTGGAGGCGGACGGCCCTGTGGTTGCTCTGTACCTCATCGTTGTTGCTTTGCATCGCGGGATGGTCCCCTGTCGGCCCGACCATGCTCGGGACGTTGGAGGATCGGTTCCGTGTTCCCGAGCTACCGGCCGCAGTCACCGGTATCGTGATGCTCGGAGGTGCCGAAGAAGCTCACATCACGGAAAGCCGAAACAGCATTGCGCTCAACAACAATGCGGAGCGGATCTTCCAGACGGCCGTGCTGGCGCGCCGGTTTCCGCAGGCCCGCATTCTCCTTTCCGGCGGCGGGGGCCATCTCGTTGTCGGCGAAACCCTAACCGAGGCAGAGATTGCCAAACGCGTGCTTGTGGACCTCGGGATACCGCCAGAGCGCATCGAAACGGAGCGCCAGTCGCACACGACCTTTGAAAATGCAGTTCGAAGCAAGGCCATGGCCCTTCCCAAGCCTTCCGACACCTGGATCCTCGTAACATCGGCCTACAACATGCCGCGTGCAGTGGCATCCTTCAACGCAATCGACTTCCCCACCATTCCCTATCCCGTTGACTACCGCACCAGGACATCGCAATTCCAACTGCCGTTCACGACCATCGCGGACGGTCTGGATGTCACCGACAACGCGGCGCATGAATGGCTGGGGCTGGCGGCCTATCTGCTGGATGGCAAGACGCAGACATTTTTGCCGGCTGCGAACTGATTTTGGCAGAAGCCATCGCAGTCGCCGCCTGCCTCTCGGCAGTTGGCAGCGCATTTAGGAAAGACTGACCTCAACGGACACGCTTCCGCATCCTGGTGAACCTGATGACCCAGCGCGACTTTGTCGGGATCATGAGTTTCGGGGGTGTCTGACCTCGATCGGAAAAACCGAAGTGGGCACGCTCATTGCGTTCATCTCGGGACGTGCGAAGATCAACGATCCCTGGGGGGCGTCGACTGGTATCGGACTTACAGGGTGACAGAGGTGCGACACGATCTCGTGCTGAAGGCGATGAGAGGCGAGGCGATCGATCCCACAATCGTGCGACTCATCCCATGCATTCACGATTTTCAGGAACGACTAGGCCGTTCGTCCGCAAGGAAGGTATGGAAGGGTGATGCGATGCGCCGTGGGCCCCGCCTGCGTGGGCGGGTGCCACCTCGGGTGTTGGGGATCAGCGGCCGGTCTTCGTCATCAACGCACGGCCGGCGTTGCGGATGGTGAGGGCCGAATCCGCCATCGGGGCGACCAGGCCGGCGGCTATGGCTGCAGTCAGAGCTTCCGCATAATCCTCGCCCTCGAGGCCGTGCTTTTTCGAATGATTGAGGACCGCGCCTCGGGTGGAGGTCGGCGAGGCGCCGAAACGGCTGTTTTGAAAGGCGTTGACGATGATCAGGTATTTTTCGTCCAGGGTCATGATAGCTCCGATGCAGTTATCGTCGTGCTACCAGTAAGCGAGGCGAAGCGATACCTTCGTTCTTCGCGAGTGTGGGATTTCTCGCCGAATTCCGGTTCAGGCTGCGATTTTGCCTGTTTTTTCAGCGGCTCGGGCAAGGGTATCGCCGAGCCGACACCAGCCCCGCCCGTTGCTAGCCGCGCCGGCGCGACTTCGGCCGCGATGCGAGCTGGTCGAGGGCGCCGGCATGGGCTTTGCCCCAGTCGTACAGCATCTCGATCGGTTCGACGAATTCGATGCCGAGCGGCGTCAGGCTGTATTCGACACGGGGTGGCACGACGTCGAAGACCTGGCGCGTCACCAGCCCGTCATGTTCCATTTCGCGCAATGTCTGCGTCAGCATCTTCTTGCTGATGCCGGGCAGGCTGCGCTGCAAAACGCCCGTGCGGCAGGTGCCGCCGTGCAGCGTGTGCAGGGCATGCAGCACCATGCTTGTCCATTTGACGCTGAAAAGCTCGAGCACGCGGCGCGGCGCGCAGTCTTCCTCATGGGTCTGAATATCGTCTTTCATGGGCACCTTCCGGTGGCTATGGCACTGAACGGTGCCTTCTAGCAGAGGCCGCGCAAATTGCCTATTCCGTCTTCAAACAAAGGAGTGTGGAAACATGACGAAATCAGCCCTGATCATCGGCGCCACCGGCATCGTCGGCAACAACCTGGCCCGCCATCTCATCGACAAGGGTTTCGAGGTTGCAGGTCTTGCCCGCAATCCGGCCAGCGACATCGCCGGTCTCCGGCCCGTGGCCGCCAATCTGCTCGATCCCGATAGCCTGGCTTCTGCCGTGCGCGACGTCAAACCCAGTCACGTCTTCTTCAGCACCTGGTCGCGCCAGGCGACGGAGCTCGAAAACATCCGCGTCAACGGCGCCATGGTGAAGAACCTGCTCGACGCGCTCCGCCCGCACAAGTCGGTGGAGCATGTGGCGCTGGTGACAGGCCTCAAGCATTATCTCGGGCCTTTCGAGAACTATGGCAAGGGCGTTCTGCCGGCCACGCCGTTCCGCGAGGAGCAGGGCCGTCTGGAAGTCGACAATTTCTACTATGCCCAGGAAGACGAGGTCTTTGCCGCCGCCAAGACCGACG
Source organism: uncultured Sphingomonas sp. (assembly GCA_964658415.1). GTDB lineage: Bacteria > Pseudomonadota > Alphaproteobacteria > Rhizobiales > Rhizobiaceae > Rhizobium. Next base: position 928 of record CAZZZI010000294.1, on the reverse strand, counting down.
GCTTCTCCTGGAGCATCCACCGTCCGCACACGATCATCGGCTATGCCCTCGGCAATGCGATGAACATGGGCGTGACGCTTGCCGTCTATGCCTCGATCTGCAAGGCAACCGGCCGGCCGTTCATCTTCCCGGGCTCGCCGATGCAGTGGAACGGCCTCTCCGACATGACCGACGCCCGGCTGCTCGCCCGCCATCTCGAATGGGCATCGACGACGGACGTCGCGAAGAACAAGGATTTCAACGTCGTCAACGGCGACGTCTTCCGCTGGAGCTGGATGTGGCAGCGCATTGCCGCCTGGTTCGAGATCGAGCCGCAGCCGCTGCCGTCTGAAACGACGACGCTGGAAAGCCAGCTGGCCGATGCAGGCCCTGTTTGGGCTGAGATCGCCGCCAAGAACGGTCTCGCCGAAGCCGACATCGGCAAGCTCGCCTCCGCCTGGCACACCGACGCCGATCTCGGCCGTCCCATCGAAGTCATGACCGACATGGGCAAAAGCCGCAAGCTCGGCTTCCTGGACTACCAGGCAACGGACGACAGCTTCACCGAGCTGTTCGCCCGCCTGCGGGATGCACGCATCATTCCGTGATGGCAGAACGTCGGCGCGCGAGACGCGCG
>CAZZZI010000294.1:0-302 GCA_964658415.1 uncultured Sphingomonas sp. | reverse complement strand
CCGACGTTCTGCCGACAATTCGGGCCTTCGTCATCCTCTGCCTTGTGCCGAGGATCTGCTGAGTCAATGATTTCAACCGGTTGCAGATACCCGGGACTGGCCCAAGACGACGACCTACCGTCCGCGGTACACAAACGGTGGCGGAACTGCCAGGGAATCGGCCTTGGCCTGCGCCGTCAGGCCCTCGCGCAGGGGCGAGAAGGTGCAGACAGGGTCCGTTGTCGCAGGATCGCCGGCCAGCGCCATCGCCTGGCAGCGGCAGCCACCGAAGTCGATGTGCTTGCGGTCGCATGAGCGGCAGG
>CAZZZI010000293.1:0-5944 GCA_964658415.1 uncultured Sphingomonas sp. | reverse complement strand
GGGCAGCCACCGTGCCGGTGTTCATCGCCACGCCGACATCGGCCTGGGCGAGCGCGGGGGCGTCGTTGGTACCGTCGCCGCACATGGCCACGAGCTTGCCTTTGGCCTGTTCCTCGCGCATCAGCGCCAGCTTCATCTCCGGTGTCGCCTGGGCGAGGAAGTCATCAACGCCGGCCTCTGCTGCGATTGCTGCCGCCGTCATCGGGTTGTCGCCTGTTATCATGACCGTGCGGATGCCCATGCGGCGCAGTTCGGCAAAGCGCTCGCGGATGCCGCCCTTGACGATGTCCTTCAGCTGAATGACGCCGAGCAAGCGCCCATCGCGGGCAACCGCCAGCGGGGTAGCACCCGACTTGGCGATCTCGTCGGCCAAGGCCTGCAGTTCGCGCACCACATCATGGTCGGCACTGCTGGAAGATGCGCCCGCGCCGGTGACATAGGCGAGGACAGAATCGACCGCACCCTTGCGGATCGAGGAGCCATCGACGTCGACGCCGCTCATGCGGGTCTGGGCCGTGAAGGGTACGAAGGTGGCCGACAGCGCCGTCATGTCACGACCGCGGATCGCGTATTTCTCCTTGGCCAGCACGACGATGGAGCGGCCTTCCGGCGTCTCGTCGGCAAGCGAGGCCAGCTGGGCCGCATCGGCGAGTTCCTGCTCGGTGACGCCGCGAACCGGACGGAACGAAGTTGCCTGGCGATTGCCCAGCGTGATCGTGCCTGTTTTGTCGAGCAGCAGCGTATCGACGTCGCCAGCCGCTTCGACCGCGCGGCCGGACATGGCGAGCACGTTGAAGCGGACCAGCCGGTCCATGCCGGCGATGCCGATGGCCGAGAGGAGCGCGCCGATGGTCGTCGGGATCAGGGTCACGAAGAGGGCGACCAGAATGATGATCGGGATCGAGCCGCCAGCATAGGAGGCAAAGCTAGGTATCGTGGCGGTGGCAAGCACGAAGATCAGGGTCATGCCGGCCAGCAGGATGTTGAGGGCGATCTCGTTCGGCGTCTTCTGGCGCTCGGCGCCTTCGACAAGCGCAATCATCCGGTCGATGAAGGTCGAGCCGGCGGCAGCGGTGATGCGGACCCGGATCTGGTCGGAGAGCACCTGCGTGCCGCCTGTGACGGCTGAGCGGTCGCCGCCGGATTCACGGATGACAGGCGCGGATTCGCCGGTGATTGCCGCCTCGTTGACGGAGGCAACGCCCTCGATCACCTCGCCGTCGGACGGGATGATATCGCCGGCCTCGACCAGCACGACATCGCCGACCTTGAGGCTGGTGCCGGAGACCATGATGAAGGCATCGCGGCTGCCACCCTGCAGCAGCTTGGCCTGGGTTTCCGTCCGCGACTTGCGCAGCGAGGCGGCCTGGGCCTTGCCACGGCCTTCGGCAACGGCCTCGGCGAAGTTGGCAAACAGCACCGTGAACCACAGCCAGATGTTGACCTGCAGCGAGAAGCCGAGATTGCTGCCGCCGGTGACGAGATCGCGGATGAACAGCACGGTCGTCAGGAGCGAGACAGTTGCCACGACGAACATGACCGGGTTCTTGGACAGCGTCCGCGGGTTCAGCTTTGCGAACGCCCCGCCGATGGCGGGAATAAGGATGCGACTATCGAGGATACTCGCGGATTTTGCCTGGCTCATTGAGAGACTCCAGCGAAAGAGGAAGCGTGATCGGATGGGCCGGTCAGCCGTGAAGGATTTTGAAGGCGGCTAGCGCGACCAGCAGGATGGCCATCATTATCAGGATGACGTCCGTGGCCCGGGTCGCCCCGGCCGTCCCTCGTGCCGGCGAACCGGTACGAGGGCGCGTGCGTTTGCGAAGCATGTGTCGCAGGATCATCGGGCTTTCCTCAGAAGGTCTGGCCGGCGATCATCATCAGGTGCTCGACCACCGGTCCGAGCGCCAGCGCCGGGAAGAAGGTGAGACCCCCGACGATCACGATCGTGCCGACCAGCAGGCCGACGAACAGCGGTCCATCGGTGGGGAACGTGCCCGCCGACGACGGCACGCGCTTCTTGGCGACCAGCGATCCGGCGATAGCGAGAGCCGGAATGATGACCAGGAAGCGGCCCATCAGCATGGAGATGCCAAGCGTCACGTTGTACCAGGGCGTGTTGCCTGTCAGCCCGCCAAAGGCAGAGCCGTTATTGGCGGCTGTCGACGTGTAGGCATAGAGGATCTCCGAGAAGCCGTGCGGGCCCGCAGTGCCGATGGAAGCGACTGCGCTTGGCAGGACGCTTGCGATCGCGGTGAAGATCAGCATGGCGGTCGGCAGGCAGAGAATGGCGAGGATGGCCATCTTCATTTCCTTGGCCTCGATCTTCTTGCCGAGATATTCCGGCGTGCGACCGACCATCAGACCGGCCACGAAGATCGCGATGATCACGAACAGCACGATGCCGTAGAAACCAGCGCCGACGCCGCCGACGATGACTTCGCCGAGCTGCATGTTGATGAGCGGGATGAGGCCGCCCAGCGCCGTGAAGCTGCCATGCATCGCATTGACCGCACCGCAGGAGGCAGCCGTGGTGATGACCGCAAAGAGCGAGGACAGCACCACGCCGAAGCGCACTTCCTTGCCTTCCATGTTGCCGCCCCCAAGCCCGAAGGCGTGCATCAGCGGATTGCCGGCCGCTTCGGCCCAGTAGGTCACGCCGACGCCGACAACGAATAGGATGCCCATCGTGGCGAGGATTGCCCAGCCCTGGCGTTGATTGCCGACCATCCGCCCGAAGACATTGGTGAAGGCAGCGCCGATGGCAAAGATCGCCACCATCTGGATCAGGTTGGAGATCGCATCCGGGTTTTCGAAGGGATGGGCGGAGTTGGCATTGAAGAAGCCGCCGCCGTTGGTGCCGAGCATCTTGATGGCAAGCTGCGAGGCGACGGGGCCGACCGCGATGGTCTGCTGCGCGCCCTCCAGCGTCGTCGCGGTCACATAGGGTCCGAGCGTCTGCGGCACACCGAGATAGACGAAGACGAGCGTCATGACGATGCAGATCGGCAGCAGGACATAGAAGGTCGCCCGGGTCATATCGACCCAGAAATTACCGATGGCTTTGCCCGATGCCCGCGAAAATCCCCTGATGAGACCGATGGCGATAGCCATGCCGGTTGCCGCAGAGACAAAGTTCTGGACCGTGAGGCCGGCCATCTGCGTCAGGTACGACATCGTGCTTTCGCCGCCGTAGTTCTGCCAGTTGGTGTTGCTGACAAAGCTGGTGGCGGTATTGAACGACAGATCGGCGGGCACGGCGGCCATGCCGGCCGGATTATACGGCAGGACGGCCTGGAAGCGCTGCAATGCGTAGAGCACGACAACGCCGAGGAGGTTGAACATCAGCAGCGAGAACGCATAGGAAGTCCAGTGCTGGTCTTCGCGCTCGCTGGTGCCGGCAAGCCGGTAAACTCCGCGCTCGACAGGGCCAAGCACGATGGAGAGGTAGGTGCGCTCGCCCGCAAAGACGCGGGTCATGTAACCGCCGAGCGGTTTGACGAGCACGATTACGATCCCGCAAAAAAGCAGGATCTGAAGCCATCCGTTGAGGGTCATTGGTTTATCTTTCAGGTCCCGGCGCCGGGCGGATCAGAAGCGCTCGGGGCGAATGAGGGCATAGGTGAGATAGACCGTCAGGAAGACGGTCACCGCACCGCTCAAGATGTAGTCGAACAGCATGGGGTTCTCCTCCTAGAGACGGTCGCAGGCTTTGGCGTAGGCAAAGCAAAGCCCGAAAAAGATGATGACGATGCCAAGCATGGCGATATCCATCGCGTGCATGTCCTTCCAGTTTGTCGAGAAAACGGGGAGCCGCAGGGCTCTCGTCCGGCAAGGAAACACGCGTTTCCCGCCACCATGATATGGACCCGATGCCCATAAAGGTTCGAGACGGGATCGCGGCGGCGCATATAAAAAAGCTATAAGTATTTGGGATGCCAGGCGCGTGCCGCTGGCGGCAAGGCGGGATTTCGGTAGACGAAGATCCTAGGGACGCCAGCTCTCGATCAAGGGTCTCGACGAAGCTTCTGCGCGTAAAACCCTACCGCAATCGTCCCGATGGCCACGACAGCGGTGCCGACACCGAACTGAAGAGCGATCGAGGAAAGGCTGTCGTGCAGCGCCGGCGATCTGATGCCTGTCAACAACACCATGAATGCCGAAAATACCAACCCCTGGAGGACGGCGTATTCCGCACTTCGGCCGAGGGATCTGCCACGCAAATTCGCCGGCGGATAGAAACTGGCCAGCCCCCTCATCGCCAGCATCAAGATAGCAACCAGAATCCCGATCTTCAGCAGATCGGCGGCCGGCATGGTGCTATCGACCCAATAGAGCACCGCCGGAATGAGAAATACGGACGCCGTGCAGAGACAGTAACGCCAGAATACGTGTCGCCGCATCGACCTCTCCCTCGCCCGGACAGGCAGATGATGAAAGCCTGCACAAATCTTGTCAACCGCGCAGCGGGTGCGGCTCGAAGCGCGGGCCTGCGGCCTGCCGTTCCGCAGGCGTCACCGCGTCAGTCCTCTGCGAAGATCCGATCCTGGGTGAACTGCCCGCCCTGGTAGACGGCCAGCGGTGCGCCGGGATCCGGACGAGCGACAACAGCCTCCAGCTCGGCACGGAAACGCTCCGCATTGTCCTTCGGGCGCCAGCCGAGGAAGGATGCCGCCGAATTGTCCCACCAGCGGCTGTCGTTGTCCGACACACCCCAGATGATCGGGCAGCCCAGCATCGGCGCGCGAAAGACGCAGTCGATCAGGCTGGCGAAGTCGTCATAGGACATCCAGGTGGACAGCATCCGGTGATTGGACGGCTTTTCCATGCAGCTGCCGATCCGGACGAGGGCAGTTTCTTGGCCGAATTTATCGAAATACATGCGCGCCAGCGCCTCGCCGAAACATTTCGAGACCCCGTATAGCCCGTCGGGACGCATCGGTGCTTCGCTGTCGATGTGCTGATCCTGCCGGTAGAAGCCGACGGTGTGGTTCGAACTCGCAAACAGGATACGCGGCTGCCCGTGGGCCCGCGCAGCCTCATAGAGATTGTAGAGCCCGAGCAGATTGGCATTCAGGATCTTCGAAAACTTGTCTTCGACGGAAATGCCGCCGAGATGCAGAATGCCGTCGCAACCCTCGACCAGACGGTGGACAGCCTCGGCGTCGCCGAGATCGCAGGTCACCCGTTCCTCGCCGGCAGCCGCTTCGCCGAGGTCGACGATATCCGATAGCCTCAGCACATCCGCCATTGGCTTCAGCCGCTCCAACATCGCGCGGCCCAGTCCTCCGGCCGCACCGGTCACCAGCAATCGCTTCAAAGTCCGTCCTCCCATGCAATCCGACTTCCCAACTCATCATACATGTTGACGGATTTGCGTCAACGGCGCGTCCCACCATGGCTTATGCCGGCGACTTGATATACAAATCCGCACAGCACATGTCTTGCAGCCAAAAGTCCAGGGGAAACGCCGTCGTGGCCATGCAGCCGAAGTCACAGCCCGAAGGAAAATCGCAGACGCTGGTCGCGCGCCTCAGCGACACCCTCCGCCGGGCGATCGTCGCCGGGCAGTTTCCGCCGGGCACCAAGCTGCCGAGCGAGGCGCAACTGACAGAGGCCCATGGCGTCAGCCGCACCGTCGTGCGCGAGGCCATCGCCGCCCTACGTGCCGACCGGCTGGTCGAGGCGCAGCAGGGCGCGGGTGTGTTCGTGCTCGAGCCGCCTGCGGCGCAGATACCCGCCTTCGGTAACCTCGATCAAGCCCGTGTTTCGTCGGTTATCGAGCTCCTGGAGCTCCGCACGGCCGTGGAAGTCGAGGCCGCAGGGCTAGCCGCGCTGCGTCGCTCGCCCGCGCAAGAGGAGGCAATCTTCGAGCGCCATCATGCCGTGCGCGACTGTCTCGATGCCGGCGTCCCCACCAGCGAGGCCGATTTTGCGCTGCACC
>CAZZZI010000292.1:0-6007 GCA_964658415.1 uncultured Sphingomonas sp. | reverse complement strand
AACCTTGCCGCCGGCGGCAAGGACTTCGCCGGGTTGAGCAACGCGGTACTGGACGCGGCTTTCGCGCGGCGACTTCAGCGCGCTGTCGTCGATATCGGCATCGATCCGTTCGACGGTGGCGCGGCTTGCGGCGACCGAGGCCTTGGCATCGATCACGGCCGAAGCCGCTGTGCCGATCGCGGCTTGCGCGGCGGCGAGCTGTGCCTTAGCCACGGCCACGGTCGCGGTGGCGGCGTGCATCGTTGCCCGATCGTCATCCAGCATCTGGGCAGAGACCGTCCCGTTGACCGACAGTTGCTCGGAGCGGGCAAGGCGTCGGGTGGCGGCATCGAGTTCCGCATTGCGTTGCGCGATGACCGCCATGGCCGCTTCCATCTCCGCCTGGCGCTGGATGACCTGGCTGCCGGCGGTGTCGATGCCGATGATGGCGCGCTGCAGCTGCGCCTCGGCCTCCCGCCGCTGCGCCCTTGTCTGGAGCGTATCCATATTGGCGACCACCTGGCCGGCCGTGACGAAGGCTCCCTCGTCGACGAGGATATCCTGAATGCGGCCCGCGATCCGGGCGGACACATCGATCTCCGTCGCTTCGATGCGCCCGTTGCCGCTGGCGATGCCGTCGGGCAAGCCCTTGGGCTTCAGCTCATACCAGGCAACAAGCCCCAGAATGGCCAATACGGCGACAGCGAGTGCGATCGCCCATGGCTTCTTGATCGTCGTCATTCCTAGGCCCAACCTTGTGCGTCTGGCCCGGATTTGAGCGCGATGACAGCGGCGATCATACCAACCGGCATTGGCGGGCGGCGAGGTTCGGAAAGTACCTAGCCCCTGCGGCGGTAAGGGCAGGAGAGGCTAGAGGCTCGTCTTGATCGCCCAGGGTTTCAGCGCTTCCGCCGCGATCAGGTAGGCCGGCACGATGCCGAAGATGACGGCGATGGCCGATGGCGACGGGATGACGAAGCCGAACCATGCTCCGAGCGGCGTGAAGGGCAGCGCCATGGCCGTCGCGAGCGCGAGGAGAGCGGAGGCGGCGAGTGCGGGCCGCGGCAGATCCGCCCAAGGCCGGCCGTTCGTCCTGATGATGAAGATGACCAGAATTTGCGTTGCCATCGATTCCAGAAACCATGCCGTCTGGAACTGCTCGGGCGTCGCCTTGACGATGAGGAGCAGCGTCGCGAAGGTGAGGATGTCGAACAGCGAGGACAGCGGTCCCATGACCGCGGCAAACCGGATCAGTCCCCTCATGTCCCAGATCTGGGGCCTTGCCATCGCCTGCCTGCGCACATCGTCGAAGGGAATGCCCACTTCAGACAAATCGTAGAGCAGGTTGTTGAGCAGGATCTGGATGGGCAGCATCGGCAGGAAGGGCAGGGCCAGGGAAGCCGTCGCCATCGACAGCATGTTGCCGAAATTGGAGCTGGCGCCCATCCGGATATATTTGAGGATGTTGACGAATGTCCGCCGCCCTTCCTCGACGCCGTCTGCCACCACCTCGAGGTCGGAGGCCATCAGGATCATGTCGGCCGCGGCCTGTGCGACCCCCGTGGCCCCATCCACCGAAAGTCCGACATCGGCGATCTTCAAGGCCGGCGCGTCGTTGATGCCGTCGCCCATGAAGCCGACGACGAGCCCGCTCGATTGCAGGGCCCGCACGATGCGGGATTTCTGATCGGGTGCGAGACGGCCGAAGGCATCGGTGGAGCGGACCTGCACCGCCAGAGCATCGTCGCTCATGTCGGCGATATCGGCGCCGGAGAGCACCGTATCGGCCCGCAGTCCGACCAGTCCCGCCAGGCGCCTGACGACGACGGGGTCGTCGCCCGAGAGAATCTTCAGCGCTATGCCGGATGCGGCAAGCCGCGCGATGGCCGCCTTGGCCGTTGGCTTCGGCGGATCGGCAAAGGCACACAGGCCTTCGAAGACCAGCCCGACCTCATCGCTTGTGTCGAGATCCCGACCGGGACCCTGCCAGGGGCGACTGGCCACCGCAATCGCGCGCAGCCCATCGCTCGCGAGCAGGTGTACGCGCTCAAGCGCCGACGCTCTCTCCGTCTCGCCCATCTCGGAAATACCGTCCGCCCCGCGCTGCGAGGAGCACAATCTCAGCACCTCCTCGGGCGCGCCCTTGGCGATCAAGAGCGGCCCTTCGTCGCCTGCCGCCAGCACCGATCCGAGCCGGCGGGAGAAATCGAAAGCATGACGCCCCAGAAGCGTCCAGCCTGTACTAGCGGTCTTGCTTGCGTCCATCAGCGCGGTATCGAGAGAACCGCGATCGCCTCCGAGATCGGCTGCGATGGCCGCCAGCCGCGACGGCCGTGGATCCTCCGCGCCATCGGCGCGCAGGCTGCTGGCCAGCACGATCTGCGCCGAGGTGAGCGTGCCTGTCTTGTCCGTACAGAGAACCGACATGGCACCGAGATCGTGGATCGACGCAAGCCGCTTGACGATCACCTTGCGCGCGGCCATGCGGATCGCCCCGCGCGCCAATGTCACGGTGGTGATCATCGGCAGCAGTTCGGGCGTCAGCCCGACCGCCAGTGCCACCGCGAACAGCAGCGAGCCGAGGATGGGCTGCCCGAGCAGCAGCCGGGCGGTGAGAACGATGATGACGAGTGCGAGCGTCAGCCGCGCAACGACAAGACCATATTGGCGCAGATCCTGCTGGAATGGCGACGGCGTTTGGTCCTGGCCGAGCGCTGCCGCCGCCTCGCCGAAGACCGTTGCGCGACCCGTGCCGACCACCAGCGCGATTGCCTCGCCCGTCTGGGCGACGGAGCCACGGAAAAGCGCATTCGATGCTTCCGATGCCGTTGTTGCGACGATCGTGCCGACACGCTTTTCGACGGGGAAGGGTTCGCCCGTCAGGGCGGATTCGTTGGCCGTGAAGGCCTGGGCGTCGATGATCAGGCCATCCGCCGGCACGATGTCGCCGGCCCGCACCCGGATGATGTCGCCGGGGACGACCATGTCGACATTGACCTGGACGAAGCCTCCGTCGCGCTTGACCTCGCCCTTCAGTGCCACCGATCGTCGAAGCACGTCGGCCGCTTTGACCGCATTGCCCTCCTGCAGCGTATCGAGACCGATGGAAAGGGCCAGTATGGCGACGATGATGAGCCCGCCAGGGACGTCGCCCGTCGCGACCGATACGACCCCGGCGCCAAACAGGATCAGCGACAGGGGCTCGAGCAGGCGCCGGACGATCGTTCTGAACAGCGTTTCACGCTTCCTTTCGACGTCGCTGTTATGGCCGAACTCGAGCAGCCGTGCCGCCGCATCGGCCGCAGAAAGACCAGCGATGCCGCAATGAAGCTCGGCGCAAAGCGCCTCCGGCGTCGCCGTCCAGAAAGGTCGTCCGGAAGCGGGGGACGAAACCGATGGCGCGCTTGTCTTCATCTCTGCATCATCCTTCGAGCGGCTTTCGGGCGAATGGGTTCAGGCAGTGCGTGCGGTCGATGGCGTCAAAAGAACTGACGGCCGGTGACGTCGTTGACCGTGATGCCGAAGAATATGGTCGCAGTCGCATCTTCGGAGGCGCTGTCAGGCTTGAAGCCACCCGGTTCCCACCAGATGCGCCGTTCCTGCAGCAAGTCCCAGGCATGCATTCGCTCTGCCCGGTGCCTGTCGTTATCAGGCAGTTCGTTGTACATGCCGCGAACCAGAACGCTTCGCCAATACTGGTTGTCGCGCATTTCTCCGACCTGGAAACAGGCGTTCGGATTGTTTCGGAGCCAGTCGATCTTCTGGCCGGGCAGCGAGAACACGTAGAGCTTCTCGCGCCCGTATGCATAGTTCACAGGCACGATGTAGGGCAGCCCGTCCTTGACGCAGACGAGATGCCCGAAGCGTTCCGTCGAGAGGCAGCTCAAGCACTCATGCTCCGACATTTCCCTGACCGCCATTGCCAAACCTTCCTCCCTAGTTGATCGCTTTGCAAGCGCTGGACCGCCGGCACCCGGCGTTGGGGCCATGATAGGCCGGGCAGCCGAGCCGGCAGTAGCTTCGGAAATTACTCAAGGGTGGGCGGGCGGCCCGACGTTTGCGCGGTCCTGCAGCCAAGCCAGCCATGGCCGTCGTCGATGATGGGATGCCTGGAAGAGGCGGGGCTCGGCCCCGTCGTCCGTAGGTAAATTCCGATCCTCACATCGCGGTTGTTCCGCCCTTATCGTTGCCACGACCTGACGAGTGCAGCGGGTCGCCACCAGGGCAGCGCCGAATTTCGCGCCAAATTTTGCAAGGAAAATCCAGTGAACAAGTCCGATACAGTGATCGCCGTCTTTCCAGACCATCAAGCTGCCGAAAGGGCGATCAAGAACCTGACCGATGCCGGCTTCGAGATGAAGAACCTCAGTGTGGTCGGCAAGGGCTACCATACCGAGGAGAAGGTGCTGGGCTTCTACAATGCCGGCGACCGCATCAAGCTCTGGGGCTCCCGCGGTGCCTTCTGGGGAGGCTTCTGGGGGCTGTTTCTCGGCGGCGCCGTTCTGACGATCCCAATCGTGGGGCACGTCATCGTTCTCGGCTCGCTAGCGGCAACCATCGTGGCTGCCATGGAAGGCGCCGTTGTCGTCGGCGGCATGGGCGGCCTTGCCGCAGCGCTGTACGGGCTGGGGATTCCGAGGGACAGCATCATCGACTACGAGACCGCCATCAAGGCCGACGGTTTCCTGGTGATGGCCCACGGTGCGGCAGAAGAAGTCGCCCGTGCAAAGAAAATCCTGCAAGACGGCAATCTGTCCGCGCTGACGGTGCATTCCGCGAGCGAAGCGGTCTCCGCTCCTGTCGACGGCGAAACCGTCTGAGCGGCTCCGTTCGAGAAAAGCGCGCAAGCCGCCACCCGGTCCCTCGATCGGGTGGCTTCGACGGCTCCGGGCGGTCATCGGTGCAGCCCTTCGCCGCAATCGGTGGTGTCCATGGATGAGCGCGCGCGGCGCGACGGATCAACCGCCGTCCTTCCCCCCCATCCATGAGGAGTTCCACCATGTTCGCACGAGATATCATGAGCACCCCGGCAGTGACGATCAGCTCGTCGGCTTCGATTGGCGAGGCGGTCGAGTTGATGCTCGCCCGTGGTTTCAGCGGTCTGCCCGTCTGTCTTCCCGACGGGTCGCTGATCGGGATGATTACCGAGGGGGATTTCTTGCGTCGCGGCGAGCTGGAAACCGAGAAAAAGCGGTCGCGTTGGCTCGAATTCCTCGTCAGCGCCGGAAAGGCCGCAGACGAATACGTGCATTCGCATGGCAGGAAGGTCGAGGAAATTATGTCGACCCATGTCTGGTCCACCCGCCCGGACGCCGAGCTCAACGACATCGTTTCCGAGATGATCGACCGCCGCATCAAGAGAGTTCCGGTCGTCGACGACGGCAGGATCGTCGGTATCGTCAGTAGGTCGGATCTGTTGAGGGCGTTGGCAGCAAGGCTTCCCGTCGACACGGGCGCAGCGACCGACGGAAATCTGCAGTATGCGATCGCCACGGAACTCCGCCGCTGTTCCTGGAGCTTCAACGGCAGCATCCGTGTCGCGGTCAAATCGGGTGTCGCGACCCTCGGTGGCGTCATCTTCGACGAGCGGGAAAGAACGGCGGCCCGGGTTGCTGCGGAGAACGTGCCGGGTGTGACGTCCGTGCTCGACGAACTCACCTGGGTCGATCCGAACTCCGGAATGTCGATTTCTCCACCAGGCCTGCACGGGGGTCTGTGAACCGGATGCGGCGGCCTCGCGGTGTTCGACGATGGGTATTTTCCGAACCTGTTCGGCCTCGCGATCCGCTTCTATCGTCGGTTGCAATGGGACGGCATCGACGCGGCATCCTGCCCTGTCTGCGATCCCGTTGGCAAGGTCGTTCAAAAGGCGCAGCAGCGTCCGGTCCGGCCCTGCACCGCGAATGGAGACGATCATGCTAAACGACAATCAACTGCAACGGGCCGTTACGGAAGAACTGACCTGGGAGCCGAGTGTCGAAGCCGCCCATATCGGCGTGACGGCAAAGGACGGCGTCGTGACCCTCAG
>CAZZZI010000291.1:0-6010 GCA_964658415.1 uncultured Sphingomonas sp. | reverse complement strand
GGCATCGCATGGTGCCTGGCGAATTCCCGGGTGGCATGGGCATGGAAGCCCGCTCGTTCTATGGCAACGTCATGTTCTCCACGGGCCCGAACAACGAGCTTGGCGGTCCGAACGACACTGCCTGCCACCTGGATATCCCGATGCGCGGTTGCTCGCTGTTCCTGGACGACGAACCGATGGTGCTGAACGGCGACATCGCGGTGAAGGAAATGCAGTATAGCCGGAAGTAGGATAGCGACGGCCGCCCTATCCCCGGCTCGCGAGGATAGGGCGGAACGCGCGGGACAAAAGGTGAGGTGGCCAAGCTTCGGGATGTTCGGCTCGGAACGGATCGTATAGGACTGCCGCCAAACAGAGGCCTGCCGGTGATATGAGTAAGAAAAGCAATAATCCGTCGCAAGATGCGACCCAGTCCGGCGCGGAATACAAGGTGACCGAGCAGGTCGGCCATCTCCTGCGCAAGGCCTATCAGCGGCACCTTTCGATTTTCCAGGACGGCACGATCGATCCGGATCTGACATCGGTGCAGTTCGTCACCCTGTGCGCGCTGCGCGATCTCGGGCCGAGTTCGCAGGTGGAACTCGTCAAGGCGACCTCCGTCGACCAGGCGACCATCCGCGGCATCGTGGACCGGCTGAAGGCGAGGGGACTGGTCGAGCTTTCCAAGGACGAGGCCGACGGCCGCAAGGTGATCATCTCCATTCTGCCGAAGGGCGAGGCGCTGCTGCAGACCATGTATCCCCAGGCGCACCAGATCAGCGAAAAGACGATGGCCCGCCTCAATCCGGCCGAGCGCGTCGCGTTGCTGTTCCTGCTCCGCAAAATCGCGGAAGACGATACATCGGAAGACTAGCCGGACCTCTCTCGCGGATCAGCTAGCCTGGCCGATGTTACCGCGCATCAGCCGCCGCTCATGCTGGACTTGTCGATCCTGCTGAACCCGGGTCACCGGCGGCGGGGACGGGCGGCGTCGATTCCTTCGACATTCGACGGCCAGCCACGGTGTACACCATCGGCACGACGAACAGCGTCAACAGCGTCCCGAGCGTCATGCCGCCGCAGATCACGTATCCGATCTGGTGCCGGCTTTCGGCGCCGGCCCCTTCGGCAATGGCGAGCGGCACGGCGCCCAGGACCATGGCGCCCGTCGTCATCAGGATCGGTCGCAGGCGCATGACTGCAGCGTCGATGACAGCCGCGATCCGCTCATGGCCAGCCTCCTGCCTCTGGTTGGCGAATTCGACGATCAGAATGCCGTGCTTGGTAATGAGCCCGACGAGGGTGACGAGCCCGATCTGCGAATAGACGTTCAGCGAGCCTCCGCCGAGGGAAAGCGCGGCCAGCGCACCGGTCATCGACAGCGGTACCGTCACCATGATGATCAGCGGATCTCGGAAGCTCTCGAACTGGGCTGCGAGCACCAGGTAGATGAAACCGAGCGCAAGGACGAACACCACCAGCAGGCTCTGGCCGGATGCCCGGAATTCGCGGCTGGGGCCTGCGACGTCCGTCTGCACGGTGTCCGGCAGCACTTCCCTGGCTGCCGTCTCCATGAAGGCAAGCGCCTCGCCGGTCGATACGCCGGCGGCAAGGTTCGCCGACACGGTCACCGACCGCAACTGGTTGAAACGCTTCAGCTCCTGCGGCGCGACGGTTTCCTTGACGCCGACGAGGTTCGACAATTGCACCATCTCGCCCTGCGGCGACTTCAGGAAGATCGTCGAGAGCGTCGAGGGCGAGGTGCGGTCCTCGGCTGCGAGCTGGACATAGACATCGTACTGCTCGCCGTCATTCTCGAACCGCGTCACCTGCCGGCCGCCGAGCAAGGTTTCGAGCGTCCTGCCGATCACCGAGATGTCGATGCCGAGGTCCGACGCCTTTTCCCGATCGATGTTGACGGTCATTTCCGGCTTGTTGAGCTTCAGGTCGCTATCGACGTTGGTAAGACCCGGAAATTCGGAGATCCGCTCCATGAAACGGCGCGCCACCTGATCGAGCTCCTCGTAGGTGCCGGAACTCTGCAGGACGAACTCGATCGGGCGGGCATTGTTCGAGGTGCCGAGCGAGGGGGGATTGCTGGCGAAGGCGTTGACGCCGGCGATACGGCGGAGCGCCGGCAGCAGCTCCGCCACCAGTTCCTGCTGGCGGCGGTCGCGCGCGTCCCAATCGATGAGACGCCCGATGACCTGGAACCGGTTGACTTCAGGCATGCCGTTGATCGTCTGGACGCTGCCGACTTCGGCGATCGGCTTCAGCAGCGCCTCCACCTGCTTGGAGTAGCGCTCGGTATAGGCAAGCGTCGAGCCCTCAGGCGCCGTGCCGACCACGCGGATGATGCCGCGATCCTCCACCGGTGCCAGCTCCTGCGGGAGACTCAGATAGAGGAAAGCGCTGCTGGCGGCGACGATGAGCGCCGCGACGGCAACGAGGCCGCGCCTGCCGAGCGATGCGGTCAGCAGGCGGCGATAGCCGCTTTCGAGGCCACTCAGGCCCCGCTCGATGAAAGACGAGATCCGTCCCGGCGCTGCCTCGTGCCTGAGCAGCCGCGAGCACATCATCGGCGTGAGCGTCAGGGCGACGAAGCCGGAGACGATGACCGCGCTTGCAAGCGTCAGCGAAAACTCGAGGAACAGCTTGCCCGTCCGGCCGGTGGCAAAGGCGACGGGCGCATAGACGGCGGCGAGCGTCAGCGTCATCGCGATCACCGCAAAGCCGATTTCCCGCGTTCCCTTGATCGCCGCCGGTATCGGCGCCATGCCATCCTCGATATGGCGGAAAATGTTCTCGAGCACGACAATCGCATCGTCCACCACTAGCCCGATGGCAAGCACGATGGCGAGCAGCGTCAGGGTGTTCACGCTGAAACCGAGCGCATACATGATAGCGAAGGTGGCGATCAGCGAAATCGGAATGGTGACGATCGGAATGATCGATGCGCGCCAGGAGCGCAGGAAAATGACAATGACGATCAGCACCAGCACGATGGCCTCGACGATCGTCGTGTAGACGGCCCCCAGCGCCCGGTCGATGAACACCGAATTGTCGTTGCCGACAGCGCCGGTCATGCCCTCCGGCAGATTGGCGTTGATATCGGGCAGGATGGCATTGATGCCGGCGGAGACATCGAGCGGATTGGCGACCGCCTGCTTGATGATGCCGACGACGATGGCATTTTCGCCGTTGAAACGGCCCGCTCGCCGCTCGTCCGCCGCCCCGAGTTCCACCCGGGCAACCTCCTTCAGGCGGACCAGCAGGCCGTTGCCGCGCTTGACGACGATATTCTCGAACTCGCCGACCGTGCCGATGGCCGACTTGGACAGAACCGTGAATTCCCGGTCGTTGCTCTCCAACCGGCCGGCGGGAATCTCGACGTTCTGCGCCCGCAGCGAGTCCTCGATTTCCTGCACCGTCAGACCGAGAGCAGCAAGCCTCTGGCGGTCGATCCAGATCCGCATGGCATAGCGTCGCTCGCCGTAGATCTGCACGTCGGCAACACCCGTGACGTTCTTGAAGCGATCGACGACGTTGCGGTCGACATAATCCGTCAGTTCGAGCGGGCTTATGCGGTCGCTGCGAAACACCACGAAGACCACCGGCTGGGCGTCGGCCTCGACCTTGGAAATGACCGGCTCGGTGATTTCGTCCGGAAGCCTCTGGCGCACGCGGCTCACACGGTCGCGGACATCGCTTGCCGCCACGTCGGGCGCGATCTCCAGGCGGAAGCGAACGGTGATCCGGCTGGATTCCGAACGGCTGGTGGATTCCAGCACGTCGATGCCCTCGATACCGGCAATCGAGCCCTCGAGGATCTGCGTGACCTGGCTTTCGATGATGCTCGCGGACGCGCCGGGATAGGAAGTGACGACGGACACCACGGGTTCGTCGATGCTGGGATATTCGCGCACCGCCAGCCGGTCGTAGGAAACGGCACCGACAAGCAGCATCAGCAGGCTGAGGACGGTCGCAAAGACCGGGCGGCGGATGCACAGCTCGGAAAAACCCATCAGTCTCTCCTCATGTCGCCGGCTCGGGGGGACCGGTCTCGACGATATCGACGACCGCGCCGTTGCGCAGGCGATTGTGTCCAGCGGTGACGACGGTCACTCCTCCGGCAACGCCTTCGAGTTCGACCGTGCCCGCCCGACGTTCGCCGAGCTTAACCTTGGTTTCCTGGGCCTTGCCGTCGACCACGGTCCAGACGAAGCGCTCCTGGCCGCGCGCCACGATGGCCGCCTCCGGCACCGCGACAACCTGGCGTTCCTCGAGTCCCTTCACGACGACGCGCGCAAAAAGGCCCGGCCGCAAGGCAAGGTCGGCATTCGCAATGGTCGCCCTGATACTGATCGCCCGCCCGTTGACATCGAGCATGGGATCGATGGCATAGATTGTGCCCCCGAATTGCCGGCCGGGGATGGCATCGACGGCGACTTCGACGGTCTGGCCGACGCGGATCTTCTGCAGGTTTGCCTCCGGGATCTTGAAATCGACCTTGAGCACATCGATCTTTTCGAGATTGACCAGCGTCGTGCCGGCACCGACATAGCTGCCAGCCGACACGCGGCGCAGCCCGACGATCCCGCTGAAAGGCGCCAGGATATCGAGCTTGGCAAGCTGGGCGTGCTGCGAGTTCAGCAGGGCTTCGGCCGTGCTGCGTTCGGCGAGCGCCACGTCGAGTTCGCGGCCGGTGCCGCTTCCCGTACCGGCGAGACGCCGGGCACGGTCGTAGCTGCTTGTTGCAAGGTCGAGGCGAACCTTGATTTCCTCTTCGGCCGCCTTGGCCAATGTGTCGTCAAGTCGAACGAGCACGTCGCCGGCTTTGACCGGCTTGCCTTCCTCGAATTTGATGTCGACGATACGCCCCGCAATTTCAGGCGCGAGCTGGACGGATTCGCCTGACTGCAGCGTACCAATCGCGCTGATGTCGCTGGTCGACATCACCTGTTTTGTTCTTGCCACTTCCACGGCGACCGGCGCTGCCGCGCGGGCGACGGGTTTGGTTTCCGATCGCTGGATAAAGCCGAGACCGGACGGCGCCTCAATCCATCGCCAATGGATTGCCGCCCCACCGACTGCTGCGACGGCGACAACCGCCAATGCAGCGAGTGCAAACTTGTTCATAACGTTCCCCACCATTTCAGTCGCGCCAGGAGACCCCTTTAGCCTTACGGCCCAATCGGTCGAACGGATGTCTGCCAGTCGAAGCTTGTCATCATTGGGGACGCAGCGCGGTCGGCAGCGGTCTTGGGTCCGTCACGCAACGGGCCTGCAGGGTGCGATTTTGGTGGAAACATAGCCCTCAGTCACAGTCCGGCATCGTCTGTCGGGAGGGTCCGACATCACAGACGCGCCGGAAGCGACTGCCAGAGGGGCCCGGACCATGGGTTGTTGATGATATGAGGCAGCGCCCGCCGCGGTTCAAGGGCTTGGGCTCGACCATGCATGCCAGGCCGGCCTTTTTGAGGGGCAGTCGTCATCCGAGCCCATTGAAGGCGTGGAAGGAGCGGACGATCAGATCAGGCTCGAGGCCGTCGACGATGAAGACGATGGCCGAGCGCCTGGTCTCGGATGGCCAGGCGGTCATGTGGGTCGGCGGGTGAACGAGATACTGGACGCCGTGGATGGCGACCGGCCGCGGCTCGCCCGCGATATCGAGGATGCCCTTGACCCGGAGGATCCTGTCACCGTGGCGATTGAGCAGCATGGTCAGCCAGATCCCGAATGCGGTCCAGTCGACGATCGTCTCCGTCTCGAGCACGAAGGAGCGGATCGTCCCCGTGTGGCTCGAACGGTCGGAGACCATCGGCTCGTCGCAGCGGAACAGACTTGTCTCGCCGCCAGCGGCATCATCGGCGGTGAGAAGCATCAGGTCGAAGCCGGCATCTGCGGCATGCTGTATCCGGGCGTCCGGATTGAGCGCGCGAACAGCGGCAATCGCGCTGTCAGCCTGCGACGCCGAGGCGAGATCGGTCTTGGTGAGCACGATGTGGTCGGCAACCGACACCTGCCGCGA
>CAZZZI010000290.1:0-6035 GCA_964658415.1 uncultured Sphingomonas sp. | reverse complement strand
CCCAAGGACTTGGGCGCACTGGATTCCTGTGACAAGCACAGGAATGAGGGGGGATGGTCTGGTGCCGCCACAGGTTCATGTCGTTGCCCGCTCGATCGATTAAGGCTGAATTTGCCATTGAAGAGGAATTCTCCTCCCCGCTGGCGGGAGATGACCGGAAGGGCTGAGAGGGGGCTCCGGGTGTCCGGGACAAGGCACGCCTGTTACTCGTCACACTTGAAGTGCGTGGCGGCCGCCCCCCTCTGTCAGCTTTGCTGACATCTCCCCCACAAGGGGGGAGATCAGTCGGCGGCTTGCGCTCAGGCCTTCGCCACCATCGACGCCTGCAGGGCACCCGAGACGTTCGGGGTGACCTTGACGCTCGACTTGTAGAGGATCGGCTGGGCATATTGCAGCAGCGGGATGACGTAGCCCTCCTCGGCAATATACTTGTCGACCGCCTTCCAGCCGGCGATGCGCTTGGCCTCGTCCTTCTCGCCCCAGAGCGGGTTGATGAGGTTGTCGACATCGTCCGTCTTCCAGCCCGAATGGGGCGACTTGCTGTACATCGCAAAGCCGGTCGAGGTGGTGGGGTCGCCAATGGCATTGCCCCAGTTGTAGAAGGCGGCAGGGCCGAGCTGATGGGCGGCGCGCAGCTCGTAGTGCTTGGCGATCTCGTAGACCTCGATCTCTGCCTCGATGCCGACCTTGCGCCACATGCCGACGATCGCCTGGATCATCTCGTAGTCCTTCGGCTTGAAGCCGCGGGTGGTCTTGATGGCGAACTTGACGGGCTTTTCCGGCGAAAAGCCGCTGGCCGCCAGCAGCTTCTTGGCGCCTTCGGTATCGTAGACCGTCTTGATCGAGGCATCGTAGGCCGAGTATTCCGTCGCTTCGAGCGTCGACAGAGGCTTGCCGTAGCCGCGCAGCAAACGCTTGATGATGGCTTCCTTGTCGATCGCCATGTTGGCGGCAAGGCGAACATTCTTGTCGAGCATCGGGCCGACATTGGAAATGAAGATCATGCCGATGTCGGAGACCGGGGTGGCGACGCCGTCGAGGCCCTTTTTCTTCTTGAGACGGTCGAAATCCTCGTAGGGGACTTCGAGCGTGACGTCGGAAGAGCCGGATTCGATTTCGGCGACGCGGCTGGTCGTATCCGGCACGAACTTGTAGATGACCGTCTCGAAGGCAGGCTTGCCACCGAAATAGTTCGGGTTGGCCTTCAGGCGCAGGAAGGAATTGCCCTCGTAGGCATCGACCATGTAGGGGCCGGTGCCGATCGGCTTCTTCTCGAAGCCCTCGGCGCCGACCTTGGTGTAGTAGTCCTTCGGCAGGACATAGCCGGTGAGGAACGCCATCCACATGAAATAGGTGGGCTCGTAGCGCACGACGTCGCCGGTGATCCGGTTGCCCTCGATCTTGTAGTTGGTGGCGGTCGACCAGATGAACGAGATCGGGTTGCCGCCCTTCTGGTCGCCGGCGCGGTCGAGCGACCAGACGACGTCCTCCGGGGTGAATTTCGAGCCGTCATGCCAGGTGACGCCCTCGCGGACATCCATCCAGACCTTGGTCTTGTCGTCGTTCCAGCCCCACTTGGTGAGAAGCCCCGGCTGGAACTTCAAGTCCGGGCCCTGGCCGACGAACTGGTCGAAGATCGAGCGGTAGATCGCCTGGATCGTCGGGTTGACGGCGGACGGTCCGGTGGTCGGATCGAAGGCCGGCAGATTGACGTTGAAGGCGATCGTCAAAGTGTTGGCATCGGCCGCCTCGACGACCGTCCGGCCGGCGAGAATGCCCGTAATGAAAGTCGCCGCACCAAGGCTCAACGCCTGGCGCCGTGTCAGCTTGTCCATGTTCACTCCGTTCCCCTGTTCAGCGGCAAGAAGACATGTGGCCGGCCTGCCGCTGGCGATTTATTATCGGAATGTTTTAATCCTAAAATATCTATTGGAAACCGCAAGCGGATTCTCTGGCGCAGTCGAAAATTTGCGGCTGCAGTCTTGCCCGCCCGATCTCCGCCCTGGAGAGCGTCATACGAAGGTGAGTATATTATATGCGTTTGCATATTTGGGCGGCTAAGGCTGCTTGTGCTTCGATCGTTTTGCTGCGCGCTCATTCATTGTGATCGCCTGAACGCCTTTTGTTGATTGACAGCCGGACGAAGCTCGAAATATGTTTTTGCAAATGATTGAGAATAACGCCTGAAAAAGGCGAAGGGGACATGACATGGCGGAACGGTCTTTTGCCCGCGAAGTCGAGGATCTGAAGCTGGGCGAAGGCGACACCTTCCGTGGCGAGGGAATTCTCGCGATTACCAAGGCGCTGCTGCAATCGGGCGTCTCCTATGTCGGCGGCTACCAGGGCTCGCCGATCTCGCATCTGATGGACGTTCTGGCCGATGCCAAGGACGTCATGGAAGACCTCGGCATCCACTTCGAGACCTCTGCCTCGGAAGCAGCTGCCGCCGCCATGCTGTCCGCCTCCGTCATGTATCCCGTGCGCGGCGCGGTCACATGGAAATCGACGGCCGGCACCAATGTCGCCTCGGATGCGCTGTCCAACCTGTCGTCCGGCGGTGTCACCGGCGGGGCGCTGATCATCATCGGCGAGGACTATGGCGAGGGATCGTCGATCATGCAGGAGCGCAGCCATGCCTATGCGATGAAGTCGCAGATGTGGCTGCTCAATCCGCGCCCTAATCTGCCATCTATCGTCGCTGCCGTGGAAACGGGCTTCGAGCTCTCCGAGGCCTCCAACACACCTGTTATGCTGCAGGTCGGCATCCGCAGCTGCCATGTCCACGGCCAGTTCGAGGCGAAGAACAACAAGCGGCCGGAATACACACTGCGCCAGGCGCTGGAAAATCCGATCCGCGACGTCAATCGCATCGTGCTGCCGCCGGCCACCTTCGTCCACGAGAAGCAGAAGCTCGAACAGCGCTGGCCGGCCGCCGTCGAGTTTATCAAGAGCCGCAAGCTCAACGAATATTTTGGTCCCAGCGAGGGCGATGTGGGCCTCATTCTGTTGGGCGGCATGTATAATGGCGTGATGCGCTCGCTGCAGCAGCTTGGTCTTGCCGATGTCTACGGCAACTGTTCGGTGCCGATGTACGTGCTCAACGTCGCCTATCCGCTGATCGACGACCAGCTGGCCGAATTCTGTGCGACCAAGAAGGCCGTGCTGATGATTGAGGAGGGCGCGCCTGAGTATATCGAGCAGTCGCTCAACACCATCCTGCGCCGTCGCGACATCCAGACCCGCATCGCCGGCAAGGATACGTTGCCGCTGGGGGGCGAGTACACGACGCAGGTGCTGATGAAGGGCATCAAGCTGTTCCTCGAGACCCATGCCCGCGTGCTGCTCGGCAACCAGCCGCCGCTGCCGGATCCGTTGCCCGTTCTCAACGATCCCAGGGTCAAGGCGCTGGCCGAAGTCGTGCCGCCGAGGCCTGCCGGTTTCTGCATCGGCTGTCCGGAGCGGCCGATCTTTGCGGCGATGAAGCTGGTGGAACAGGAACTCGGCGAGCACCATGTCGCCGCCGATATCGGCTGCCACCTGTTCTCGATCCTGCCGCCCTTCAACATCGGCGGCACGACGATGGGCTATGGTCTCGGACCCGCCTCGGCCTCGGCGTTCAATGTCGAGGCGGACAAGCGCTCGATCTCGGTCATGGGCGATGGCGGCTTCTGGCACAATGGGCTTGCCACCTCTGTCGGCAACGCCGTGTTCAACAAGCAGGACGGCGTCATTCTCGTCGTCGACAATTTCTATTCGGCAGCCACTGGCGGCCAGGATATCCTCTCGTCGCGCGCCGACAATCCGCGGCGCAAGACCAACAACTCGATCGTCAATGCCGTGAAGGGCATCGGCGCCACCTGGGTCCGCCAGATCGATCGGACCTACGACGTCGCCAAGATGCGCGACACGTTTCGCGAGGCACTGACGACCAAGGAGCCCGGCCCGAAGATCATCGTTGCCTCGTCGGAATGCATGCTCAACAAGCAGCGCCGTATCAAGCCGCTCTTCAACAAGGCTGTCAAGGACGGCAAGCGCATGGTCAAGGAGCGGTTCGGCGTCGACGAGGATGTCTGCACCGGCGATCACGCCTGCATCCGCCTTTCCGGCTGTCCGTCGCTGTCGGTCAAGCACACCGACGATCCGCTCAAGGACGATCCAGTGGCTGCCATCGACAACAGCTGCGTCGGCTGCGGCAATTGCGGCGAAGTGGCAGAGGCCGCCATCCTCTGTCCGTCGTTCTACCGGGCCGATATCATCCACAATCCCACCGGCTGGGACCGCTTTGCGGCACGCATGCGCGGTGCGGTCATCGGCTGGCTGCAGGCGCGCCAAAAGGCGCGCCGCATCGTCTTTGCAGATTGAGGGGATGGCCATGAACGAGCAGATTGCCGCGACCGCCAACGGCGCCCCCCGCCTGTCGACCGACAAGCCGATTTCCGTCGCCATTCTCGCCATGGGCGGGCAGGGCGGCGGGGTGCTGGCCGACTGGATCGTCGGGCTCGCCGAAAGCCAGGGCTGGATGGCGCAGACGACCTCCGTTCCCGGCGTCGCCCAGCGCACCGGCGCCACCATCTATTACCTCGAGCTGCTGCCGGCCCGCGACGGTCGTCATCCGATCTTCGCGCTGATGCCGACGCCGGGCGATGTCGATATCGTGCTCGCCGCTGAACTGATGGAAGCCGGCCGCTCGGTGCTGCGCGGCCTGGTGACGCCCGATCGCACGACGCTGATCGCCTCGACCCACCGCGCGCTTGCCGTCGGCGAGAAGGAAAAGCCCGGCGATGGCATCGGCAATCCGGAGGTCGTCGTCGACGCCACCGATTTCGCTGCCAAGCGCATCATCGCCTTCGACATGGAAACGCTGGCGGCAAAGAACGGCAGCGTCATCTCGTCGTCGATGTTCGGGGCGCTGGCGGCTGCCGGCGTGCTGCCCTTCGCCAGGGAGATGTTCGAGGCCACCATTCGCGGCGGCGGCAAGGGCATCGAGCCGAGCCTCAAGGCTTTCAACGCCGCCTTTGAGCGCGCCACGGCCAGAACCAACGACGTCGTGTCGGCCACGCCGCACAAGCATTTCGACACGCTGCCGGAAACGGCAGGTCATCCGGACCTCGACAGGATCGTCCATCGCATCCGCGCGGAATTTCCCAAGCAGGCCCATCCGCTGCTCTATGCCGGCGCGAAGAAGCTGACGGATTTTCAGGACCCGGCCTATGGCGACGAGTATCTCACGCGAGTCGCTGCGCTGCATGCATTGGACCGCAAGCACGGCGGCGCGGACAAGGGTTATGCCTTCACCATCCAGGCCGCCAAATACGTTGCGATCTCTATGGCCTATGACGATGTCATCCGCGTCGCCGACCTGAAAGTGCGGGCCTCGCGCTTCGATCGCGTCCGCCGGGAGGTCGGCGCCAAGGCCGACCAGATCGTCTATATGACCGAATACATGCATCCACGCATGGAGGAGATCTGCGGCACATTGCCGAAGCGTCTCGGGCTCTGGATCGAAAACCGGCCAAAGCTGTTTGCGCGGCTCGATCGCGTCGTCAACAAGGGCCGTCGCGTCAAGACCGGCACGCTGTTCTGGTTCCTCAGCCTCTACGCAGTCTCGGCCTTGCGCGGCACCCGACGCGGCACCCTGCGCCATCAGCGCGAGATGGCGCATCGCGAGGCCTGGCTGGCAGATGCCAGCGGCCTGCTGGCGTCAAACTACGATCTTGCCGTCGAGGTCATCAACAACCGGCGCCTGGTCAAGGGCTACTCCGACACCCACGCCCGCGGCCTCTCCAAATTCGACCGCGTGATGTCGTCCCTGCCGCTGCTGCGCGACCGCGACGATGGGGCCGCCTGGATGAAACGCCTGCGGCAGGCAGCGCTGCTCGATGAAACCGGCATCGCGCTGGATGGCGCGCTGAAGACGGTGGCTACGCTTTAGGCGGCGGGGCTTGAACCCACGGACGGAGGCCATCTCATTCATGGCCAAGCCAAGCTAAGGCCAAGCCAAGCCAGGCGACGCCAAGCTCGGCCAGACTAGGGAG
>CAZZZI010000289.1:0-6075 GCA_964658415.1 uncultured Sphingomonas sp. | reverse complement strand
TCTTCTGGTCCTCGCAGAAGGGCAGCATCTCGCGCTCTTCCTCGCGGTAGAGCAGGTTGAGGTGGTCCTGCATGCTGACGAACTGGGTCCAGCCGTTCATGCGCGAGATATAGGCGGCCTTGGCGAATTCCCAGGCATGCATCGAAGAAGCGCCGATATAGCGCGCCTTGCCGGCCTTTACCACGTCGTGCAGCGCTTCCAGCGTTTCCTCGATCGGGGTTGCGTGATCGAAGCGGTGGATCTGGTAGAGGTCGACATAATCGGTGCCGAGGCGGCGCAGGCTGTTGTCGATCTCGTCAAAGATCGCCTTTCGCGACAGGCCGGCGCCATTCGGGCCGGGGCGCATGCGGTTAAACACCTTGGTCGCCAGCACGATGTCCTCGCGGCGCGAGAATTCCTTGATGGCGCGCCCGACGATCTCTTCCGAGCTGCCGTCCGAATAGGCATTGGCGGTGTCCCAGAAATTGATCCCGAGTTCGACCGCCTGGCGCAACAGCGGCCGGCTCGCCTCCTCCGTCATCGTCCACGCATGGTTGCCGCGATCGGGCTCGCCATAGGTCATGCAGCCGAGGCAGATGCGGGAGACATCGACGCCCGTCGGGCCGAATTTCACATATTCCATTGTTTTACTCCATTGGTGCTGAAATTGGCGCGCGCAGATAGCGGCGGCCGCACACTATGGGGTGGAAACTAGGACTTGAGCCAGGAAGACACAGGTTTTCACGCAGAAGTGTAGTCGACTGCGTCAACCGTCAGCAATGGGCGTCACTTTCGTGACCATGTATACAGCCATGCATCGGTAGGCAGACCGGTCGATCCCAGAATGAGTTCACCCGGGAGCAACCTGGTGCGAAGGAAACCAATTTTCTCCAAGACGCGCAGGCTTGCGGCATGGTCTGTCGCGCAGGAAGTGGACACCCCGGCTAGACACGAGCGATGGACGACCCATTCCATAATCGCGCTGCCGGCTTCCGTTGCCAGACCCGTTCCCCAGAAGGCGGGGCCGAGGCCGTAATGCATCTCGGCATGGTCTCCGTCTATGAACAGGTAGAAGAGCCCGATTGCTTTTTGGTAGTCATGGGGAATGACGCTCCAGCCGAAGCGACGAGTTGCGGCCCAGCTGTTTTCCCCGCAGGCATCGATAACGCACCCGGTATGCGCTTTTGAGCGATGCGCCTTTCGCTGCAGGTATTGGGATGCCTCGGCTCTTCCCGTGTATTCATCGAACAGCGAGCCGGCGTCCTCGGCCCGGGACGCGCGCAATGTCAGTCGCGGCGTTGCAAACGTCATCGGCGGCGTTTTTTCCAAAGCGGACTGCTCCTGATATGATGCCTGTTGGGGACTGACAGCCGACAATAGGAGCTGCTGTTCGAGCAAGAACAGTCACAGGTGGCGCTTCCACTTGAGCGGTCTGCGCCAATCCGCTTCGCTTAGTGACCCTTTTCCGCCAGCTCGGCTTGAAAGAAACGGACCAATTCGGAATTGAGATCCTGTTGAAATGCAACGCGGTCGAAACCGGGCATGTCCAAACATATCTCGGGATTTTTGGCCTGCATTGCAACGCTGCAGGGACGAAGGAAGGAATAGTGTTTCGCGTTTATCACCTCGCGCGCCTGGAGAACATTACGCAGGTGTTCCTTGAGATAGTTTGCGTTGGTTGAAAAGGGCACGACCTCGTCTTTGCTGCCGCCCCAAAGTTCGACAGGCGCCTTGATTTCCTGCAGTAGAGATCCTTCAAATGCGAAGCCATAGCTTGGAGAAGCAAGAAATGCTGCTTTGATACGTGGGTCGTGGTGCCAAGCCGAGTCTGGCATGGATGCGGCCCGGGGACTCGACAGAAAAGCCGCACTTCCCTGTTTGCAAACGGGCTCGGTCGGATCGGCGGCGCAATGCTGCGAGAAGACTGTCCAATTGGGAACGCCGCCAAGTTCGACAAGGCCGGTGAAGGCGCCCATCGAAAAACCATAGAAACCGATTTCCGACTCGTCGAGATGGTCCTTACCACTCCAGCTGGTCAACATGTAGTCGATCACGTTGCTGGTGACGATTGGGCGACGTGTGAGCTGCCGAACAACTTTATCGCTGCTGTCTTTATAGTTATCGCCTGGATAGGTGAGCGAGACAGCGACCATTCCATTCTCAGCGATCAATTGTGCTGTGTCAGACCGATCTCCAAACCATCCCGCGCTACCGTGCGAGAAAATCACCATCGGCAATCCGCTTCCATCTACCTGCCCATCGAGCGCGGCATTTTGGGCGACCTGGCCGATGTTTATCGGAACGGCCACAGCCTTGCTGGGATACCAAATTCCGATCTC
Organism: uncultured Sphingomonas sp.; assembly: GCA_964658415.1. GTDB lineage: Bacteria > Pseudomonadota > Alphaproteobacteria > Rhizobiales > Rhizobiaceae > Rhizobium. The sequence continues at coordinate 3,757 of CAZZZI010000289.1, read as the reverse complement.
GATCGGTCGTCCCGTATCGTCGGGTAATGAGCGATATTGAAAACCGATGGCGTGTGCCGGAGGCGCGAGCAACGCGGCGACCATGACTGATACAATCATCGAAAACGCACGCATTTACCCCTCCGAGGTTGGTCAAATCACACCATGGCAAGTGCGTAGACATCACGTAAGAGCTGTTTCGAGCAACTTTTCGTTATCGCGAATTCACTGATCCGCCTGGCCGGGCTCTAAGACCGGCGTCCGCCCGCCGGCATTGATATTCTCAGCAAAAATTGAGTTTCGACTTGTCTCCACACCCTCACCGTCTCGTCGTCAGCGACAATATCCGGTCGCGCAGGGCCTTGGCCATGTTGCGGGTGCTGCGGTACATGTCCAGCTGGGCGGCGGCTTGGCGGACGTCGCGGTCGCTGTTCTGGGTGAGGCCGATGACCAGCGTTCCCATCTCCTCGCGCTCGCGCCAGAAGCGACTCATGATCGGGTGGTCGGAGACGGCGCAGGAATCGGAGCGGACGGTGTTGGCGTCGTCCAGCTGGAATTCCGTCAGCTCACCCATCAGCAGCTTGCCCGGCGAATAGCGCGCGTAATCCTCGTTGAAGGCGGTCTTCCAGGTATAGGCTTCGCCGCCCATCATCAGCACGATCATCGAGGCGATGGCCTTGCCGTCGAGGTCGATGGTGTGGATGCGGACGGCGTCGACGCCGGCGAGATTGGAGATCGCCTCGCGGGCGAAGGCTGCGTGGTGGCGGTCGAGCACCATGGCGCTGCGCTTCTTGCCCTTCCAGCCGCCGGCTTCCAGCGCCATGAATTCCTCCATCCGGCGATAGATGTCGGAGGGTTGGCGGGCAACGTTGTAGACCAGCTCGCCGAGGCCTTCCAGCTGGCGCCACTGGCGGCGCATCTCGCGGCGATGGGCCGGCGAAATCGTCGCGGCGAGATAGTCCATGGGGTCTTCGGTGCTTTGCAGCATCGGCCGCTCATAGGGATTGGCAACCGTCACCGGCAGGTTGCGGCCGATGGCGACGGCCTTGGCCAGCTTGACGAAGGGCCCGTTCAGCCGGACGTCCGGCAGCACCAGCGTCGTCGGCAGCTGCAGTTCGTGGCGGAGCAGCCCTTCGAACATGTTGTCGAGCGTTTCCGCCGCCTCCTCGCCGTCCACAAGCGGCGTGCCGAGCGGCCCGAAGCTGTTGGCCCAGACGCGGATGATCGACGGACCGACGGCAAAGCCCGGCTTGTCGATGGAAAAAGGCATGAGCAGGCGCATCCGGCTGCTTGCGCCCTTGTTGTCGCGCATCAGGGCCATCCTGACCTGGCGCTCCTCGATCCGGGGCATGGCCGGCGCCAGGAAACGGCCGGAGAAAAAGACGTTCGGCTCCATCGCCCGGTTGGAGAGGAAGTCGAGTTCGTACTGCAGGTCGTATCCCAGCTTGGCCGGGTAGAGACAAAGTTCGCGGCCGGGGCGGCCGACGTCGGTGCGTGCTTCGGGGCGCGGCATGGTGTCGAAGTGCAACGACGCGAGCTCGTGCATCATCGGATTGACCTTGCTGTCGGTAACATCGTTCAGCGGGGGACGGGTCATCAGGAAAATGCCTTCACAGTCAGGGGTGTGGCCGGCCGGGAAAAGGCGAACAGCACGATGCCGAGCTTCCGGCGGACGGCGAGATGCAGGAGTGCGGCCTCGACGCCCATCGCTGAGGCCGTGGCCACCGCGGCGCCTGCGATACCGAGCAGCGGAATGAATAGCACGTTGAGACCAATATTTGTCATAAGTGCGATGCCGTAGAGTGCTGCGCAGAGCCGTTGATGGCCCGCCATCATCAGCAGCACTTCGCCGGGCCCGACCAGGGCCTTGGCGAGGATGCCCGCCAGCAGGACGGCCATCACGATGTGGCCGGCCGTGAATGCGGCCCCGAACAGGGAGAGAAGGAAGTCACCGGCGGCGAGCACGGCAAGACCCACCGCCAGCGCCGGCCAGAAGGCCCAGCGCGTCGTCTGCGCGGCAAAGACGGCCAGTTTATCCCGATCGCCTTCGGCAATGATCGCCGAGAAGCGGGGGCCGGCAGCGGCCTTGACCGAAAAATAGACGAAATGCACCAGCGCCATGGTCTTGGCCGCCGCGAAGTAGATGGCCACCTGTTCCGGCTCGACAAAGAGGCCGACGACGATGACGTCGGAATTGGTGAGCAGATAGCCGACGCCCTCGATCAGGAAGATCGGGAAGGCAACCGCCATCCAGGTCGAGAACCGTATGGTCTTCGGCCCGGCCGGCACATGGCGGCGCAGGCGCAGGGTGACGGCGAGGTACTGAGCGAGCGTCGTTGCGAGCGTGGCGGCGAGCGCCGCCTCAATGGCGGTGACGGCGCTGTGCGGTGCCCCTGACAGGACGGCGCCGACCATGAACAGGATGATCAGGGTCGGGCGGATCAGGAAGGTCGGGCTCAGAGCCATGACGGGCCAGTGATTGGCGCGAGAGGTACCGTCGAGGATGTCGCCGAGCGCGATCAGCGGCACGATCAGCAGTCCAATCGAGAGCGGAACGAGGTAATAGGGCGCGATCAGTGCGGCGCCGAAGTGCAGGGCGACGATGCCGGCAATGGCAAGTCCGCCGGCCGAAGCGAGCGCGAACCGCCGGGCCGTGCTCGTCAGGCCGCGGATGAGCGCATGGTCGCCGGACAGCATGTATTGCGGCACGAAGCGGATGACGGCTGTGTGGAAGCCGATGCAGGACAGGTTGCCGACGATCACCACCAGCACCCAGACGAAGACGAAGATCCCGTATTCGAATTCGCCCATGGCGCGGGCGAGGATGATCTGGGCTGCAAAGGCGAGCGCCGCGCTGGCAATGCGGATGAGGAAGGCGACCATCGCCATGCGTTGGGAGGCGTCCTGTTCGTTGCGGCCGGAGAGGACAGCCAGAAGCCGCGCCGGCGCCGCGGACAGTTTGGTCCACAGGCCCGAAGGCAGCATTTTCTCGGCTGTTTCGACGAACGCATCGATCACACGCAATACCCGGGATACCGTTCCAAACGATCGTCACTGTCGCCCCAACAGGGTTAAGAAACAGTGCAGCGGAAGCAATTTTCCCCCGCAGTCGGCGACCTCGGGGGACAACAGAATCAAGGCAAGGTTGTAGGTCTCAGTCGAAAAAATGCCGCCCGAAGGCGGCATTCCGGTGTCAGACGATGGTCGCATCTTCCGGCTGGGATTCGAAGGTGCCGTGGCAATGCTTGTACTTCTTGCCGGAGCCGCAGGGGCAGAGCTCGTTGCGGCCGACGCGGCCCCAGGTGGCGGGGTTCTCGGGGTCGCGGTTTTCCGGCGGCACGACCATCTCGGTCGGCGGCTGCAGCAGGGCGAACTCGTCTTCGCCCGTCGTTGCATCGATGTGATGGGCTTCCATGAAGCCCGGTTCCGGCTCGCGGGGCTGCTGCACCAGTTCGACACGCGACAGCTGGGCTGTGACGGCCTGGCGCAGGTTGTTGAGCAGCGACTGGAAGAGCTCGAATGATTCCGACTTGTATTCCTGCAGCGGATCGCGCTGGGCATAGCCGCGGAAGCCGACGACCGAGCGCAGGTGGTCGAGGTTGACGATGTGCTCGCGCCAGAGGCCATCCAGCGTCTGCAGGATGATCGAGCGCTCGACATAGTGCATGATCTCGGGGCCGAATCGCTCGGCCTTCTCGGCTGCAGCCTTGTCGGCCACCTCGGTCAGGCGTTCGCGGATGTCGTCCTCGCCGATGCCTTCTTCCTTGGCCCATTCCTC
>CAZZZI010000288.1:0-6081 GCA_964658415.1 uncultured Sphingomonas sp. | reverse complement strand
TTACCCATCTACCTTCCGGAGCATTTCCAAGCACCCTTCGTTGACCCGCTGACAGCGACCGGACCCGTCGTATTGGAGATTTTCTCTGACCCGGTTCGGTACGCGGGAAGGACGCTTCCGATCGTCGGCGACATCATCTCGCCGCGCGAGATGGTCGAAACCTTCCAGCGGGTAACCGGCATCAAGGCCGAATACCGCAATGCCTTTACGCGGGAGGGGCTGCTGGAGAATTTCCCGGCCTTCGCGGATAACGAACTTTTGGTGCGGGAGCTTCTTGGCATGGTCGAATATGCCGTCGAGTGTGGCTACTTCGCTAAGGAGCACGACCTTGAATGGAGCCGTCGCCTGAACCCCGTAACATTGAACTGGGAGCAGTTTCTGCGGGCGACAGGCTGGCGGGGCAACCGACAATCATTCGGCATCTAGCTTCAACCACTTGCCGATCGATGCGGTGTGATGCCCGGCAGCTTCCTGATTTCATCGACGAGAAAATCTACTAGGAGCCGCACACGGGCAATTCCAGCCCGCTCGGACACGACGAGCAGACTGACAGGGACCGGATCCAGATCGTATTCGTCGAGCACGGTTTCGAGCTTGCCGGCGTCGAGCAAATCCTGAATGAGCCAGAGGTGCGCCGGAGCGATACCGCGGCCGGCAGCAAGAGCCGCTCGGGCTGCTAGTCCATGATCCACCCGCAATGTGCCGCTGACTGGTACCGTCAGGCGTGTCCCGTCGGGAGCAGACAGCAACAGATGCTCGCTTCCGGCGACATTGGACATTACGATGCTATTGTGGTTCGTCAGTTCGGCTGGCCGCGCGGGTCGACTGCGGCTCGCTAGATAGTCACGTGATCCCGCCAGTCTCCTGCTGCTTGCGCCGATCGCGACAAGCGTCATCGCATCATCCATGACTGGCCCCAATCGAAGCGCGACATCGACGCCCTCGCGGGCGAGATCAATGCGTTCGTCTGTGAGGTTGAGGTTGAGGTCGATCCGGATATCGGGATGCTCGTCCTGGAAAGCAAAAATAATGCGTGTGAGATGCATGACGCCGAGCGCTGATGTACAGGAGACGCGAACCACGCCGACAGGGACGCGCCGGGCATCTCTTGCCTCTTCGGCGGCCTGTTCCACCAGCCGTAGGATCTGCAGACAGTTAGCGTGGTACTGGCTGCCTTCCTCCGTCAGCGTGACGCGCCGGGTGGTTCGACCAAGCAGCGCGACACCGAGCCCCTCTTCAAGTTCGTTGATATGGCGCGTGACAGTCGACTGCCCGATACCAAGCTCCCTTGCTGCCGCGGACAAACTGCCGCGTTGCGCAACATGGACGAATGTCCGCATGCGGTCCAAGGAGACGTTCCCGTCATCCATTTTTCGGTACAATTCCGCTCATGAACTTTTGTATTCTGCAAATCGACTGCTGGCTATAGCGGTGCATCTGGTTCCCGCGACCCGGCACCTCCAGGCGCAATCAGGCCGCGGCCGCTAGCGGCCCGATAGCTGCCATCACTGGGCGACAGCGCCAGCCGACGGATCGGGCGGGGCGCTGTATTGATTTCTACTGTCAGCCGTCGGTCGATAGGGTGACTGCCTTCCATTCCTCAATCTCTTTCTGCAGACGCTCCATCCTGGCCGACACGAGCTTCAGTGCATCGCTTCCGAGCAGGAGTTGCGGCGGTGGATTGCCTGACGCGATGAGCGTCAAGACGGCTGCTGCCAATCTGTCGGGGTCACCGAGCTGACTGCCGCTCTTTTCCTCACGCGCTAGACGAATGGGATCGAACAATTGGTCGTAGTCGGCAATCGACCTGTCTGTCCGAACCATCGAACGTCCCGCCCAATCCGTCCGAAAAGATCCAGGGCAAAGTGTCGTCACGTGAACTCCGAAGGGAGCCATCTCGGAACGCATGACCTCGGAGATGCCCTGAAGCGCGAATTTACTACCGCAATAATAGCCGATTCCGGGCATGGTGATCATTCCGCCCATCGACGTCACGTTGACGATAAAGCCGCTACGCCGGGAGCGAAAACGAGGCAAAAACGCCTTGGCGACCGAAACGGCACCGAAGACATTTACCTCGAACTGCCGTCGCATTTCTTCAAGAGGCGATTCCTCGAGGACGCCCTCATGGCCGTATCCAGCGTTGTTGATGAGAACATCGACCGGGCCATGTTCGCCTTCGACTTGTTCGACGACACCCGCAACTCGATCGAAATGGGTGACGTCATGAAGCACGGCATGGGCGGTCGGCAGCAGTTCCTCGAGCTTCAGTCTCGATGCTTCCGAGCGGACAGTGCCGATCACCGTATGCCCATCGGCAACCGCGGCGATCGCGAGACCGAAGCCGGAATTCGCGCCCGTTATAAAAAAGGTTTTCTGGGACATTTTGGATACCTGATATTGTTGGCCGCTGATTTGACTGATAATCTCACTACAATCCAAACTCGATCCCCGTTCGTCTAAGTTTCTTGCCATTTCCTATGAGAATACCAAGCACCAATGAAAAGCGACGCGAGTTGCTTGACCTCGCCGCGTCTCTAGCGCCCCGGCAGGGATACAACGCGACCAGACTTCGCGACACCCGGCTCCTCAGAACCGAGGCAGTTCTGACTGATGTTCCCGTCCTTTACAAAGCAGGCGCGGTCTTCGTGTTACAGGGCCGAAAGCAGGGCACGCTTGGTGGCGAAGTCTATATTTACGATGAAGATCACTATCTCGCGGTGGCAGTTCCTGTGCCCTTCCGCATGGAATCTTCGGCAAATCCTGACAAGCCGCTTCTGGCGGTCTATGCGGAGTTCGATATGACTCTCGTCGCCGAGATCGTGTCAGCACTCGAATGTCAGCAACCGAACACCGCGACCCAGGCAAAGAGCCTCATATCCAGCCCCATGGAGCCTGAGGTTGAGGATGTCGTCATGCGCTTGTTGAAGGCGCTATCCAGCCCTGCAGAGACGGCGGTACTTGGGAACAGCATCCTGCGAGAACTGCATTACCGGATACTCGTCGGTCCGCAGGGATCAGCAATGGTCGCCGCGCTGAGCCAGAGGGGGATGGCCGGCCGGATCACGCAAAGTCTCGCCCGGCTGAGCGAAAGCTTCAGCTCCGAGATTTCGATAGCGGATCTAGCCGGTGATGCGGGCATGAGCATCCCTTCCTATCACGCACACTTCAAGGCGCTGACAGGAACCAGTCCCATACAGTATGTGAAAGCGATGCGCCTTCATCAGGCGAGGGTTCTCCTGGCCCGGCAAGACCGGACGATCGCGGAAGTCGCCCTTTCGGTAGGCTATGTGAGCCCCGCCCAGTTCAGCCGTGACTTCAAACGACATTTCCGCCGCACGGCAGCGGAAGAGGTGAAATGGGCTCGGAAACATCTCGGCGAGATGCTCTCCGATCAATGATGTCACGTCGGGAGGCGCGAGCGTTGCCTTAGGTGCTATCGTTGCAAAGCAGTCATCTCAAATCCTTCCGTGCCGCCTTACCGACCTCAGAGATGAACGCGCTTTTCTCGCCTTATAACGGGCTCCTTCGCACGGAAACTGCTCGGCCAAGCGCCGCCAAGATCAAGTTTTGGTACCTGCTATATTGACCTGAGTGTGATGCGGGTAAGCTCCGCAGGCATTCCCAGTCGCAAAGCAAAACCCGGCCAGAGACCCGTTCCATTGTTTACGTACAGGCTCATGCTTCCAAGCTTGTAAAGACCGGAAACAAAACCGTTATTCCCCCGCGCCACGAGGCTGGCGAGACCGATGACCATGCCACCGTGCGTGTGACCGGACAACTGGACGGAGACCCCTGCGTCGGCGGCTTTCTGGGCTCCCATCGGCTGGTGATCGAGCAAGATGATCGCGGCACCCGCAGGCGCACCACGAAGGGCCGATTGGAGGTCTGGAGGTGCGTTGCCTGAATGCACGGCGGCGCGATCGGTGACCCCCGCAAGGACGATGGCGTCACCCTCGCGTTCCACTTGGACGTGTCGATTCAAGAGCGTCCGCATCCCCAAGCGCTCGTACTCCCGCATCCACTCGCCGTAGTCGAAGAAGTATTCGTGATTGCCGGGAATGGCCCAAACGCCATCGCGTGCCCGCAGTTTGGCTATCGGTTGGACGTCGAGGCGGCGGTGCTCGACATCGCCGTCGATGAGATCGCCGGTCATCACCATGACATCGGCATCAAGCAAGTTTGCCTTCGACACGACGGCTTCGGCCCACCGTTTTGTAAAAAGTCGACTGATGTGGAGGTCGGTCAATTGCAGAATTCTGTAGCCATTGAACGCTGCCGGAAGTCCGACCACGGAAATTTCGACATCTTTCAGGGCCGGAACGCGTATTGCCTGGCTGACGCCAAAAGCCGCCAGGCCGAACGCCGATATCCCCATCACGTACCTGACTGCCGCTGGAACCATTGGGAAGCCTCCATCGATCAGCGCAATAGAAATGGAGATTATGTCGAGCGCGATCTGAAACACCGCCAACAGGATCGTCGCACCGAAGACCACATTAAACGCAATAATGATCGGCCTTGGAAACTCCGGCGAAAAGACCGATCCCGACGACAGGCGACAGAACAGGAGATACTGGGAGGCGATCAAAAGCACGGCGGCCAGCAAAATCTTGATTGGCAAAGGCCATGGCAACGGCTCGATAAACCGGACCACGACGAGGAGCCATGGCAGCCCGAGGATAACAGTGAACATGGTTGAGGCTATTCCTGAAGGTTGGTGTGGTTGAAGCAAGTCGTTTCGAGATAGCCGCGCAGGGCCGTGGTGGCGAAAGATTCGAGGTTTGCTCCACTATTGGTGGCGGGCTATCTCCCGTGTAGCAGGAAAGATAGTCTTCCAGCTTTAACTCGCGACCGAATATTCTTTAGGCCGACGTTAAAGCCATCAATGACGCAATATGGTAAGACGCACGATAAGATGGATGCTGCGCCTGAACCTGGACAGCCAGCACGGAGCGTTCGCAAGCGCTGAAGCGAGAAAGCCCGCAGATCAGGTAGCCATCATACGGTCTGAAGTGCCCCCGACGACGATTTTGCAGAATGCCCTCCAGCCAACCATTCAATGGTTCCCTTCTATCTGCGAATTCCATCGCCCTCATTTGGCAGGCATTTCGAACGCTTCTTGCCGTAAGACGTTGAATGCCCGACTGTGAGAGGATTGAGAGGATGGCATATGAAGCAAAACAGGGCGAAGTCTGCCTGTTCGAAAACGAGAAAGCGGGACACAAGCGCGCGCCGGACCATCGGGGCTACCTCGTCGCCCATCGAGACATCAAGGCAGGCGACAAGATCGCGATTGCCCTTTGGGCGGGCAACCCCGACAGCGCCCGTTCCTTTCGCGGGGTAGTAAGCGATTTTCCTGAGGTCAGTGTGGTTGAAGTCGAGCGCGATCTTTTCGGAAAGGCTCTTGTCGAGAAGCCCAAAGCCAGCAGGTAGGGCAAGAGCCGCATAAGGCCCCAAAAGCCACTGTAGAGGAATGCCCCGATCACGCCGCTGCTCTCAGCCGAGCTATTACGTTCTCGCGAGCGATCGGAATGGGGCCGCTCAGCAAGAACCGGCCAGTTCGGCAGAGGCCGCCAGGGTGTGCCCCCATGAATTCCAGAGCGCCTTGAGTGTCTAATGCCGAATCGGTCCGCCATGGCAAACGCGTACGGATTCTTCTGTTGGACCATTGACAGTGAACGCGTCGCTGACAACGACATGCCTTACGCACGCATCTGTTTGCCGAACGTCGAGTGCGCCCAGCCGTTCGTCAAGGGTAGCCATATCTTGGAACTCGTCGGCCTGGCATGGGATGCCAAGACAATCACCCGCCGCGCAGCTAGCTCAGAAGAGCGCTCCAAAAGATAGACGGCTCAATGATGTACCGGATAGTGAGACCACAGTAGTCTACCGAAAAACAATACTTTCTCTTTATTTTGTCCACTATTGGGAGGGAAAGCCAGCGCCACATCGCGGCCATCGAGACGGCAGCACGCGCCTGGAAAGACCTTGAACGCAATGATGGTATTTAGGGTTGAGTAGGTCTAGAGCGTTTCCCTTTCATGCTGGATCATATCCGCAGGAGGTGAAGAAATTTTG
>CAZZZI010000287.1:0-6093 GCA_964658415.1 uncultured Sphingomonas sp. | reverse complement strand
GCCACGTCGCGAAATCCGTAGGATGTCTCCATGCCGCCATCGGCGGCGGTGCGGCTCTTTGCCATCACTCAACTCCTTGCCTAAAACGCCGCCGGCTGTAGCGGAAATGCCGCTGCCACGCTATCTGATTGCCGGATGCCACGGCACGTTGCCGTTGGTTTAGATCATGACCGCTCGAAAGCAAAGCGCATTTGGTCGCGGTCCGATCGCTGCCCGTCACACCTGAAGATGGATTGTCATGCCCGAATTACCAGAGGTCGAAACCGTTCGGCGCGGCCTTGCGCCTGCGATGGAGGGAGCGGTCATCGCGCGGCTGGAGCTGCGCCGGGGCGACCTGCGCTTTCCATTCCCGCTGGAATTTGCGGCCTCCGTTGCCGGCCGGCGGATCGTGTCGCTGTCGCGCCGCGCCAAGTACCTGCTGATCGACCTCGACAACGGCATGACGGTGGTTGCCCATCTCGGCATGTCCGGGTCGTTCCGCATCGAGGCGGAAGAGGCGGCCGTCACGCCGGGCGATTTCCACCACCCCCGTTCCAAGAACGAGGTCCACGATCACGTCGTCTTCCATCTGATGCGTGACGGCGAGGCGATCCGCATCGTCTACAACGATCCCCGGCGCTTCGGTTTCATGGATATCGTCGCGCGCGCCGAGATGGACACGCATCCCTTCTTCCGCAATCTCGGTCCGGAGCCGACGGGCAATGCGTTGAGCGCGGAGGCTTTGGCAACGCGGTTCCGTGGCAAGGCGCAACCGCTGAAAAGCGCCTTGCTCGATCAGACGACTATCGCCGGCCTCGGCAACATCTACGTCTGCGAGGCTCTGTGGCGGTCGCATTTGTCGCCGTTGCGCGCCAGCGGCACGCTTGCCACCAAGACCGGCAAGCCGCGCGCCTCGCTGGCTCTGCTGGTGACCAGCATCAGGGAGGTGATCGCCGATGCGATCGCGGCGGGAGGCTCCTCCTTGCGCGATCATATACAGACGGACGGTTCGCTCGGTTATTTCCAGCATTCCTTTTCCGTCTACGACAGGGAAGGCGAGGCTTGCCGGACGGAGGGATGCGGCGGTACGGTCGCCCGCATCGTCCAGGCCGGCCGCTCGACCTTCTATTGCGCCAGCTGCCAGAAATGATGCGAGGAGAGATACCGATGGCCTCTGAAACCCTGCTCGTCGAAACCCACGATGCCGTTGGCCTGATCAGGCTAAACCGGCCACAGGCGCTGAACGCGTTGAACTCCGCCATGCTCTCGGAACTGATGGCCGCCTTCGCCGCCTTCCACGGCGACGATGCGATCGGTGCCATCGTCCTCACGGGCTCGGAGAAGGCCTTTGCCGCCGGTGCCGATATCAAGGAAATGCAGTCGCTAGAATTCGTCGATGCCTACCAGGGCGACTTTCTGGCGGGCTGGGACGAGATTGCCAAGGCGCGCAAGCCGGTCATCGCGGCCGTCGGCGGCTTTGCGCTGGGCGGCGGCTGCGAGCTCGCAATGATGTGCGATTTCATCATCGCCGCCGACACGGCACGCTTCGGCCAGCCCGAGATCACGCTCGGCATCATTCCCGGCATGGGCGGATCCCAGCGCCTGACACGGGCCGTCGGCAAGGCCAAGGCAATGGATATGGTGTTGACCGGGCGGATGATGGATGCGGCCGAGGCCGAGAGGTCGGGGCTGGTGGCCCGCGTCGTGCCCGCCGCGACGCTGGTGGAGGAGGCGCTGGCTGCTGCCACGAAGATCGCCTCGCATTCGAGGCCTTCGGTGCTGATGGCCAAGGAGGCCGTCGGCCGCGCTCTGGAAACGACCCTGGAAGAAGGCCTCCGGTTCGAGCGGCGCCTGTTCCAGAGCCTGTTTGCCACCCATGACCAGAAGGAAGGCATGGCCGCCTTTATCGGCAAGCGCAAACCTGTATTTAAAAACCGGTGATGCGCGAAGTGCCGGTGGAAAACGCGCCGCTGGACGGTTTTTGGCGAAACCGCGTTGACGGCCTTGAGCTTTAAGGCTATATGCCCGCCACAGTTTGGAAAGCCTATCTGGTTTTCCGCGATTGCTCCCGCATTGCTGGATGACAGGACCGCACGGTCCGGCACGACGGTGACGGGACTTTGTTCGAATTCTAGAGAGGCATACATGGCCAATACAAGCTCGGCAAAAAAGGCGACCCGCAAGATCGCTCGCCGCACAGACGTTAACAAGGCGCGCCGCTCGCGCGTTCGTACTTTCGTTCGTCAGGTCGAAGAAGCGATTGCTTCCGGCGACGTTGCTCTGGCAACTGCAGCCTTCAAGGCTGTCGAACCTGAACTGGCACGTGCTGCCAGCAAGGGCGTTGTGCCTTTCAACACGGCAGCCCGCAAGGTGTCGCGTTTGGCCAAGCGTGTGAAGGCTCTGTCGGCCCCCGCCGCTTAAATTACAGCAACGATTGCAGCGATTACCCTGAGCCCGGCCCTTAGCCGGGCTTTTTGGATTCGGACTTTTTCCACAGGCCGGATGACAGCGACGTGTCCGATTGATGTCTTTCCTGTGACACGAAAAGAAGTTGTAAATCAGAGGCTTGGCTCAATTTTCTTGAATGAATTGCGGCTTTTTCTGACAAACTCTGCGGCCGATTGAGTCAAGAACTTTATTATTTTTTTTGAATCCGGACGTGTCGAAATTGCATCAGAGATGAATCCCCTTGATTCAAAAGCGATTCTTTTTTGACAGGGGCGTGACAGCCAAAATTGGCTCCGAGAGTCAATGGCAAACCCTCCGAAACGCGCAAAAATGCCCGTTGATCTTGGCAGCCGATCCTGCCTAAATGATTTCCAACAAGGGGCGCGGCTTCATCCGAAACGGCTTTGGCGAACTCTGCCAGTTCAGGCAGGGAGGATAGTCTTGTTTCTTGTGACGGAGCGTTTGTTTCCGTTTTTTCATAAAGTTGACGCGTTCAGGCAAGAAGACAGCGATGTCTCCTGATGGTCGACCTATGTCCCGATGGCCCGACCTATATGTCGGATTGTCGGGAGCTGTGACAAGATTGAACAGCCACTCTGGCAGATCGATCGGTAAGCGAGGACCGAGAGATTGCGCCTGGGCCAGACGATCGAGGACGGGGGCCGCTTGAATGCGGCGTTCGTCGCGGGCTTCTGCGCTGGCTCCTCAGGGAGCTGTGGACGATAACCGATGTGCGGCGGCGATGGCTCAGTGCGAGCTCACCCCATCACATTATGCGCGATAATATCGGGCGGCGTTCCTTCGCCCGACATGACGAGATTCTGGAAGGCGGCGAAATGCAGATGAATACGATGACGACCGGCGCACTGGCGAAGAGTGGCGACGGTGCTCAGCAGGCGTTGAGTTCGGTTTGCCTTGAAGCGGCGGGAGACAAAGCAGACATGAAGCATAGTGTACTGTTCGAGCGTGTGAGCGCACGTTTGAAGGCGCAGGTCGGTGCCGACGTATATGCCAGCTGGTTTGCTCGTCTGAAGCTGCATTCGGTATCCAAAAGCGTCGTTCGTCTGACGGTACCGACGACCTTCCTGAAATCCTGGATCAACAACCGCTATCTCGACATGATCACCAGCCTGTTCCAGGCCGAGGATGCGGAAATACTCAAGGTCGAGATCCTGGTGCGCACTGCCCAGCGGCATAGCGCCCGGGCCCCTGCAGCCGATGAGCAGGTCGTTGTGCCGGATGCAGGCGCCGTCGCTCCCATGCGCCGTCAGACGGCCCAGGCGGCCGGTCAGGCCGTCGCCCAGGCTGTCACCGCCGCCGGCGCTGCCCGCACACCCAGCTTCGGTACGCCGCTGTTCGGATCGCCGCTCGACGCCCGCTACACATTCGACACATTCGTCCAGGGAAGCTCCAACCGCATCGCGCTCGCCGCTGCTGAAACCATCGCCGAAGCCGGCGCCGGTGCCGTGCGCTTCAACCCGCTTTTCCTCCATTCCAGCGTCGGTCTCGGCAAGACGCATATGCTGCAGGCGATCGCCAATGCCGCCGTCCGCAATCCGCGGGCCCTGCGCGTCGTCTACCTGACTGCCGAATATTTCATGTGGCGCTTTGCCACCGCCATTCGCGACAACGATGCGCTGACCCTCAAGGAGTCGCTGCGCAACATCGACCTCCTGATCATCGACGACATGCAGTTCCTGCAGGGCAAGATGATCCAGCACGAGTTCTGCCATCTGCTCAACATGCTGCTAGACAGCGCCAAGCAGGTCGTCGTCGCCGCCGACCGCGCGCCCTGGGAACTGGAATCGCTCGATCCGCGCGTCCGCTCGCGTCTTCAGGGCGGCGTTGCCATCGAGCTGGAAGCGCCGGACTACGAGATGCGTCTCGAAATCCTCAATCGCCGCCTGGCCGCTGCCCAGGTCGAGGATCCGTCGCTGGAAATCCCGGCCGAGCTTCTGTCCCACGTTGCCCGCAGCGTCACCGCCAGCGGCCGCGAGCTGGAAGGTGCCTTCAATCAGCTGGTCTTCCGCCGCTCCTTCGAGCCGAACCTGACGGTCGAGCGCGTCGACGAACTGCTGGCCCACCTCGTCGGCTCCGGTGAGCCGCGCCGGGTGCGCATCGAGGACATCCAGCGCGTTGTCGCCCGCCACTACAACGTGTCGCGCCAAGAGCTCGTCTCCAACCGCCGCACCCGCGTCATCGTCAAGCCGCGCCAGATCGCCATGTATCTGGCAAAGACCCTGACGCCGCGTTCCTTCCCGGAAATCGGCCGCCGTTTCGGCGGTCGCGACCACACGACCGTGCTGCATGCGGTCCGCAAGATCGAAGAGCTGATCTCGGGCGATACCAAGCTGTCCCATGAGATCGAGCTGCTGAAACGTCTTATCAACGAATAGGTCGACTTGAACCAAACAAGACGGCCTGCATGCGCCGGCCGTCTTGTCGTAGGGGAAGCGCGAACCCTAATCCGCGCGCCAATCTGGGTGAGCCGTGACGTCGATTACATCCAGACGTCCGAAGCACTGGCAACCTGCAGCTTCGAACCCAGCGCATTGAGCGCGATGCGGTGCACGATTTCTGTCGGTGCCGTGCAGAGATCGCCGATCACCCGCATCTTGAATTCGTCCGCCGCCCGCGACATCGCGGTAAAGACCACGCAGTTCTGCGTCATCATTCCGCAAACAAGCAATTCGTCCGTCCCGGCGAGGTGGGGCGCCAGATCGGTGTCCTGAAAGGCGTCGGCGCTGCGCTTGATGACGACGGGCGCGTCGCCCGCGGCTGCCAGGATGTCGGGACGGATGGCAGTCCCCTCGCCACCAGCGGCAAAGAGGCCGGTCGCGGCTGTCGAAACATGCTGTACGAGAACGATCCTGTCGCCGGCGGCGCGCGCTTGGGCGATCGCCGAGACGATCCGGACCTCGGTTTCCTCTGCCTGCCACAGCGGCAGTGCACCGTTCGGAAAGTAGTCCTGCTGAATGTCGATCACGAGAAGGGTACGGGTCATCTGAAATCTCCTGAGAAGCCTGCCCGTGTTCTAGCAGGTAACGGCAAGTTCACGAGGGGCATGACGCGACGGTCTCGAATAAACTTCAAGTTGCTCTCTGACGCCAGGTCGTGACCGATTGTTTGGTGCGGGTGGGTGGCCTGAAAAACAGATGCGATCTTCCCGTCGGTCGATGCTGTCGGCCTGTGATGCGAGGTCATTAGCCGGGTATCGATCCGGAAGGCAAGTCCATGTCGCGGCGGGGTGCGATATCCAAAGCTCTCGCAAACGCCACTATTGTTGATCCAGTCAACAATCTATATGGTTGATTCAATCAACCATATAGGGATGTGTTATGGCAGACGACGCTGACGATCAGGACATAGCCGCCCTTCGCGCGTTCAACCGCATCTACACCAAACGGATCGGCCTTTTGAACGCCCATCTCGACAGGAGCCCGTTTACGCTGAGCGAGGCGCGCCTTCTCTACGAGCTGGCATATCGGATCGATCCCACTGCGGCCGAAATAGGCCGCGCCCTCGATCTTGACCGCGCTCAGGTCAGTCGGACCCTGAAACGTTTTGCCAGCCGCGGATTGCTGGACACACGGACACAGGAAGGCGATGCCCGAAACGTCCTCCTGTCTCTGACGGAAGCCGGCCGCACGGCATTTGCGGCCCTTG
>CAZZZI010000286.1:0-6098 GCA_964658415.1 uncultured Sphingomonas sp. | reverse complement strand
GGAAAACTGACGCCATGGGATACTCGCTCTTACGCTTACGCATTACGCTTTAACTAGCGGGTATGGTTACCTAAGTTGGTTACCAAACCCTGAAGCGCGGAGCGATTTGGGAATTTATTTCGACGTGGAACGAGATCGGCTTGTTTGGTATGGTGGCGCCATGAGACGAGATGAGGCCATCGAAGCGTTGAAACAGCAGGCCGACGCGCTGAAGGCGCTCGGCGCGACTTCGCTTTTTCTGTTCGGCTCGGTGGCCCGCGACGAGGCCGGGCCTTCCAGCGATCTCGATCTGTTTGTTGACTATGATGCTACGAAAAAATTCTCCCTATTCGATCTGGCTGGCATAAAGGTGTTCCTTGAAGACGCCTTGGACCTTGAGGTCGATGTGACGACGCGAGACAGCTTGCATCCAAAGCTGAAAGAGCGAATCGAGCAATCAGCGCTGCAGGTGTTCTAGCGGTCAGCAAATCCGCCGGCATTTGCATGGCATCTTTTGAGCCGTCAGCAGGCCTCCACCGGCATCGTCACGGTGTTCCTGATGCAAACACATCATTCCTTCCACGACTGGCATCCGGCACCTCCGCCCGCTCCTTCATCCCATAGTCGCGCACCACATGGCTGACGCGCAGGCGGTAGTCGGCAAAGATGCCGTTGCGGCCGGCGTGCTGGGCGGCGCGGTGGGCTTCGAGGTTGCGCCAGGTTTTGACCGCTTCCTCATCGCGCCAGAAGGAGAGCGACAGGAGTTTTCCGCGCAAGGTCAGGCTTTCGAAGCGCTCGATCGACAGGAAGCCGTCGATCTTCTCGAGTTCCGCCTTCAGTTCGCCGGCGAGATCGAGATAGGTGTGCCGTTCGCCGAGATAGGGCACCACCTCGAAAATGACCGCGATCATGGCTGCACCTTGCCGGCATGCGGCAGCGAGACGTTCTTGAGGAAGATCCGGTCCTCCGTCAGGATGAAGCGCTCGCGTTTGGCGAAGGCGTAGTTTTCCCGACCGATCGGATCTTCGGACAGCCGGGCGCGGTAGGCTTCGTAGGCGGCCAGGTTTTCGACTGAGTAGACGCCGTAGGCCGTCGTCGCCGACCCCTCGTGCGGTCCGAAATAGCCGATGAGATCGGCGCCGCAGCGTGGTATCGCCTGGCCCCAGTTGCGGGCGTATTCGGTGAATGCCTCGCGGCCGAAGGGGTCGATTTCGTAGCGGATGAAGCAGGTGATCATGGTTGGCTCCTTTTCTGTCCGCATCCTTCTGACATGTTGTGAAACGGCAATGCTTCGGCTACGATCGAAGTATGAAAGAAGGACCGGACATAGCCCAGATCGGCGCGCTCATCGGCGATCCCGCGCGTGCCAACATGCTGACCGCGCTGATGGGCGGCAAGGCGCTGACCGCGACCGAGCTTGCGGCGGCGGGCGGCATCACCGTGCAGACCGCGAGTTCGCATCTGGCCAAGCTCGAGGCCGGACGCCTGCTTGCCCAGCAAAAGCAGGGTCGGCACCGCTATTTCACGCTGGCCGACGACGGCGTCGGCAAATTGCTGGAAAGCATCATGGGCTTTGCTGCCGGGCGCGGGCATGTCCGCCATCAGCCGGGTCCGAAGGAACCGGCGCTGCGCAAGGCGCGCATCTGCTACGACCATCTGGCCGGCGACTACGGCGTGCGGATGCTCGACAGCCTGATTGCCTGCGGCGCGATACACTCTCTCGGCGACGGGCTGGCGTTGACGCCGAGGGGCGAAGACCAGCTCAAGGAGATCGGCATCGATGCCACCCTCCTGAAATCATCGCGGCGACCGCTTTGCCGTTCCTGCCTCGACTGGAGCGAGCGGCGGGCGCATCTGGCGGGCAGCCTCGGCAAGGCCATTCTCGACCGTGTCTTCGAGCAAGGCTGGGCAAAACGGGCGGACGGCAGCCGGTCTATCCTGTTCTCAACGGCCGGAGAGCGGCACTTCCTCAAACATTTCCCGCTCGATCAAGCGTCGGGATCGATGAGTATGCCGGAATAGCGGCCAGATGCGATACGGCTGCACAACCCATCCCACTCGCAACCGCCACAGGCCTCGCGGATGTCGCCTGCGGCAAACGCTGAGCGCAGGCTGGCGAGCATAGCAGCATCCGGCACCAGGGCCGAACCGGGCGCGACCTCGCGGGAAAGAAGTCGTGAGATGGACCTGGCGGCGGCGGCGTCTCTGATATCGACGCTGTGGCGCAGGCAATGGGGATCCGGGCCGGCCAGGAGGGGCGCACAGACATCGTCGGGACCGGAGACGAGGAGGATATCCTCGCCTCCCGTCAGCCGCTGAGCGATACGGCGATAATTTGCGGTGAAGGCCGGATCGTAGCCTTCACCGACAAATGTCAGCATGCACAGCAGGTGATGCGCACGAAGCCTGACGGTCAAAGCTCGCTGGCCTTGCTGCTGCGGGCGCCGATGCCCATCAGGACGGCTGCGGCGAGCGCAGACTTCAGCGCGCCGCCGAGAATGAAGGGCGTAACACCCAGCAACCAGCCCTTTTCCACGCCAATCAGCGCTGCCAGCCAGGCGCCGCCGATGGCAAGGCAAAGGAGATTGGCGACGAGATGGGCAACGAAGCTCCTGATGTAGCGGGCGCCGGTCCAGCCCTTTTCCGCAAACCACCCGGCGACGCCTGCAATCAGCGGGAACGAAATGAGATAGCCGCCTGTGGGGCCGGCGAACGGCGCCAGTCCGCCGGCACCGCCTGCGAGCACGGGAAGACCGAGAGCGGCTTCACCCAACCAGGCAACCACGGTCAGCACTCCCAGGCGCCAGCCGTACAGCGCACCGACCATGGTGAGGGCAACGGTCTGCATGGTGATGGGAACAGGCACCATCGGCACCTGTATGCGCGAGGCGATCGCCAGGATCATCGTGCCGCCGAGCACTAACAGAGCCTGCGTCAGGCGCGACTGACGGCCGAGGCGCAGCGGATCGAACAGCGGGATAGCATAGGACTGGGTCATGGCCTCTCCAAATTATAGATAATTTTGTCGACTATCTATTTTATGCGCAAGGATTGGCTGTGACGCAAGAGCTTTCAATTTTTTTCCAACCTTACTGCCGTCGGCGACTGCATTCTCGCCTCGAACAACGCACGGAAATCCATCATCTGAAGCGCAGCACGCCCGGTCAGCGAAGCGGGTAAATCAAATTATCTATAATTTCAAGCCTAGCCGACGATCACAAAGATCTCTTGCGGCGAACCGCCCTGGGCGCGCGACGGTGCCTTGCCGATGCGCAGCACATGCTGGCCGAGGATCGCGGCTGCGTCTTCTGCCCTGCCCTGGCGGAGAGCGGCCAGGATGGCGCGGTGGTCCTGGTCGGTGCGGGTTTCCCAGCCGGACTGCCAGGCGGAGAACAGAAAGCGGGCGCTGGCCGCATGCAGGTCGTCAATGGCGGCAAGCAGGCGCGGCATGCCGCAAGGCGCGAGAATGAGGGTGTGAAACCGCCGGTTGGCTGCCTCCCAGGCCCGCACGTCGGCGGCCGCATCGCCTTCCCGCGTTGCCGTCTCGGCCGCATCGAGAATGGCGGATGTCAGGTGCGGAGCGGCGTGCCGCAGCGCCAGCCCCTCGAGAGCGGCGCGCATCTCTGCGACCTCCCGGACCTGCCCGAGATCGAAGGAGGCGACGCGCACGCCGCGACGAGGCTCGCTGATCGCTAACCCTTGCGCCTCCAGCAGACGAAAGGCCTCGCGCACCGGCACGTGACTGGCGCCGAATTCCTCGGCAATGTGGTCCTGGCGAAGACGGAGGCCAGCCGCCAGCTCGCCATGGATGATGCGCTCGGCAAGCACCCGGCTGATGCGGTTCGCAATCGTGTCGTCTTTCACCCGGCCCATGCGGCGATCCTTAATGGGGCGCCTCGGCCTTGTCGAGCGCGAAGGCGCCTGCAAAAGCATCACTCTCTCCGCACGCCAGACATGCCCCGGCGTCGGTTGAGCTTTGGGACCCGGTCGTGTAAAGCCGCACCATCTCATCCAAAGGCTTAATCGACATGAACACTGGCTTCGACCTCATCATCTTCGACTGCGACGGCGTGCTCGTCGATTCGGAAATCATCGCGGCGGAGGTCGAATCCAGGCTTCTGACGGAAGCCGGATATCCGATCAGCGCCGAGGAACTGGGCGAGCGTTTCTCGGGCATGACATGGCAGAACATCCTCTTCGAAGTCGAGCGGGAAGCGAGCATTCCTTTCTCGGCCTCGCTGCTCGATCGCTCGGAACAGCTTCTCGATCTGCGCCTTGCCAGTGACGTCACGGCTATTCCCGGCATCGAGTTCGCGCTTTCGCGCATCGATCTGCCGCGCTGCATCTGCTCGAACTCGAGCACGGCCCGACTGGAGATGATGCTGGGCAAGGTCGGCCTGATATCGTCCTTCGCACCGCACATCTATTCGGCGAAGGATCTCGGGCCCGACCGCGTCAAGCCGAAGCCCGACATCTTCCTGCATGGCGCAGCCCAGTTCGATCTGCCACCGTCGCAGGTCGTCGTCGTCGAGGACTCCGTCCATGGCGTGCGTGCGGCCCGGGCAGCCGGCATGCGGGTGATCGGCTTTACCGGCGCGTCCCACACCTATCCGTCGCATGCCGACCGGCTGACCGATGCCGGCGCCGAAACGGTGATCGCACGGATGACAGACCTGCCGGGCGTGGTGGCGGCCCTGGCCGAATGGGATGGCGTCTTCTGAGGTTTCGTATAACGAAAAACCGGCCGCAGCGACTGCGACCGGCTCTAATAATGCGATTGCGCTACAGCGATCGCTTACTTTCTCTTACGCACCGTTCGGGCAGTCTTGGCAGGTGCAGCCGGCGACTGTTCGAAGCTGACATAGACGTTGACGAAGCCCGCAGCGCCGCCGGTCACGTGGATCTTGTTGTCGGTGTAGAGAAACTGGGTCGATCCCTCGCCAGCCGGGATCGAGGCCTGGTAGTTGGTGGTGTCGCTGTAGAGCACCGTTTCGCCGTCCATCACGGAGACCTTGATCGGCAGATTGACGCTGCCGGAGCCACCCATCGGCCCGGCGACGAGGCGTCCCTGCACGACGACCGTCATGTTGAGTGCAGTGCCGTCTGTCGAGCACTGGCGGGTGCCCTGCACGAGCGATGCCTGGTAGGCGAGTTGGGATGCATCGTCCTTGGCGCCCTTGGCGTAGCTCTTGAAGATCGCACCCTCGTCGCGAATGACGATCTGCGGGCATTTTCCGGCGACATAGACCTGCCCGACCGGCTGGACGGCAGGTGACGCGGCTCCCTCGGGCGCAACGCTGATCTGCGTTCCGGGGTCCTTGCTGTCCTTGCTACCGAGCCCCAGCGAGCTGCAGCCGCTCAAGGCGGCGGTCAACGAAACGGCGAGAAGAAGACGCGAAGCTCTGCCTGACACGATTTATCACCCTGTACACAATATGAATTTGCCTGGCCCGGGTTGAAATCCGGGCCTTTCATCGCACTTGGCGATGGTCTATATCAGCGGCGCTTCGAAAAATCGATTGGGTACGCTTCGTTTTGGTTCAATTTTCGAAATCCCTCCGCTGGCGCAATTCCGACGGCTCATCGAAAGACGCGGGCGCAATCGCACGGTTGCGAAAAGCGGACGGCGGATTTGACGCAAAAAGGCGCATTCACGGGCCGGTTTCGGCATAGACTTCAGACAATCCCACCCTCCGACCGACCCTCCACACAGCAGAGGTAACGACCTTGGAATATATCTCGACCCGGGGAGAAGCCCCTGCCCTCGGCTTCTGCGACGCACTGCTTGCCGGCCTTGCCCGCGACGGCGGCCTCTACGTTCCGCGCGAATGGCCGCAGCTGACGAAGAAGGACATCCGGGGTTTTCGCGGCAAGAGCTACCAGGAGATCGCCTACCGCGTGCTTCTGCCGTTCACCAACGGCGAGATCCCGGAAGAGACGTTCCGCGGCATGATCGACGAGGCCTACGGCACCTTCCGTCACCCGGCCATCGTGCCGCTGGTGCAGACCGGCCCGAACAGCTTCATCATGGAGCTTTTCCACGGCACGACGCTTGCCTTCAAGGACGTCGCCATGCAGCTGCTGGCGCGGCTGATGGACTATGCGCTGGCCGAGCGCGG
>CAZZZI010000285.1:0-6146 GCA_964658415.1 uncultured Sphingomonas sp. | reverse complement strand
TCGACCATTTCCTTCTTGGCGATGCGCGCCTCGCGCTCGCCCTTCTGGACCATGTGGACGATGCGGCGGAATTCGGAGATCGAGATCCCGGTTTCGGTGGCAAGGCTCTGGATGTCGCCCCTGATGTCGGTGATCGTCCGGGCTTCGCCCTCGGCAAACTGCTTCCAGCCGCGACCGGTGAGGTTGGCGATGAAGGTCATCCAGTTCGGATCGAGCTCGGCGCCGGAATAATGCTCGAGAAAGCTGTCGCGCTTGACGCCGTAGGATTCGGACAGGCGCAGCAGCTTGCCTTCGTTCTGCACGAGACGCTTGTTGATGTCGTAGAGCTGCTCGACCAGCGCATCGATGCGGTTCTGGTTGAGCGACAGCGATTTGACCGACTTGATGAGCTCGTCTTTCAGCTCCTTGTAGCGGCGCTCCTGGGCCGACGACAGGGCGCCGGCGGCAGCCAGACGCTGCTCGACCTGCTGGTCCTGCAGCTTGCGCAGCTTCTTGTAGGTCTCGGCAATGGTGTCGAGCGTCAGCATGACCTGCGGGCGCAGCTCGAATTCCATCGCGGCAAGCGAAAGGCTGGACTCGTCGTCCTCCTCTTCCTCTTCCTCGCGCTGGCCTTCGCCGCCGACATTGGTGATGTCGTCGTCGCCGAAGCGGGCCTTGCGGGTCTTTTCCTTCTCTTCCGCAAGCTTGCGGTCGGCCTCGATCTTCTCAGGGCTCTGGAATTGCGGTGCAGCCTTGGCTTCCGGGCCGGAATAGGTGGTTTCGAGATCGATGATCTCGCGCAAAAGCGTCGTGCCTTCGTTCAGCTCGTCGCGCCAGATGATCAGCGCCTGGAACGTCAGCGGGCTCTCGCAGAGGCCGCCGATCATGGTCTCGCGGCCGGCCTCGATGCGCTTGGCGATGGCGATTTCGCCTTCGCGCGACAGAAGCTCGACCGAGCCCATTTCGCGCAGGTACATGCGCACGGGATCGTCCGTCCGGTCGGTCGGCTCTTTCTTCTTGGCGGTCGCAAGCGCGGTGCCGGCTGATGGAGCAAGCTCGCCGCCTTCGCTTTCTTCCTCGTTGTTGCTGTCCTCGTCGTCGGAAGAGGCCGGCGTGCCGGGCTCCTCGACGTCCTCGTCTTCCACGACGTTGATGCCCATGTCGGAGAGCATGGCCATCGTATCTTCGATCTGTTCCGAGGTGACTTCTTCGGACGGGAGGACGGCGTTGAGCTCGTCCATCGTCACGTAGCCGCGCTTCTTGGCGGCCTTGATCATCTTCTTGACCGCGTCATCGGAAAGATCGAGAAGTGGGCCATCGGAGGCGCCGTCGCGTTCGACTTCAGCTTCTTCGTTTTCTTTGACTTTGGTTGCCATCTATATTGTCGCTTTCCCTGACGCTGCCCTGCCTGCGGTCGGACCCTTTCGGGCCCCGGGCGAAAAACCTGCCCGCCGCGACACATTCACGAACACCTACGGAATGATCTTTAATTCCGAATTAACCACGCGCGTCCCAAAGCTCAAGGCCAAGCCGTTCACCTGGCGAACTGCCGGACACGGTTGTCCCATGACGCGCGAGACCTTCTCTGCCTGAAATGGTGATTCCCACTATTTCCCTTCCCGTCAATCCCTTCCGCGAAGAATGATGCGGAAAACCCGGAAAAAGCCCGTCATACATGGGCAGACTTGGCCTGGAGGCCGGTATGGGTGGGATATGGGGAGGATTGGGGGGAAAGACAAGGGTGGGGGGATTGGAGGTGGAGGGGTAGCGTCGGAGCAAACTGATGCGGGACTTCGGAATGCAATACGCGATAATAGGAGTACTAAATATGCTCTTGACGCATTTAGCATCGACCGATTTCAAAGTGCTCACCTTTTTTTGCCACACCGATAGCTCTTGCGGCGCAATAATCAACGTACGCTTTATCCATATGCCATCCCACCAAGCACCCGTTTTTCATCTCTACCTTGTCAGCTGTTCGTTGCGGCGGTTGATAACGAACAAACTCGACTATCGAGGCCGTTTTTCTCATCACGAATACATCCACAGTCCACTCTGGGCTCACCTCTTCAGATAATGGTAGTTCCACACAAACCGAGAGTGGAGATCTGACTACATAAGTTTTCTCTTCGGGATTGAACCAACTCATATGTAGATCATGCCCATAGTATCGCACGAAAAATGATCGCCCTGAGTTCCGGCAAATTCCAGATTCGTCAATCATCCAAGACCGACACATAAAGTTGTCAATCTTTCTAAAACCATCCCTTCCGGGATAAACAACCTCAAAACCACCACCCCAGGAATCTTTTAGACCAGCACCGGTGAGCAGTTGCAGTGTCATTGCTCTTGCGGCAAAGCGGAGAAGGATTGCGCGCGCTGTGACTCCGTCTGCCACCTCCTGACTAGGCATTAAATCGGGATGGCTCTGTATATAGTCAAAAAACTCGGGGCCGCCGCTACCGAGTAGATATATACGCTTGTCATCCAACTCAAATCCACGGGTGCCAACGCAAAAAGGACGAATTGCGTTATCCCAAATTAACAATGCGACTATTTCTGTGCCACTTCCGCATGTGTCGAGAATACTTAGGACAATGTGGTGATCGTTCAAATCCGCCAAATCAGCCGGCAGGACGCTATCAAGCTTGCTTATGATGAGGTCAACGTTAATTCGCAAACCGGCCCATGCGATCACCAGATACGGTCTAACGATTACGAGCTTCTGGGCTAGACCTGCAGCGTAATCTTTATCGAGGCCCGGGTACTCACCCGCCTGCCATTGCGTTGGCAAATCTACGACTGAAGGGAGACGCCAGGATACCAAAAGATCCCCTATAAAGGCAGGCAGGCCTCCTACGCTTAGCCCAGCGACCAGCGTCATGCTCCGACGGCCCCACCAGCTTGAACAGCCGTATCTAAACCCAAATCCTGCGCCTGCAATCTGCTTGCAAAGCCAACCCGATATTGCTCACTACAGTTCGATAACGCCTCCTCTAGATCGATTTCTGAGACAGAAAAATCGCATGGAATAGAAAAAAATAGCTCATGATGAATGAGGCACTGCACAACATAATCATACCCGACGGATTGATCTTCGTGGTACTCGATAGCGCATAGATTAAAATGTCGGCGGATTAAAGGATCGATGTTATTGTACAAAAAACTTAAAGCAAGTCGCCGCAAATCGACACCATCTGCAGGAGAACAGAAATGCTGAATCGCATTTCGCGCGCGACGCAATTTTTCAAAACTTTCCATGTCTGGAAGTCGCTCTCCAGTCGAGACCCACATCAATTTTGGAAGATGCTCAAAATTGTAAGTTTTCCCCTTTTCAATGATATGATTGATACTCAATTCCTGACTTGATGGGTCATCAAGTTGAAATAGATCTTTAAAAATCAAAAGCGGATGTTCCTTTGCAATGATTGCCTTGAGAAACAATTCGCCGGCCATCGCTGCGTTCAAGACACATATATTTGCCCAGTGCTCCATCCCTGGATCGAAGTAGACGGCATGCTGATTTGCTTGGGTAAGCGCACCTATGGCCACATCCAATATTCGCGCAGAAATATCCTTCATTTCCGGATGCATATCTGAATTCTCCTGCATTGAGAAAATTTGGCCATATAATTAATTACTCGGCCTGAAATCGATGTCCGCTCAATAATATCCGTCGTGGATATAGTAATAAAATTATAAATTCGCTCAACGAGAACATAAACCTCACCCAATACGCGTTTCTCAAGCAGATGTAAAAAGAAAGATTTTAGGAAAGCAGTCGACGCTATCGTTAGGTATTCACCCCCGCCCAATCACCGCCAAAAACGCATCCCCATACCGCTCCAGCTTCGCCTGCCCCACGCCTGAGATCGCCAGCATCTCATCCGCGCTGCCCGGCCATTGGCCATGGCGGTCAGCGTCGTGTCCGGAAACACGACATAGGGCGGCACGCCCATCGTCTTGGCGATCTTCATGCGCTCGGCCCTCAGCTCCTCGAACAGCGCCGCATCCGCCGCCGACAGGCCGGCCGTCCTCGGCGCGCCGCCGCTGGCAGCGCTCGCACCGGCACCGCGCCTCGCGGACTTGGCCGTCGCCGGGCGGTCCTTGCGGAACTGGATGCTGCGCTCCTTCTTGAACACGGCCTTGGCATCCGGCGCCATCCGTGGCGAGCCTACAGCTCTAAAGGCCACCGTTGATGTGCGTGCATGACGGTCAGGATCTCGATGTCCTGCCCGACGCGATAGGGAATGATATAGGGAATATCTGCCAGCACCACTTCCCGTGTGCCCTTGATACGACCGGCACGTCCCGTCGCCGGAAACTCGGCCAGCCTATCCACAGCCGCCACGATGCGCGCGATCACGCGCGCTGCGGCATCAGGATCGTCTTTCTGAATGGTCTCGCCAATCTGATCAAGCCGTCGCAACGCTCGCAGCGTCCAGCGAATACGCTTCCCGCTCATGATTGACGGGTAGAGCTGACATATTTGCCGACAATCTTCGCAACATCTTGGTCACTGGCGAATTCGCCCCGGTCGGCTTCCGCCAACCCGGCCTCGATCTCGGCAAGCTGCCATTCTTCGCGGGCAACATAATCCTCAATAGCCTGAGCGGCCATATAGGAGCGGGAACGGTCGAGCTTTTCCGCGATCTGGTCGAGCTTGCTGACGGTTTCGTCTGAGACACGAACGGTAAACGCGGTCATGGCACCTAGATTCCCCTGGTTCACCGCAATTATTGGTGAACCAACACGGTTCGTCAAGGTTCTGTTGAGAGAAGAGGGTTTTCGAGTGGTGATAGAGTCCGACCGTCGGGCTTTTTGGCCAGATGATCGGATAGGGATTTTTCCCTTCTGAGGCCCGCCACGCAGGCTGACGATCGGCAAGCGGTTTGTGACGGAACCTGTTGCGGCTTCTTTATCGGAGCTTGCGGCCCCCCGCTTTCATGGTCAGACGGCGGTCCGCCGTCCCTATCCCAGCACTATCGACCTTTCGCCCCCAATCACCCCCGCCCAATCACCGCCAAAAACGCATCCCCATAGCGCTCCAGCTTCGCCTGCCCCACGCCCGAGATCGCCAGCATCTCGTCCGCGCTGCCCGGCCGCTCATTGGCCATGGCGATCAGCGTCGTGTCCGGAAACACGACATAGGGCGGCACGCCCAGCGTCTTGGCGATCTTCATGCGCTCGGCCCGAAGGTCCTCGAACAGCGCTGCATCCGCTGCCGACAGGCCGGCCGTCCTCGGCGCGCCGCCGCTGGCAGCGCTCGCACCGGCACCGCGCCGCGCGGACTTGCCCGTGGCCGGGCGGTCCTTGCGGAACTGGATGCTGCGTTCCTTCTTGAACACGGCCTTGGCATCCGGCGTCAGTTTCAGCGCGCCATAGGCTGCATGATCGACGCTGACGAGGCCGGCTGCCAGCAGCTGGCGGAAGACGGATTGCCAGGTGCGGACGGGGATGTCCTTGCCGACGCCGAAGACCGGCATGTCGGCATGGCCGAAGCGCTGGGTCTTCTCGTTGACATTGCCTGTGAGCACGTCGATGACGTGGCCGGCGCCAAAGCGTTCGCCGGTGCGGTAGATGGCGGCCAGCGCCTTGATCGCCGCCTCCGTGCCATCCCAGGTTTCCACCGGCTTCAGGCAGGTGTCGCAATTGCCGCAATTCCCGGCATGGCTCTCGCCGAAATGGGCAAGGATCGCCTGGCGGCGGCAGCCCGAGGTCTCGCAGATGGCGAGCAGCGCGTTGAGCTTGGCGCGCTCCACCCGCTTGATCTCTGGCGTCGCATTGCCCTCGTCGATCATCTTGCCGCGCTGGATGACGTCGGCCATACCATAGGCCATCCAGACATTGGAGGCGAGGCCATCGCGGCCGGCGCGGCCGGTCTCCTGGTAATAGGCCTCGACGGAGCCTGGAATGTCGAGATGGGCGACATAGCGCACGTTCGGCTTGTCGATGCCCATGCCGAAGGCGACTGTGGCCACCAGGCAGAGGTCTTCCTCCTTGAGGAAGGCATCCTGGTTGGCATCGCGCACGGACCGGTCCATGCCGGCGTGATAGGCGAGCGCTCGGATCCCCTGCCCGTTCAGCCATTCGGCGGTGTCCTCGACCTTGGCGCGCGACAGGCAGTAGACGATGCCGCTGTCGCCCTTGTGGCCGGAGAGAAAGCG
>CAZZZI010000284.1:0-6154 GCA_964658415.1 uncultured Sphingomonas sp. | reverse complement strand
GAGGCCGGGCGCCAGTCGCCGGTTGCTTCGTCATACACGTATTCGTCGTCATCGGCTGCCATCGAAATCTACTCCTGATGAAAAGATTGCCGCTTATAGCAGCCGCGCGATCAATCGCAACAGAGCCCCCGCGCAGCGCGACCCGGGGCTCCCTCACCTGTCCTTCTTCGCATCGAACCGGGCGCGCGCCATCTCCACCTCGGGCAGATAATCGACGGTCCAGCCGTAGAGCGCCTGGAACGGCTGCTTCAGCGACTGGCCAAGCGGCGTGATGCTGTATTCGACGGCGACCGGCGACGTATCGATGACGCGCCGGGCGACGATGCCGTTACGCTCCAGGCGGCGCAGGCTCTGGGTCAGGGATTTCTGGGTGATGCCCTCGAGGCTGCGCCTGATCTCGTTGAAGCGCATCGGCCCGTCGCAAAGGGCCGCCATCAGCAGCACCGACCATTTGTCGGCGACCTGCTCCAGCAGCAGCCGATGCGGACAATCGGCCACGCTCAGGACCTTCTGCTTGCGCGTCGCCTGGCCTGGCTCTGCAACCCGTTGCAGAAGCGCTTGCAACTCGGACATGGCGGTTTCCCCTTGGCAACCTAGTGACCGGAAAGTGCCTTATTGACACTAGGTATCCAGAATATACTAATCCGCGATATCATCAACCCGGAGCCTCCCATGAGTTCGACAGACGTATCCTCCCTCTTCCAGCCCTTCCGCATCAAGTCGCTGGATCTGAAAAACCGCATCGTGATGGCGCCGATGACGCGTTCGTTTTCGCCTGACGGGGTGCCGGGCGACAATGTCACCGCCTATTACCGCCGCCGCGCTGAAAACGAGGTCGGGCTGATCCTCTCGGAAGGCACGGCGATCGACCGCCCGGCCGCCAAGAACGATCCGAACGTCCCGTTCTTCCATGGCGACGCGCCGCTGTCCGGCTGGAGCAACGTCATCGACGCCGTCCACAAGGCCGGCGGCAAGATGGGGCCGCAGATCTGGCACGTCGGCGCCGTCAAGAGTTTCCAGACCGAATGGGTGCCGCCATCGCCGATCGAGAGCCCATCGGGCCTGGAGGCGCCGAACGCCCCGCGCGGCGAGGCGATGACCGACGAGACCATAGCCGACACCATCGCCGCCTACGCAAAGGCTGCGGCCGACAGCCAGCGGCTGGGCTTCGACACGCTGGAAATCCATGGCGCCCACGGCTATCTTCTCGACCAGTTCTTCTGGGGCCTGACCAACGCCCGCGACGACCGTTTTGGCGGACTGACGATCCAGGAACGCTCGCGCTTCCCCGTCGAAGTCGTCAAGGCGATCCGCGCCGCCGTCGGGCCGGATTATCCGATCATCCTGCGTCTCAGCCAGTGGAAGCAGCAGGACTACAAGGCGCGCCTGGCCGAAACGCCGGATGAAATGGCTGCCTGGCTGGTGCCGTTGGTCGAGGCCGGGGTGGACGTGCTGCATTGCTCGCAGCGCCGCTTCTGGGAGCCAGAATTTGCCGAGATCGACGGCGAGAACGGGCTGAACTTCGCCGGCTGGGCAAAGAAGCTCACCGGCGCCGCCACCATCAGCGTCGGCTCCGTCGGGCTATCGGGCGACTTCATGGGCGCGTTCGGCGGCGAGAGCTCGACGCCGACCAGCCTCGCCAATCTGGTGCAGCGGATGGAGCGCGAGGAATTCGACCTCATCGCCGTCGGCCGGGCGCTGATCAGCGACCCCGCCTGGGCCGCCAAGGTCCATGCCGGCGACACGGCCGCCCTGAAGGACTTCAACGCCGCCGACCTCGGCCAGCTGGTCTAGTCGAAGGAATGTCCCTGCGCGACGGCGGCGATCAGCGCCTTGCCGCCGTCAGCGCGAACAGTGCCCCCTGCGGATCGACGCACTGGACGATCCAGATATTGCCGGGCACTTCCATCGGCCCGAACACCACCTGTCCGCCGCCCGCCCGCACCCGCTCACTGGCGGCATCGATGGCCTCGACGTTGAAATAGAAGACCCACAGCGGATAATGCATCGACGGCGGCCGGCGCATGATGCCGCCGAGGTCCTGGCCGTCCAGCCCGAAAATCCGGTAGACGCCCGCATCCCCCATCTCCATCTCGCGATGAAGTTGCCAGCCGAACGCCTGTCCGTAGAAGGCAAACGCCGCCTCCGCATTCCCGGCGTAGAGCTCGCGCCAGCCGATATGGCCGGGTGTTCCCATCGGCACCTCCGGCGGCGGATCGCCGCCGTCGGCCTGGAACAGCGCAAAGGTCGCGCCATCGGGATCGCCGACGATGGCAAAGCGCCCGATGCCCGGAATATCGGCGGCTGCACGGTGCACGACACCGCCGGCGATGACGATGTCCGCCGCCAGGGTATCGACATCGTCGACGGCGATATAGCCGAGCCATTGCGGCGGCATGCCCATGCTGCGGGCCGTCTGCGGCAGCTCCATGGTACCGCTCACCGGGCGGCCGGCAACCGTGAACATGGTGTAGTCCATGCCGGCAACCCCGGAATCCTGGGCGCCCCAGCCGATGACGCTACGGTAAAAGTCCGTGGCGGCAGCGGTGTCCGTCGTCATCAGCTCGTACCAGATGAACTTGCCGCCCATCGGCGGGAACTGCTTCTTTTCGCCGTGACGCGTTTCCGGCCGGAGCGTGGTCTGGTCCAATTCAATTGAAGACAATGTCGTACCCTCCATCTGTACAGCGTGAAAATCGGTGAAGCACGTGACCCGGATGAAGGGCGGACATGGTATGCCGGGCCACATCGGGTGTTCGGCACAGACTGCCTGCAGCCGGCATTGCAGTCCTTGATTCATGTCGTCGGCACGGCAGTCTCGCTGCAGGCCCGACATTCGGCCGTAGACGCCTTGTCCAGCGATGCGTGCAGCGTTGTCCGCTTCGGGCGTCTAGCCGTGGCAGCAGCTGGCCACTGCCGGCGTCTCCTCATACTCGTCGTGCCGTCGGACGAAATCCATGGTCGACGTCTCGTTGCGGCCCTTGGGCGCCCGATCCAGGATCATCAGCGTGCCGATGAGGTCTTCAGGCCCCCGGGCGTAGCTGGAATAGGTGTGGTAGACGGTGCCGTCCTCGTCACGAAAGAAGGCGCTGAGCCCTGGCAGTTCGTCGTTGCCGTTTGCGGCGTCGATGGCGGTGAAATTGTAGTCGATCTTGTCCCCTGAAAGGTCGCTGTCGCGGAACGAGACGTGGAAATCGAAGTTGAAGTCGCTGACCGACGACGAGACCCAGGGGAAATGCCAGCCCATGCGCCGGCGATAGGCCTCGATCTTTTCGAGCGGCGCCCGCGATACGGCCACCAGCGTGACGTCGTGATGATTGAGATGGGCGAGCGTACCGTCGAGGTGGTCGGCGAGGAACGAGCAGCCGGGACAGCCGGCAGCCCAATCTGGCCCGAGCATGAAATGGTAGACGATCAGCTGGCTGCGCCCGTCGAACAGGTCGCCGAGGCTCTTGCGTCCGGTCGACGTGTCGAAGTCGTAGTCGGTATCGAGCTTGACCCAGGGCAGCGCCCGTCTCTCGGCGTTGATCCTGTCGCGCAGGCGGGTGGCTTCTTTTTCCTTGGCAAGCAATGCGCGGCTGGCTTCCAGCCAGATGTCGCGGGATACGATCTGATTCATGTACGGCGCCCTCCCCGGCGTGTCATCGATGTCAGAACCGTCTCGATCATAACCGAAAGTGGATCAAACTCAACCGTTACCCCTTTTGCGCGCGCAACAACCGCTATCGTCCCGGATCCAAAACGAAAAAAGCCCTCTCCCGTTGGGGAGAAGGCCTCTTTCCGGAATGAATGCCGACCTTAGGCGACGGTCACAGGCACTTCGGTCG
The DNA here is from genome assembly GCA_964658415.1 of uncultured Sphingomonas sp. Classification (GTDB taxonomy): domain Bacteria; phylum Pseudomonadota; class Alphaproteobacteria; order Rhizobiales; family Rhizobiaceae; genus Rhizobium. Next base: position 2,327 of record CAZZZI010000284.1, on the reverse strand, counting down.
TGGTGCGCATGGCGTGGCTGTAGGGGCAGACGATGTGGGCGGCAGCGACCAGCTTTTCAGCCTCGGCCTTTTCAACGCCGGGAATGCTCACCGAGAGCGACACTTCGATGCCGAAGCCGCCGCCGTCTTCGCGCGGGCCGATGCCAACGGTCGCGGTGACCTTCGTGTCTTCCGGGATCTTGACCTTGTGCTGGCCGCCCACGAACTTCAGGGCGCCGAGGAAGCAGGCCGAATAACCGGCTGCGAACAGCTGCTCAGGATTGGTGCCGGTTGCGCCGTCGCCGCCGAGTTCCTTTGGAACCGTCAGCGTCACGTCGAGAACGCCGTTGTCGGAGACTGCATGGCCTGCACGGCCGCCGGTGGCAGAGGCTTTCGTTGTGTAGAGAATAGGCATTTTGCGTTTCCTTTTCGGTTGGGATGATTTTGTATATCGCGAAATCTAATTGTGCGCAATATATATTTTTGGGCGTTTTGAAAAAGGCACTGCGGCATTATATAGGGGTGGCACGGCAGGAAACGATGGCGAGGCGGATGGACACGGCAGCAATCCCGGACGACGACAAGCGGCTCGAGAGGCAGCTCTGCTTTGCCGTCTATGCAACCGCGCATGCCTTCACGCGGGCCTACAAGCCGATCCTCGACCGGGTCGGGCTGACCTATCCGCAATATCTGGTGATGCTTGTGTTGTGGGAAAAAAGCCGGTTGCCGGTCAAGAGCATCGGCGAGCAGCTGGATCTCGATTCAGGCACCCTGTCGCCGCTGCTGAAGCGACTGGAGCAGAACGGGCTGATCGAGCGGACGCGCGATCCCAGGGACGAGCGCCAGGTGATCGTGTCGCTGAGTGAAAAGGGCAATGCGCTCAAGGGAGAAGTCGATGGCATCATGCGCGCCATCGGCGGCGCCGTCGGCTGCAGCATCGACGAGATGGCGGATCTGCGCGACCGCCTGCAGGCGTTGCGGGCCAATCTGAACCAGTCAGACTGACCCGCCTTTTCAAAGACTTATTACTGGATGACCATGATCGGTGCCTTTTCCGGCACGCGGTCGTAGACGTCGATGACGTCCTGGTTGAGCATGCGGATGCAGCCTGAGGACACGGCCTTGCCGATCGAATGCCAATCCGGATTGCCGTGCAGGCGGTAGAAGGTGTCCTGCTTGCCCTGGAAGATGTAGAGCGCGCGGGCGCCGAGCGGGTTTTTCAGGCCCGGACCCATGCCGCCGTTCTTGATCGAGTATTTGACCAGCTCCGGCTGGCGGGCAACCATTTCGTCCGGTGGGTTCCAGCGCGGCCACTTCTGGCGCCACTGGATCACACCGGTGCCCTGCCAGGCAAAGCCCTCGCGGCCGACGCCGATGCCGTAGCGCATCGCCGTGCCGCCGGGTTCGGTGATGTAGAGGAAGCGGGTGCGGGTATCGACGATGACCATGCCGGCCGGCTGGCCGGTGTCGTTGACGACGCGCTGGCGCCAGAATTTTGAATCGATCTGCTGGTAGGGAATGGCCGGCAGCAGATAGCCGTTGTCTTCCATCGCAGCGTAGATGATGGCCGGATCCGGCTGTTCGCCGCGATAGCCGCCACCGCCGAGCCAGCCGTTGATCATCGGCATCGGGTTGCGGTATTCGATGGTCTGGCCGCCGGGACCGGCCGAAGAGGCGCAGCCGGCGAGCGTGGATGCAGCGCCGATGCCGGCGAAGGTCAGAAATTTACGGCGTGAAAGAGACGAAGGCAGGTTCATGAGTGAACATCATTCCATGGTGCGGGGGCGTCGGGCGGACAAAAACGACAAGTGCCGAATCAGTTCCGCCGATTGAAGACCATTTAGGCTTAATAGGTCCTTAAACACCGGGGTCTGCCGCCGCTATTACGCTTATGCAACAGCTGCTAAAATTGCGACCGTATGGCCCTACATCACGACAATTTGCGTATGCGCAGGTACGCGGTTGTAGAGATCGATGACGTCCTGGTTGAGCATGCGCACGCAACCCGACGATGTCGGACGGCCGATCGACTGCCAGTCCGGCGTGCCGTGGACGCGGTAGAGCGTGTCCTTGCCGTTGTTGTAGATGTAGAGCGCGCGGGCGCCGAGCGGGTTGGTCGGCCCCGGATTCATACCGCCGCGCTCGGCAGAGATCGGCCGCATGTCCGGCTCGCGCGCCACCATTTCGGCCGGCGGCGTCCAGCGCGGCCACTTCTGCTTCCACTGCACCACGCCACGACCGGCCCAGGCGTATCCCTCGCGGCCGAGACCGACGCCGTAGCGCATCGCCTTGCCGTTGCCCTCGATCAGATAGAGGAAATAGTTCTTGGTATCGACGACGATGGTGCC
>CAZZZI010000283.1:0-6173 GCA_964658415.1 uncultured Sphingomonas sp. | reverse complement strand
GAGCCGTGCATCTGGTAGGGCCAGACATAGGTGCGGTTCATCGGCTCGGCGCTGCCGTCCAGCGCCATATCGACGTTGCCGCGATCAATCAGCTTGCGCGGGGTTGCGGGGTTGGCGCGCAACGCCTTTTCCGGCGCATTCAGATCCGGCCGTTCCGGCGGCGCGCGCCAGACGACATGAAGCGTCTTTGCAGCTTCCATGGCGATTTCCTCGCGCGTCGCGACAACGCCGACGAAATCACCGATCGCGACGACGGCAACGACGCCGTCGATATGGGCGATTGAGCCCTCGTCGATGGAAATCAGGCTGTTGCCGACGTGCTCGCCGTGATCGAAACCGGCATAGAGCGGCCGGATGACGCGGCCATGCAGCATGCCGGGCACGCGCACGTCGTGCACATAGGTCCACTCGCCTCTTGCCTTTGCCGGTATGTCCACCCGTGGCAGCGAGGCGCCGACGATGCGGTAGGCGGATGCGGGCTTCAGCGCGGCTGTCGCATCGATCGACAGTCGCACATGCTCGCCGGCCACGAGTTCTGCGAAGGTGAGGCTCCAGTTCCCTCCGCCGTCGGCGCGTATGATGCCGTCATGCAGGATGAGATGGTCGACCGCCATGTCCTTCAGCGCGGCGGCCTTCGCCATCAGATGGTGTCGCGCGGTCGCGGCAGCCTGCCGAAGAGGCACAGCCGTGATCTGGATCGTCTCGCTCGCAATCGTGGCACCCTGGTTGGGCGCCGCAGAGGTCGCTCCCAGCACCATCTCCACATGCTCGAAGGGTACGTCCAGTTCCTCCGCGACGATTTGCGCCAGCGATGTGCGGATACCCGTTCCAAGATCGACATGGCCGTTGAACGCCTTGACGCGGCCGTCCCGGTCGATGGCGATGTAGAGCTCGGCCTCGTCGCCGCGGGATTTGTCCGAAACGACGAGAAGAATGTCGGAATTCGAGAAGTAGGAGGATTTCGGCGCTTCGCGTTGGGTGTTCATGGCGAAACCTCGTTTCGGGCCTCTGCTGATGCGCAGAGCGCGCGATCAGCTTTGGCGTAGGCAACGGCGCGGCGTGCTGCAGCGAGTATTTCCATATGCGTGCCACAACGGCAGAGATGGTGCCGCAAAGCCTCGCGAATATCAGTCTCATCCGGCTCGGCCTTGGCTTCCAGCAGCCCAACGATGGCAATGATCATCCCGTTCAGGCAGTATCCGCACTGCGCAGCCGCCTCCTCGATGAAGGCGCGCTGGACGACATGCAGACGGCCAGACTTTGCCAGGCCCTCCAGCGTCGTCACCTGCCTGCTTCCCAGCGCCTTCAGCGGCACGGTGCAGGAGCGAACGGCCCGGCCATCCACCAGCACCGCGCAGGCGCCGCACTCACCGAGACCGCAACCGTATTTGGGGCCATTGAGGCAGAGATCGTTGCGGAGAATATAGAGAAGTGGCGTTGCGCCACCCGCTTCGACGTCGCTGACGGCGCCGTTGACGTTCAGGCTGAATGAGCCGACCTCCTTCAAGAGCCGGACTCCAAAGCACGGGCGCAGGCCGAAACCGGTCCGCCTGCACTCACGCACACCATTATGCCGCAGACCTCGCATCGACGCCCGCAAAACATAATGACGTGATCGAAAATCACGTCACGCATCTGCTGTTCCTTGCTCATTTATAAAGCGTATGCACTTTATATGACCGTTTCTCCGTGCGTGTGCACGTGCCGGAAAGTATGACGATAGCCATATTTTTGGGAAAAGCCAGCAGGAATTTTTGCGAAAATGCAAAAGCCTGACTTGCTATTTATAGCGTATGCGCTAAAAATTTCATCATGCCTCGAACTGCAAGATTTTGCGTCAACATGACAGCTAGAAGGGTCGGCCATGTCCAACGGTAAGGAAAAGATCGCGATTATCGGGGCCGGTCTCGGCGGCGCAGTGGCGGGGGCGCTGCTCCAGCAGGCGGGCTTCGACGTCAATGTCTATGAGCAGGCGCCCAGCTTCTCGCGTCTCGGCGCCGGCATCCACATGGGGCCGAATGTCATCAAGATTTTCGAACGCCTTGGCGTTGCCGAAAAGGTCGTCAGCATCAGCAGCACGCCCAGCCACTGGTTCAGCCGCGACGGCATCAGCGGCGACTACCGCTCCCGTATTCCGCTGGAAGGCTACGGCGCGACCTATTGCACGGTCCACCGCGGCGATCTCCAGGCAATCCAGTGCGATGCGCTGCAGCCGGGAACCCTGCATTTCGGCAAGAAGCTGACGCGCATCGACGACAACGGAACGGATGTCCTCATCGAGTTCGAAGACGGCACATCGGTCAGGGCCGACATCGTCATCGGCGCCGACGGAATCAACTCGCGCGTTCGCGAAACGCTGCTCGGTGCAGAGAAGCCGAACTACAGCGGCTGGGTCGGCCACCGCGCGCTGATTTCTTCCGACAAGCTCAAGAAATACGACCTCACCTTCGAGGACTGCGTCAAGTGGTGGGGACCGGATCGCCACATGATGGTCTATTACACGACGGCCCGTCGCGATGAATATTACTACGTGACCGGCGTGCCCCATGCCGCCTGGGAATTTGAATCCGCATTCGTACCAAGCAGCCGCGAGGAGATGTTCTCCGAGTTCGAGGGTTACCACCCGATCATCCAGGCGCTGATCGAAAGCACCGACGAGGTGACCAAGTGGCCGCTCTTCAACCGCAATCCGCTGCCGTTGTGGAGCACCGGCCGCCTGGTCCTTCTCGGCGATGCCTGCCATCCGATGAAGCCGCACATGGCGCAGGGCGCGGCAATGGCGATCGAGGATGCCGCCATGCTGACGCGCTGTCTGCTGGAGACCGGCATCAACAATTTCGGCACCGCCTTCGCGCTCTACGAAGCCAACCGCCGCGACCGTGCGACGCGCGTGCAGACCGTGTCCAACGCCAATACCTTCCTGCTCAACCAGGAAGATCCGTCTTGGGTTTACGGCTATGATCTCTACGCCGAACCGTTGAAAAGCGAGAAAGCAGCATGAGCAACGGCCCCCTCTATGGCGCGAACGTCTATGCCAACGGCATCCGCCAGCATTATCTCCGCTACGGCGGCAAGGGTCCCGTCGTCATCCTGATCCCAGGCATCACCAGCCCGGCCATCACCTGGGGCTTCGTCGCCGAGCGCCTCGCCGAAACGAACGATGTCTATGTCATCGATGTTCGCGGCCGTGGCCTCTCCTCCAGCGGCCCGGACCTGGATTATGGCCTGGACGCGATGGCTGAAGACGTCGTCGGGCTTTCGCAAGCCCTCGGCCTCGATAGGCCGGCGGTTGTCGGCCACTCCATGGGCGCCCGTATCGCCATGCGAGCCGCCGCGTCGGCGTCGGAGGCTTTCTCCCGCCTGGTGCTTGTCGATCCCCCGGTTTCCGGTCCCGGCCGCCGGCCCTATCCGAGCAAGCTGCCCTGGTATGTCGATTCAATCACGCTTGCCGAAAAGGGCATCGATGCCGAGGGCATGAAAGCGTTCTGCCCGACATGGACGCTCGAGCAACGGCAGCTGCGCGCCGAATGGCTGCACACCTGCTATCTGCCTGCCATCGTCACGGCATTCGAAGACTTCCACAAGGACGAGATCTTCGGCGACTTCGCCAAGCTCAAGCAGCACACCATGCTGATGGTGGCGGGACGCGGCGGCGTGATCGAAACCGTGGACGAGCAGGAGATATCCGGCCTCAACGGCGCCATCGAGATCACCCGCGTGCCCGATGCCGGTCACATGATCCCGTGGGACGATTTCGACGGCTTCTTCCTCGCCCTCGGCGACTTTCTCTCCCGCTGAATGCAGTGGCGGAGCGATCAGCTTCGCCACTTCCCCGTCTTTCGCCTTCAAAGCCGCAGAGGACTTCATCCGTGCAGAAATATTACCGTATCGGCCAGATCGTACCGAGTTCCAACACAACGATGGAAACCGAAATTCCGGCCATGCTGACCGCGCGCCAGTCGATCCGGCCCGAGCGGTTCACGTTCCACTCCAGCCGCATGCGGATGAAGAAAGTCGTCAAGGAAGAACTGGCGGCCATGGATGCCGAATCCGATCGCTGCGCCGTCGAACTATCGGATGCCCGCGTCGATGTGCTCGGCTATGCCTGCCTCGTCGCCATCATGGCGATGGGCCTCGGCTACCACCGCCAGTCGGAAAAGCGCCTGACCGGCCGTACGCAGGAGAACGGCACCGACATTCCCGTCGTCACCAGCGCCGGCGCCCTGATCGAGGGCCTGAAGGTGATGAGGGCAAGAAAGATCGCCGTCGTCGCGCCCTACATGAAGCCGCTCACCGAGCTCGTGGTGGACTACATCCGCGAAGAAGGCTTCGAAGTCATGGACTGGCGTGCGCTGGAGATCCCCGACAATCTCGATGTCGCCCGCCACGACCCGGAAAATCTGCCTGCCATCGTCCAGACGCTCGACCTCACGGATGTCGACGTCATCGTTCTGTCCGCCTGCGTCCAGATGCCATCGCTGCCCGTGATTGCCAAGGTGGAAGCCATGACCGGCAAGCCGGTGCTGACTGCCGCCGTTGCCACCACCTATTGCATGCTGAAATCGCTCGGTCTGGAAGCTGTCGTACCGGGTGCCGGCGCGCTGCTGTCCGGCGCCTACTAGGGGGACGACAATGCAAACCGCCGAAGCCAACTATCAGGGTGTCTGGGGCAACCGCATCGGCTTCGGCCAGCGACCGGCGCTCCTCGTCATCGATTTCCTGAAGGCCTACACGATCGAGGATGCGCCGCTCTATGCGCCCGGCGTGGTCGACGCCGTGGCGCAGACGCCCGAGCTGATCGCCTCTGCCCGCGCCGCCGGCATTCCCGTCATCCACACGCGCATTCTCTACCTGGCCGAAAATTGCGCCGATGGCGGCATGTGGGTCAAGAAGTCGCCGGTCATGAAGGCCATGGTCGAAGGCAATGTGCTTGCCGAATTCTGCGAGGGCGTCGAGCCGGCAGCCGGTGAGCTCGTTATCGTCAAGCAATATGCCAGCGCCTTCTTCGGCACCAGCCTTGCCTCCCACCTGCACGCCCAGGGCATCGATACCGTCATCATGGCCGGCTGCTCGACGAGCGGATGCATCCGCGCGAGCGCTGTCGATGCGGTGCAGCACGGGTTCCGGGCCATCGTCGTGCGCGATTGCGTCGGCGACCGCCATCCCGATCCGCACAATGCCAACCTCTTCGACATCGACAACAAATATGGCGACGTCGTTTCGAGGGAGGAGGCGATCGCGGCCATCGCCAAGGTCAAGCCCGCCAGTCCTTAACCCTCCGCACACCTGAGCCTTCAACCAACAAGGGGAACGAACATGGATCAATTCAGCTTCACGGAAATCTGCCTGCATCAGTTGAAGATGTCAGGCGTCAAGGAGGGCGAAAAACTCATCGTCCTGACGCAGGGCAACGAGCGCCTCGACTATGCCGACGCCTTCATGGGTGCTGGCCTGCGCCTCGGCGCCAAGATGTATCACATGCGCCTGCCGCCGGTGCCGCCAGCGGGCGCATGGGCGGTCGGCCAGACAGGCCTTGCCTCCATGCCCGATGCCGTGGAGGCGCTCAAGGCTGCCGACATGCTGATCGACTGCATCTTCCTGCTGTTCAGTCCCGAGCAGATGGCCATCCAGGCGGCCGGGACCCGCATCCTGACGGCCGTGGAGCCGCCGGAAGTTCTCGCCCGCATGCTGCCGACAAAGGAGCTGCGCGAGCGCGTCGAATTTGCAGGCGACCTGCTTGCCAAGGCCAAGGTCATGCGCATTACCTCGCCGCACGGCACGGATGTCACCTACAAGCTCAACACCTATCCCGCCATCACCGAATATGCCTGCACCGACGAGCCCGGCCGCTGGGACCACTGGCCGTCCGGCTTCGTGTTCACCGGCGGCGACGATGACGGCGTCGACGGCACGATCGTCGTCGCTCCGGGCGACATCCTGCTGCCGCAGAACATATACGTCCGCGATCCCATCACCTACACGATCGAGAACGGCTGGATCACCGATATCAGGGGCGGCCTCGATGCCGATCTGGTCAAGTCCTACATGGACGGCTTCGACGATCCGCGTGGCATGGGCATGAGCCATGTCGGCTGGGGCCTCAACCAGAACGCCAAGTGGCATCGCATGGTGCCTGGCGAATTCCCGGGTGGCATGGGCATGGAAGCCCGCTC
>CAZZZI010000282.1:0-6223 GCA_964658415.1 uncultured Sphingomonas sp. | reverse complement strand
ACTGGACGGGATCCATGCCGTAATGGGTGACGATCGGCAGGAAGATCGGCGTGCAGACCAGGATATGGGCCGCCATGTCGAGGAAGATGCCGAAGATGAACAGCGCGATGTTGACCAGGATGAAGATCACCCAGGGCTGCGTGCTGATGTGGCTGAGCGCATCGCCCGCCATGTCGGCGACGCCGTAGATGCTCATGAGATAGCCGAACATCGTCGAGATGCCGATCAGCAGCAGCACCACGCCCGTGGTCTTCGTCGCCTTGGCCACCGCCTTCAGGAAGCTTTCGAAGGACAGGGTGCGGTAGACGAAGATCGTCAGCAGCAGGGCATAAAGCACCGCCACCGCGCCGGCTTCGGCAGCGGTGAACACGCCCGACAGGATGCCGCCGACGATGATGACGATGATGAACAGGCCGGGAAGGGCTGCCGCGAGGCTGACCCCGACCTCGGTCCATCCGGGGAAGACACCCTTGGCATAGCCGCGCGAGCGGGCCACGAAATAGGCGGTCATCAGATTGGCGATGGTGAGGATCAGGGCGGGGATGGCGCCGGCCATGATCAGCGAGTTCATCGAAACGAGTCCGCCGGCCGCCAGCGAATAGATGATCATGTTGTGGCTGGTCGGCATCAGCGCGCCGACGAGCGAGGAATAGGTGGTGACGTTGACGGCATAATCGGCGTCGATGCCCTCGCGCTTCATCAGCGGGATCAGGGCCGAGCCCATGGCCGAGACGTCGGCCACCGGCGAGCCGGAGACGCCGCCGAACATGGTGCAGGCGACCACATTGGTCATGCCGAGCCCGCCCCGGACATGGCCGACCATCGCCTTGGAAGCGCGGATGATCCGGTCGGCGATGCCGCCATACATCATCAGCTCGCCGGTGAAGATGAAGAAGGGAATGGTGAGGAAGGAGAACGTGCCCATGCCCGAGGCCATGCGCTGGAAGACGACGGCGAGCGGCAGCTGCTCGTAGAGCACGGTGGCGATCGACGACAGGCCGATGGCAAAGACCACAGGCATGCCGAGCACCAGCCCGACGACAAAGGTGGCGCAGAGAATGATCAATGCCATGAGGGAATCACCTTGATGTTCAGGACGGCAGCAATGATGCGCTCGACCGCGAAAAGCGCGATGAGCAGGCCACCGGCGGCCAGCGGCACATAGCTCCAGGCCTGGGAGATCGGCAGGCCGGCATTGATGTAGGGCGCCATTTCCACTGCGAGCTCGGCGCCGCTGTAGGCCATGCAGAGGCCGAAGACGATCATGCCGAGATAGACGATGATCTCGCCCGCCAGGCGAAAGGCGGGAGGCGCGAGATTGAGCAGGGAATCCATGCCGATATGGCGTCCGTCGCGCACGCCGACGGCGGCGGCAAAGCAGGTGACGTAGAGAATGACGACGAGCGCGAAAATCTCCGTCCAGGCCGGCGAGTCGTTCAGCACATAGCGGCCGAAGATCTGGTAGAGGACGGCCGCGACGATCAGCAGCGTGCCGAGCACCGCGAATTTCAGGCAGATGCGCGACAGCCAGGCGTTGAAGGCGAAGAACAGCCCGAGCGGCCCCGTCGTGTTGACGGTGGTGCGGATGTCCTCTGAACGTGCGGGATCGATCGGCGGTGCATGCGGATGCGCAGCCATGTCAGTCTCCTCGGATATTGATCGGCAGGCGAAAGGGACGACGCCCCTTCATCGAGGCGGTCGGGCCGGCGCACTCGCATGCGCCGGCGGAGGCTCTACTTGGTCGCCTTGATGGCGGTGATCATGTCTTTCAGCGCCGGGTCGGTGACGAACTGGTCGTAGATCGGCTTCATGGCTGTCTCGAAGGGTGCCTTGTCGATGGTGATGGTCTCGACGCCGGCCGCCTTTACCTTCTCCTGCGATGTGGTTTCCATCGCATCCCAGAGTTGCCGCATATAGGTGACGGACTGCTTGGCGAGCTGGCGGACCTGCGTCTGCTCTGCCGGCGTGAAGCTGTCATAGACGCGCTTCGACATCAGGAGGACATCCGGCGACATGGAGTGTTCGGTCAGCGAGTAGTATTTCGCCAGCTCGTAATGATGGAAATTGTAGTAGCTCGGCCAGTTGTTCTCGGCACCGTCGATGAGGCCGGTCTTGAGGCCGGTATAGACTTCGCCCGTCGGCATGGGCGTGGCGTTGGCACCAAGCGCCTTCATCATGGCGACCCAGACATCCGACTGCTGGACGCGGATTTTCATGCCCTTCAGGTCTTCCATCTTGCGCACCGGCTTGGTGGTATAGAACGAGCGCGAGCCGGAATCGTAGAAGGCGAGGCCGACGAGGCCGTGGGCATCGCAATCGGCCAGGATCTTGTCGCCGATCGGGCCATCGAGCACGGTGCGCATCTGCGCCTTGTCGTGGAACATGAAGGGCAGGACGGGAACCATCATCGCCGGGCAGATAGTGTTGAGCGTGCCGGCATTGACGCGGATAAAGTCGAGCGCGCCGAGCTTGACCTGCTCGATGGTGTCCTTTTCGCTGCCGAGCTGCGAGTTCGGGAAGACCTTGATGGTATATTTGCCATCGGTCGCCTTGTTCAGCGCATCGCTCATGAACTGGACGGCCTTGACGGTCGGATAATCCGGCGGCTGCACGTCGGCGGAGCGGAATTGCCGGGCATTGGCCGGCGCAAGCGTGCCGAGCGCCATCAGGCCGGCGAAGGCCGCAGTTGCGATTTTGTGGTAAGTCATTGTTTCTCTCTCTCCCCAATGAAACATGATGCAGACGGCTATCGATCTCTCCCTGAGACAGAAGCGCCGGATAGGCGTAGAACTCGGTTTTCGAGGGAACTGCCAGCGGCGCGCAACGCTGCCGGCCGGCGCATCCAGATCGTCCTCCTGTCCTCCTCAAACTCCCCGTCTGGAACCTCCCCGTTCCGGTCCTTCTCGACCCGCCGCTCAGGCGGGAAATGCGTAGAGCGCCTCCGGATTGTCGACCAGCGCCAGCTTCCGGGCGCGGTCGTCGGCAAGCCAGCCGAGCACGGTGTCCGTCAAGGCGGCATCGTCCGGATACTGGTCCTGCTCCCTGGCAAGGTTATGCGGCCAGTTCGTGCCCCAGACGACGCGCTCCGGCGCATGCTCCGCGATCGCCCGGGCGACCGCCGCGATATCGGCATAATCCGGGCCGCCGCTTTTCGAGGATTCGTAGCAGCCGGCGAATTTGAACCAGCACCGGCCGCCATCGATCAGGCGTTTCAGCGCAGAGATTTGCGGGCTGTCGGGCGTTGCGCCGGAAAAGAACTTGCCGTGGTGATCGAGCACCCAGCGCGACTTCAGCCGCGCCAGCCGGGGTTCATGGGTCAGGATATCGCTGCCATCGAACTGGATTGCCAGCATCCAGCCGCAGGCGCTCGCCCGGTCGTCCACCGCTTCCAGCGCGTCGAGCCCGACGGCACCACCCGGTAGGTCCATGATCCGGGCACCGACGACGCCGGATGCCGCAAGCGCATCCAGTTCGCTGTCCGTCGTTTCCGCATCGATCACGGCCACACCCCTGGCGATATGACCCATGTCCGCGAGGCAGGCGAGAAGATTGCCGTTGTCGCGCTGATGGGAATTGCCCTGGGTGATCACGACGCGGTCGATACCGAGCCACTGCATGAACTGGCGATATTGCGCCGGTGTCGGCAAGTCGCCGGCCGGCAGCGGCGGTCCGCCGGCAAGCGCCGGGAAACCCGGCAGATAGGCATGCATCTGGCTGTCGATCGTACCCTTGGGCAGGGTGACGCGTGGTTGACGGCCGGCAAGGGGGCGGACGAGCATGTCAGTCGTCTCCCATGCGGAATTCGGCCAGCGCCGCCCGGTCGATCTCGATGCCGAGGCCCGGACCGTCTGGAATGGCGACGACGCCGTTGACGTGCTCGATCGGTGTCTTGATCACGGCCTGGCGGAAGGGATTATCGGTACGGTCGAATTCGAGGATCGGCTCGATCGGATTGACCCGAACCGGATTGGGGATCATCGAGGCCATGAACTGAAGGGCAGCGGCAATATGGACGGCCGTACCCCAGACATGGGGCACCACGCGCACGCCGTGCAGGGCTGCCATATCGGCGATACGACGTGCCTCTGTAAATCCGCCGACGCCGCAGAGATCGGGCTGGATGATGTCGATCGCGCGGGTCTCGATGGGCTCCTGCATCCCCCAGCGCGTGTGCCAGGTCTCGCCACCGGCGACAGGGATCGGCTGGCCTGACCGCACCGCCCTGTAGGCGCCAAGCTGTTCCGGCACGACGGGCTCCTCGAACCAGTCGATGCCGTATTCGTCCGCACGCTTGCCGACCGTCACGGCTTCGATGACATCATAGCCGTGATTGCCGTCGATCATCAGGCGCGTGTCCGGCCCGATCGCCTCGCGCACGGCGCGGATGACGCGCAGGTCCTCCTCGACACCGAAGCCGATCTTGATCTTGACGGCATGGAACCCGGCCTTGGCATGGCCCCCCATTTCCTCCGCGTTGTCCGAAACACGGTCGACCCCGTCGCGCTTGAAGCTGCCGGTGGCATAGGCACGGACGCTGTTGCGGAACCGTCCGCCGAGCAGGGTCGAAACCGGCACGCCGAAATGCTTGCCCTTGATGTCCCACAGCGCGATATCGATGCCGGACAGGGCGGTCACGGAGAGACCGCGCTGCCCTTGGTCGCGCAGGGCATTATAGAGCACAGCCCAGATCTTTTCCGTCTCGAGCGGGTCGGCGCCGATCAGCCGGCCGGCATAGGCAGCGACAACCGCTGCATTCGGCCGGGCCGGGCCGAGGCACTCGCCCCAGCCGATGGTGCCGTCGTCGCAGACGATTTCGACCAGCACATGGGAGCGGCGGTCGAAGCGCATCGAGGCGCTTTCGAATGGCACAGGCAGCCGGTATTCGAGCAGATGCGTGTGAACCGCGACGATCTTCATCGGCCTAGCGCTTCCAGGGCGAAATGAGCTTCTCGAGCATGGCCTCTTCTTCGCGCGTCAGGTCTTCCAGCGGCGCGCGAACCTTGCCGGCAGCAAAGCCCTGCAGGCGCACGCCGGCCTTGATGGCGGCGACGGCATAACCCTTGCGGCGATTGCGAATGGCCATGAACGGATAGAAGAAGTCCCGGAGGATCGTCTCGCAGCGGGCGCGCTCACCAGACCGCAGCGCCTTGTAGAATTCGACCGCCAGATCGGGCACGAAATTGAAGACGGCCGAGGAATAGGTGGTGAAACCGGCGCCGAGATAGGCTTCGGCGAAGAGTTCTGCCGTCGGCATGCCGCCGAGATAGGTCAACCGGTCGCCGAGCGTCGCGGTGATCTGGCGTACGGTGCCGATCTCGCCGGTTCCGTCCTTGAATCCGACCAGGTTCGGGCAGGCGTCGCAGAGGCGCTGCAGCGTGTCGACAGAAAGCACCGAATTGTCGCGGCTATAGACCATGACGCCGATGTCGACCGACTGGCAGATCCGCTTGATGTGCGTGAACAGGCCTTCCTGCGGCGCATCGATCAGATAATGCGGCAGGAGCAGGATGCCGTCGGCCCCGGCCTTCTGCACGGCCTGCGCCATTTCGACGCCAACCCGCGAGCCGAAGCCGCAGCCGGAGACGATCGCCGTCGAGCCGGCCGCTTCCTTGGCGGCGCGCACGATGGCAGGCACTTCATCGGGGGAAAGCGAGAAAAACTCTCCGGTTCCGCCGGCCGCAAACAGCACGGGCGCATCGTAACCCGACAGCCATTCGATATGACGCTGATAGCTTTCCGGCTGGAAATTTTCGTCCGCATCGAAATGCGTGACAGGAAAGGACAGTAGCCCGGCGCCGAGCGCGGTCTTGATTTCTTGCGGTGTCATCGAGTTCCCCTCCAGGCGCCTCCAACTGCAGTTGTCGTATAGGCGCTCCGAATAATTGTCAACAACTCATCATACAGGTTTGCGCTGACCTCGCAACAGCGCACGGTAGCGTTCCTGGCTGCCGCGCAGGTGCCGGCGCATGGCCGACCTAGCAGCCTCCTCGTCGCCGGCGGAGATGGCGGAGACGATCTGCTGATGCTCGTCGTCGATCAGCATGATGTAGGTCGCCTGGTCGGCCTCATGCTCTCCGTCGCGCATGGCGGCGCGGGGAATGATGCGCGGCCCGATCATCGCCAGGAATTCGCGAAAGCGCAGGTTGTTGGTGGCCTCGGCAATGGCAAGGTGCAGCGCAAAATCGGCCTCGCTGGTGGGGACGCCGGCATCGAGACAGTCGCG
>CAZZZI010000281.1:0-6256 GCA_964658415.1 uncultured Sphingomonas sp. | reverse complement strand
AGCTGGATGACGGAGGCCGCGTCCGGCACCGCAAACAGGTCTGGATGGGCCGGCGTCATGTCGAGCCAGGTGGCAAAGCCCGCGAAACCGGCGCCCTCGGCCTGCATGCCTGCAATTGCCTGGCTCGGCACGAGCTTTGCGCGCTGGCCGCCGAACAGGTCGGTGTAGCTGATCATGAAATATTTGACGCCGCGTTCCTTCGCCCACGTCTCGAGATTGATCGTCATTTTGCAGTTCCCCATTTTTGGTTTTGACCGCGGCCTTTCCGGCCTGTCAGTCGACGAGTTCGCAGGTTACCTCCGTGCGCACCGAATTTGCGATGAAACACTCCTCATGCGCCAGGTGATGCAGCTCTTCCGATGTCGCCGCATCCGGCCCATTGCCCTCCCAGACAATGCGCGGATGCAGCACGACGCGGCTGACCCACAGGCGGCCCTGCTCGTTCTTCGCCATCGTCCCTTCGGCGCAATCCTCGTAGCGGTTGACGACGAAGTCGCGCTTGGCAACGAGATAGAGGAAGGTCAGCATGTGGCAGGAGGACAGGCTGGCGACGAAGGCTTCCTCCGGATCGACTCCGGATGGGTCGGAGTAGCGCGGCACGACATGCGGCGAGGACGAGGCGCGAAAGGTGACTCCGCCATCGAACGACCAGGAGTGACCGCGACCGTAGCGGTTGTCGGTGAACGGCTCTGCCGGTCCCCTTTCCCACAGGATGGTCGCGGTATAGGCGCTCATCTCAGAAGCCACCCTTGCCGGGGATCCAGCTGGTACCGGCGAGCGGCACCTGTGCCATGGCCGAAGCCTCGATCGTCAAGGCGCAGAGGTCCTCCGGCTCGAGATTGTGGACATGGTTCTTGCCGCAGGCACGCGCGATGGTCTGCGCCTCCAGCGTCATCACCTTCAGGTAGTTGGCAAGACGCCGCCCGGCGGCGATCGGGTCGACGCGCTTCATCAGCTCCGGGTCCTGGGTGGTGATGCCGGCGGGGTCCTTGCCCTCGTGCCAGTCGTCATAGGCTTCGGCCGTCGTGCCGAGTGCCGCATAGTCGGCCGCCCAGCGCGGATCGTTCTCGCCGATGGCAACCAGCGCCGCCGTGCCGATCGAGACCGCATCGGCGCCGAGCGCCAGGGCCTTCGCCACATCCGCCCCGTTGCGGATGCCGCCTGAAATGATCAGCTGCACCTTGCGATGCATGCCGAGATCCTGCAACGCCTGGACGGCGGGGCGGATGCAGGCGAGCGTCGGCATCCCTACATTCTCGATGAAGACTTCCTGCGTCGCCGCCGTGCCGCCCTGCATGCCGTCGAGGACCACGACATCGGCCCCGGCCTTCACCGCCAGCGCGGTGTCGTAATAGGGGCGGGCGCCGCCGACCTTCACATAGATCGGCTTTTCCCAATTGGTGATTTCGCGCAGTTCCATGATCTTGATTTCGAGATCGTCCGGGCCGGTCCAATCCGGGTGGCGCGAGGCCGAGCGCTGGTCGATGCCCTTCGGCAGGGTGCGCATGTCGGCAACCCGGTCGGATATCTTCTGGCCGAGCAGCATGCCGCCGCCGCCGGGCTTGGCACCCTGGCCGATGACGATCTCGATGGCATCGGCGCGACGCAGATCCTTCGGGTTCATGCCGTAGCGCGACGGCAGGTACTGGTAGACGAGCATCTGCGAATGGCCGCGCTCCTCCTCCGTCATGCCGCCGTCCCCCGTCGTCGTCGAGGTGCCGGCGATGGTGGCGCCGCGTCCAAGCGCCTCCTTGGCAGGACCGGAGAGCGAGCCGAAGCTCATGCCGGCAATGGTGATCGGGATCTTCAGCTCGATCGGCTTCTTGGCAAAGCGGCTGCCGAGCACGACGTTGGTTTCGCACTTCTCGCGGTAGCCTTCGAGCGGATAGCGCGAGATCGAGGCGCCGAGGAACAGCAGGTCGTCGAAATGCGGCAGCTTGCGCTTCGCGCCACCGCCGCGGATGTCATAGATGCCCGTGGCTGCAGCCCGGCGGATTTCCGACATCGTGTATTCGTCGAAGGTGGCAGAGGGGCGCGGCGTCGTGGGCGGGTTCTGGTAGCTCATGGCAGACCTCGATTAATCGCATTATACTGTATCGCGGCGCTGGATGCTGCCGCCGGCCGGAGCGCTGACGCCTAGTAGGCGTCCGCATTGTCGACATGGAAGGTGTAGAGCTTGCGCGCCGAGCCGTAGCGCTTGAATTCCTCCGGCTTGACGTCGGTGATGCCGGCCTTCTCGAGCAGCCGGGCAAGCCGTTCCAGATGCTTCGGCTTCATCGCTTTCGGAATGCAGTCGGCCCCGAGGCTCTTTACCGTGCCGCGTACAAAGATTTTCGCCTCGTAGAGCGAATCGCCCAAGGCATCGCCAGCATCTCCAAGCACCACCAGGTTGCCCGCCTGCGCCATGAAGGCCGACATGTGGCCGATGCTGCCGCGCACAACGATATCGACGCCCTTCATCGAGATGCCGCAGCGCGAGGACGCATTGCCCTCGATGACGAGCATGCCGCCGCAGGCGGTGGCACCTGCATATTGCGAGGCATCGCCTTTGACGACGATCGTCCCCGACATCATATTCTCGCCGACGCCAGGACCCGCCGATCCATGGATGGTGATGGTGGCGTCCTCGTTCATGCCGCCGCAATAATAGCCGACATTCCCCTGCACATCGATGGCGACGGGCGCACTCACACCGCAGGCAACGGCATGGCTGCCGCGCGGGTTGATCACCTCGAAATGGAGGTCGTTAGAGCCGGGCGCAACATCGTGCAGGGCCTGGTTCAGGTCACGAAGGGGCGTGATCGCAAGATCGAAAGTGGGCATGAAATGTCCTGCAACTGTAAGCTTGAACGGAGGGAAGACGCCGACCGCAGGCGGCGGTCAGTGTTCCCAGAAATAGACGGTCGCCGGTTCCGGCTCCCAGACGCGCGCATCCTCGATGCCGGGCAGGCTGACCAGCGCCCGGTATTCGGAGCCGAAGGCGACATACCGGTCGGTCTCGGCCATGACGGCCGGCTTGCAGGCGATGGCATCGCGCAGCACGCCAAAGCCGGACTTGGTGCCGACCACGAAGGTGAAGAAGCCGTCGAGATCGTCGACCGCGCCCTCGAGTGCCGCGCCGAGATTCTTGCCCTTGGCCATTTCCGCCGTCAGGTAGGCGGCAGCGACTTCGGAATCGTTCTCCGTCTCGAAGCGCATTCCCTGATGCTTCAGTTCGCGGCGCAGGTTGTTGTGGTTGGAGAGGGACCCGTTGTGCACCAGGCACTGGTCGGAGCCGGTGGAAAACGGATGGGCACCCAGCGTCGTGACGGCCGATTCCGTTGCCATGCGCGTATGGCCGATTCCGTGCGTGCCGGGCATGCCGGCGACGCCGAAGCGCTGGACCACATCGCGTGGCAACCCGGTTTCCTTGTAGATCTCAATGGAGTCACCGCTGCTCATGATGCGGATATCGGGGCGCAACTCCGAAAGCGCCGCGCGGCCTTCCTCGAGCTTGTCCCTCGGCAGCGTGATGACTGCATGGGTGCTCTTGGTCTCGACGGAAATCGTCTGGCCCAGCGCCTGCTCCAGCTCCGCCTGAAGCCCCGCAAAGTCTTTTGCCGGCGTCGCGGATTGTACGGTGATCTTGGCCTCGCTGCCCGCTGCGCCACCGTAAATGGCGATGCCGGCCGAATCCGGTCCACGGTCTGTCATCGTCACCAGCATGGTGGACAGCATCTCGCCAAGTTTGGGTTCCAGGCTCTTGTCTTTCAGAAACAGACCGACAATACCGCACATTGTGAAAACCTCCGAATGATCGTCGGAAAAGGCCTAGCAAGAATCCAGAATCACTTCAACTGGGAAGAAAATAAATTTCCCTGAAAGAAACATGCGAGTGGAGTTGTCAATTTGTCTTGCGGTCTGTTTTCGGAGCCACGCCGTAGGTCGATCGGTAGCAGCGCGAAAAATGGCCGGGGCTGGAGAAGCCGCAGGCAAAGGCGATTTCCGACACCGAAAGGCTGCTTTGCTGCAGCAGCTTTCGGGCGTGCGCCAGTCTGATCCGGCGGTACTCGGCAAGGAAAGTCGAGTTCAGTCGCGTGGCGAACAGCCGGTCGAGATGACGGGGCGTGATCCGGGCAAAGGCCGCCATGGCCTTGCGGTCGAGCGGCTGTTCGATGGTCGCCTCCATCTTGCCGATCACCGCGAGCAGGATCGGATGATGCGTGCCGTGGCGCTCGGCCTCGGAAGCCCGTTGCGGCTCGGCGGCCGAGCTCACATGCCGGTGCAGGTACCAGTCGCTGACCCGGCGGGCAAAATCCGCGCCCATGCGGGCCGAAATGATGGCGTGCATCATGTCGAGCGGTGCCACGCCGCCGCCACAGGTCAGCCGCTTGCCGTCGATGATGTAGCGCGCCTGCAACGGCGTCATGCCGGGAAAGTCCTCTATCAGCGCCGGGGCATGCTCCCAGTGGATGGTGAAAAGCTCGTCCGACAGAAGGCCGGCGGCCGCCAGCAGGTAAGGTCCGCCGGAAATCCCGCCGATCCGCACGCCGTCGCGATCGAGCGCCCGCAGCGCGCCATAGACGACCGGCCAGTTCCATTCGTCCGGATGGCCGCCGGCAACGACGAACACCGTATGCAGGTGCCCACCGCGCTGGGGCAGCGGTTCGGCAGGCACCTGCACACCGTTCGAGGCGGTGCAGAAGGAACCCTGGGGCGAGAAGACGCGAAATCTGTAGATCTCGCGACCGGCAAGCAGATTGGCGGCCCTAAGCGGCTCGACCGCGGAGGCAAAGCACATCAGCGCGAAGCCCGGGATCAGGATGAAGCCGATTTCTTGGACGTTGCTGTTCTCGCCGTCGCGCATCACGTCGGCGCCAGGCGGGTAGGGCAGGGCGATACCGAGCGCTGGCGTAGCACCCGGCCGACAGATCGCGTCGCTTCGGACCCCGACCGGTCTTCGATCCTCACTATTTGATCGCACTGCATGCCGTTGCCATCCGCTGGTTCCTGGCGGCGGCGGCCAGCAGCGCCATCTGCGGTCGCTCTGGCCCCAGCCGTGGCTGCACGTTGAGCGGCTCGCTCTCCGGCCACCAGTCGCCTGCCGCCCAATAGCTCCATCCAAGCCAGACGTCGCTGTTCTTGCCGAGGATATCGAGCATGGACTGCATCCCGTCGACACAAGGCTGGTTGCCCGCCGCGCCGAATTCGCCCAGAAATCCACGCCTGTGATTCTGCCTCAGCCAGTTCGTGACGTCAACGATACCGCTGCGTGCCTTGTCGGCGCCATCGCAGAGAGCATGGGTCCCCGACCAGTCGACGTCGAGATATTGATGGAATTCGTAGGCGTAGAAGTCGAGCGGGTCAGTCACCCCGAGCATCACGTCGGCATTGGAACCGCCGCCGAGCCTGTCCTCGCGCCACGAATGGGCGCCGGTCCAGATCGTGCCGGGAACGAGAATGAGATTGCGGGCACCGGAGGCGCGTATCGTGGCGATGGCGGTATTGGCAGCGGTCAGCCAATCCGGCGCCTTGATATCGTTCGGCTCGTTCATCAGGCCGAATATGATGCCCGGACGATTGGCGAATGCTGCGGCAAGCCGCGCCCAGAAGTCGCCGAAGGCTGCGTCGGTAACGGGCGCCTGCGAAATCTGCACCTTGTCGTAATGGCCGAAATTGTGCGGGTCGAGCACGACAGCCATGCCGTTTTTATGGATCCGGTCGACGGAGGCCTTCAGCCGTGCGAGTTCGCCGGCGTCGAGATCCCGGTTGAGAACGGGCTGAAGCCGCTCCCAGAGGAAGGGCAGGCGGACGACATTCATGCCCTTGCCGGCGAAGTAGCGCACGGTTGCGTCCGTTGGGTAGATGTAGTCGGTACCTATGACACCATGGCGATCGCCATATTCGGCGCCCGAAAGATTGATCCCGCGATAGCAGAGCCCGGATGCCTGGCTTGCCCCGGCCGATGCGCCAACGCACAATAGCGTGGCCGCAAGCATCGCAAGCCTTTTCGCAAGGGCGGCGATCGAGATTTTCATGTCAGTCGCCCCACGGGTTGGCCCGGATCTGCAATCTGCATACAGCCCTGACCATGGGAGGTCCAGAGTGGAGCAGGTCGCGATGCCACTGGGTAGGAGGTCAACACCAAACGCGATCAGCGGGTTGGCTTCATTGCCTGGATCGAAGTATTGATCGAAATGCAGGCTTTCCTTTTGCCGAAAGCGGTGCAATTGCGCTATAGCACTGCGGAAAACGTAGCGCGGTCCTCCCGCGCAAT
>CAZZZI010000280.1:0-6265 GCA_964658415.1 uncultured Sphingomonas sp. | reverse complement strand
CCTGCCGGTCAATCTCAAGGTGCTGATCGAGGGCGAGGAAGAGTCCGGCAGCCCGAATTTCGAGGCGACGCTCGAGACCTTTCGCGATAAGCTCGCCTGCGACCTCGTTATCTCAGCAGACGGCGCGATGTGGCGGCCCGATCGGCCGTCGATGACGGTGGCCAGTCGTGGGCTGGTCGCCATGGACATCACCGTCACCGGGGCCTCCAAGGACTTGCATTCGGGTCGGCATGGTGGCAGCGCGCCCAACCCGATCCGGGCGCTGGCCGTTTTGCTGGCATCCCTGCATGGCGACGATGGAAGAGTGGCCGTCGACGGCTATCTCGACGGCACAACGCCGCCGGATCCGACGATCATTGCCGCCATCGAGGCAGCCGAGTTCGACGCCGGCGCCTATTATCGCGATATCGGGATCCGAGGACAGGGCCCCATTGCCGACGGGCGGGACCTGCTGATCCGCCAGTGGCTGGAGCCGACGCTGGAGTTCAACGGCATTGCAGGCGGCTATCAGGGCCAGGGCACGAAAACCGTCATCCCCTCTTCCGCCAGCGCCAAGATCACCTGCCGGCTGATTGCCGGGCAGAAGCCGGACCACGTGCTTTCGGTGGTGACGCGGCATCTGCAGGCGAGACTGCCGGCGGGGTTTACCCTCGACATTCACCGGCACGGGCCGGGAAGCGAAGCCTTCTTCGTCAATCCGCAATTGCCGGCGCTGGCAGTCGCGGAAGGCGTGCTGGAGGAGCTGCTCGGACAGAAGCCGCTGCGTGTCGCCATGGGTGCCACGATCCCGATCGGCTCGTCCTTCCGCAAGCACCTGGACCGGGAGGCGATCTTCTTTTCCTTCTCGACGTCGGACGAGGATTACCATGCCCCGAACGAGTTCTTCCGGCTGGCCAACTTCCGTATCGGCCTCACCGCCTGGGCTATGCTGCTGACCCGACTGGGGTCCGGCGGGGCTTGATCGCGCCGCCCATGTCGCGCATCAATGGCGGATGAATGTCTGCACAGCGTCGTAAAGCATAAGGAAAACAGCATGCAATCCCGTGATTTCTTCAAGCCAGGCCGCTCGGTGGCGATTTCGGACCGTGGCATGGCGGCGACATCGCACCCGCAGGCGACGCTGGCTGCCGTCGATATCCTGCGCGCTGGCGGCAGCGCCGTCGATGCGGCTGTCGCGGCTGTCGCGCTGCAATCGGTAATCGATCCGCTGATGACAGGCATCGGCGGCGACTGCTTTGCGCTCTACTGCCCCGCAGGCGGGACGCCCGTTGCTCTCAACGGATCAGGCCGCTCGCCGCAGAAGGCCGCTCTCGGCCACTTTCTCGAACAGGGACTGACAAGCATCGCCGACGACAGCCCGCATGCCGTCACCATCCCCGGCGCCGTCGATGCCTGGTGCCAGTTGATCGATCGCTATGGGAACCTCGGCATGGACAGGGTTCTGGCACCTGCCATCGCTGCCGCCGAGGACGGCTATGTCATCACGCCGCGCGTCGAGCTGGACTGGACCCGCTATGCCGGACGCGTTGCCAAATTCCCCGATTCAGCCGCTTATTTCCTGCGCAACGGCCGCGCACCGCGCACCGGCGAGCGCATGACCAATCCGGCACTCGGCGCCACCCTTCGCGCAATCGCCAAGACCGGGCGCGACGGGTTTTACCGGGACGCCGTGGCTGAAGAGATCACGACGCTGCTGCAGTCGCTCGGCGGGCTGCACGAAGAGAGCGACTTTGCCAACTACAAGGCGTTCGAGACCGCGCCGGTCTCGGCTCGATATCGTGGGCTTGATTTGCTGGAATGCCCGCCCAACGGCCAGGGACTGGCGGCGCTGCTGATCACCCGGATCCTCGATGGCTTCGACCTCAGGGATCCGAAGCTGACGGAAGCCGACCGCATCCACCTGCTCGCGGAAGCGACGAAAGCCGGCTACGCCCGCCGCGATCAACTGATCAGCGACCCCGACCACATTGGCTTCGATATCGACGAACTGCTGTCGGATCGCTCCGTGGATGCCATGCGCCGCGAGATCAGCCTGGATCGGGCATCGGCCGCCTCCACCTGGGACGCGCCGACCCACAAGGACACCGTCTACGTGTCTGTGGTCGACCAGGACGGCAACGCGATTTCGCTGATCAACTCGGTCTTCTTTCCCTTCGGCAGTGGCATCTATGCCCCGCGCAGCGGCGTCCTGCTGCAAAATCGCGGCGCCGGCTTCGTGCTGACCGAAGGCCATTCAAACGCCATCGGGCCTAACAAGCTGCCCTTCCATACGATCATTCCGGGCATGCTGATGGACAACGGCCGGCCGAAGATGAGCTTTGGTGTCATGGGAGGACAATATCAGGCCTGTGGTCACGCCCATCTTCTGAGCCAGATCCTCGACCGCGACCTCGACCCCCAGCAGGCGAGCGATCAACCTCGCAGCTTCTACTATGGCGGCACCCTGTCGCTGGAGCCGACGATTTCGCCGGAGGTGCGGGCGGATCTCGATCGGCGCGGCCATGTCACGGAATGGGCTGACGAGCCGATCGGCGGCGCGCAGGCAATCCTGATCGACTACGAGCGCGGCATTCTGCTGGGCGGATCCGACCACCGTAAGGACGGTGTCGCGCTCGGCTATTGAGCCGACCGACCTCCTCTATCGGCTAAAAAAAAGGCCTCGCAAGTTGCGAGGCCGAGTTCGTGCCGTCTTTGGTGTCAGGCGGGCTGGCCGCCTTCTTCTTCCTCGAACGTGATAGCCACGTCGGCGTTTGCCGACAGACGCACGCGTTCGCCTTCGACTTCAGCCACCAGGCTGAGGTCGATGTAATGGTGATGGCCCTTGTGCGAACCTTCGCCGCTATCCTTCTTGGTCAACTTGATGCGTTTTCCCTCGACGTGGTCGACGGTTCCGACGTGAACGCCGTCAGCGCCAATAACTTCCGCATGTTCTTTTATTGTTGAAGCATCTATCATAACATTCTCCTTGTAATACACCCTAAACGCATCAGTAGCCTTTTGGATGCAACACAATGAAAATAAACCTGATGTGCCGACGCCTTCGATCAGTCGCAGTTCAGCGGGCCGGCAAAACTGAAAATCCATCTATCCGGTAACGGCGCACGCCCATTTTATTCATTCAGGCAGACCTCATGACGTTTAGAGCTCGAGACCTTAGTACGAACCCCGATTTCTTATCTGCAATCCTTCAATGCGCCCACGAACTCATTGCCATCTACCGCGAAAACCCGCGTATCGCATCGATTTTCGCTGCCCAGCAGCGGTGGCTACTGGCCCATGCCGGCTTCGCGCTCTATTACGGCTACCCCAACGAGCCGGGTACGGGCCTCTATGCCGCCCGGTATGTGGATCTGGTCCTGAAGCACCAGATTGCCAGCCGCAACACAGCTGTCGCCTTCCTGCAGGAGATGCTGGCCTACCGATTTCTGGCGGCCATTCCCGATCGCGCCGACCGGCGCACGCGGCTTCTGGAGCCGACGTCGACGGCCAACGAATATCTCGGCCGGTGGCTCCAGACCCATCTGCTGATACTCGACAACCTCGATGGCGGCTCGAGGCTGGAGCAGATGACGGAAAATCCCGACGCAGTGGCGGTGATGCAGCCGCTGATCGCCGAGCAGATCCTCAACAGCGATGCCGTGCGCAATCCCGGACCGAGCTTTGCCCTGTTCAACTGGGTCAATTCGGGTGGCGTCGTGATGGACTACCTGATTTCCCGCATTCAGACGATGGAGGGGGATTCGGACAAGATCCTCATCGGACCCATTTCCATGCGCGATATCCACCAGCAGTTCATGATCTCCAATGCGCATCTCAAGCGCCTGTTGAAACAGGCCGCCGGCATGGGGAGCGTCGGTTGGGCGGGCGTGCCCGGCAAGAGCAGTTTCTGGCTTTCCCGCGGCTTCGTCGGGGAATACTGGAACTACCAGGCGGAGAAGTTTGCCGTCATCGACGCCGCGTCGCAGGCAGCATTCGATGCGCTAGACATGCCGTCCCGCATCGTACGATCCTGATCGCGACTTGGGAAAGCCCGAGCCCACGACCGCAGTCACCGACAGAAAGCGTGCATGACATTCCAGCCGGACCAAAACGCTGCGAGACGCGAACTCCTTCCTACGGGTGCCCTGCGGGTGGGCGTGGTCGCCGCGCCTGCGCCTTCCGCTCTGTTCGTGACCTTCGATGCGACCACGAACCTCCACCACGGCGTGACGGTGGATCTCGGCGCGGCACTCTCCCGGCAGCTGGACTGCCCGCTGGAGATCATCGGATTTGCAAACTCCGGCGCCTGCACGGAGGCGCTCGAGGCCGGCAGGATCGATGTGAGCTTCATGCCTGTCGATGCCGAGCGACGCGCACGCGTCGCCTTCGGTCCAGCCTACTACATTCTCGAGAGCACCTATCTGGTGAGCCTTGCCTCCGGCATCGTCGACCTCGCCGGTGTCGACCAGCATGGTGTGCGGGTCGTCGGCATCGCCAACACGACGACCATTCGCAGCGCAGCCCGCACCCTCAGCCGCGCGATGCCCCTCGCGGTCGCGACAATTGCCGAGGCCGTCGACAGCCTGCGGTCGGGAAGAGCGGATGCCCTGGCGCTGTCCCGGGACGCCTTCCAGACATTGCTCCCCCTTCTGCCGGGCGCGCGCATTCTCGACGGCGGCTTCCAGTCGACGGGAATAGCCATCGCCGTTGGCCGTGAAAAGCCGCTTGCCCTCTCGCTCGTCAGCGACTTCATGGAGGAGGCCAAGCGATCGGGGCTAGTCCGCCGCGCACTCGATGCCGCAGGGTTTGCCGACGAGCCTGTCGCCCCCGTCGACAGAGCCTGAATGACCGCTGAGAACTGTTCTTGCCCTTCACGTGGACAAAATTTAATTCCGCTACAAATTCCTTCCGCGCCCGCTGCAAGATATGGTCGCGACCGACGGCTCTTATCTGGAATGGCGAAAGAAGGTGAATGCATGGCTCGGACTTCTCGGGTCCTGATATCGGTCGTAATTGTCGGCGCACTTTGCGTCGGTGCCTATGTTCTCAGGGACCGCTGGCTCGGGCCGGCCGGCCGCATGCTGGGCATCGGCCCACAGTCGAACGCCCAGGAGGCAGGCGCGACACGCGGTAGCGGCGGCGGCAGGCGGCGCGGAGCAGCGCAGTCGACAGGCCCGACGGCGGTGCTGACGGCCGTCGCCAAGGCGACGGATGTGCCCGTCTACATCGACGGTGTCGGCTCGGTGAAGCCGCTGAACAGCGTCATCGTGCGTCCGCAGGTCAGCGGCGCGCTGGTGCAGATCAATTTCGATGAAGGCCAGGACATCAAGAAAGGCGACGTGATCGCCCGCATCGACGACGCCGTCTACAAGGCGACGCTGGACCAGGCGATCGGCAAGAAAGCCCAGGACCAGGCCCTGTTGCAGAGCGCCCAGACCGACTTCGAGCGCTACCAGCGGCTCGTGCAATCGAGCTCCGGTACGCAGCAGCAGGTCGATACCGCACGCTTTCTTGTGGCCCAGTACAAGGCACAGGTTCAGTCCGACCAGGCTGCCATCGAGAGCGCGCAGGCAACGCTCGACTATACCACCATCAGGGCACCGATCGACGGGCGCACCGGCATCCGCAATGTCGATATCGGCAACATCGTCAGTTCGACAGATACTACCGGCATCGTCACGCTTTCCCAGATCCAGCCGATTTCCGTCGTATTTTCCGTGCCGCAGCAGCAGTTGGCCAAGGTCAATGCCGCCAGCGCGCGCGGCACCCTCAGCGTGCAGGCGCTGGCGGGCGGCGATCAGGCAGTCGTCGATACCGGTACGCTGGCCGTCGTCGACAACCAGGTCGACGTCACCACCGGAACGGTCAAGCTCAAAGCCAATTTTCCGAACGCGAAGCTGGCGCTCTGGCCCGGCGCTTTCGTCAATGCGCGGTTGCTGATCGAAACGATGAAAGGTGTGATCGTCGTTCCGACCGCAGCTGTCCAACGCGGCCCGAACGGGACGTTCGCCTATCTGCTGCAGCCGGACCAGACCGTTCTCATGAAATCGATCAAGGTCGGACAGCAGGACGATTTCCAGGCCGTGATAAGCGAGGGGATAGCCGCAGGCGACACCGTGGTGACGACGGGGTTCGCGCGACTGAAGACGGGCAGCAAAGTGGAGGTCTCGGATCCGTCGAAACCCGTTTCGACCGATCCGCCGGCCGCTGCCGGAACGGATGGAAAACCCCGCCGGCATCATAACAATGAAGGCGGTGCCGCGCCGGCGAAGGATGGCGCGGCACC
>CAZZZI010000279.1:0-6304 GCA_964658415.1 uncultured Sphingomonas sp. | reverse complement strand
CGCCGAGCTTCATGGCGGCTTCGATGACGTTGTAGGTTCCGACCACGTTGGCCGAGAATGTCGAGTTGTCCGGCTCGATCATGACACGGGGAATGGCGGCGAAATGGACGACGGCATCGGGCGCCGATGGCGGCGCGCCGTTGTCGTAGCCGTCGAAACCGAAGTGAGTCGTCAGAGCATTGAAGACCTGGCCGCTGTCGGTGATGTCAGTGATCAGCGTGTTGACGCCGGGCAGATCGAGAGGCTTGAGGTCGACATTAAGGATGGAATAGCCCTTTGCCAGCAGGTGCGGAACGGCGTGGCGGCCGGCCTTGCCGGTCCCTCCGGTGAAGACGATACGTTTGTTCATTTTCTAGCTCTCCTTTTTATCGAAAATGTGCGGTTCATCGGGTTCGTCAACCCGTGGCAGCGAGCATGACGCGCTCTTGCGTCGCCTCGCTACGTTCGATCTTGCCCGTGATGCGGCCCTCCTTCAGCACGACGATCCGGTCGCTGATGGCCAGGATCTCCGGCAGGTCGGAGGATACGACGATGATCGCGATCCCCTGTTTTGCCAAGCTGTTGAGCAGCGCATGCACTTCGGATTTCGCGCCGATGTCGATGCCGCGCGTCGGCTCGTCGACAATCAGGATGCGCGGATGCCGCGCCACCCACTTCGCGATGACCACCTTCTGCTGGTTGCCGCCCGAAAGGTTCATCACCTTCTGCTCCGTCGACGGCGTCTTGATGCCGAGAGACCGGATGAAGTCGCCGCATGCACTTATCTCGCGCTTCCGGTTGACGACATCCAGCGTGCAGTAGTCGGACAGATGCGTCAGGCTGAAATTTTCCCGCACCGACATGCCGAGCACGAGGCCGAGTTCCTTCCGATCCTCCGAAACGAAGCCAATGCCGAGGTCGATGGCGTCGGACGGATCCCGGATGGTCACTGTCTGGCCTTCGATCATGACATCGCCGACACGGGAGCGCCAACCGAAGATCATCTCCATGATTTCCGTGCGGCCGGAGCCGACGAGCCCGAAGAACCCGAGAACCTCGCCCTTGTGCAGGTCGAAGGATATGTCGCTCACCCTGGCGCCCTGGGCGGTCCGGTTCTTCAGCCCGAGGCCGCGCACCGAGAGGA
Source organism: uncultured Sphingomonas sp. (assembly GCA_964658415.1). Classification (GTDB taxonomy): domain Bacteria; phylum Pseudomonadota; class Alphaproteobacteria; order Rhizobiales; family Rhizobiaceae; genus Rhizobium. The sequence goes on along the minus strand of CAZZZI010000279.1, from coordinate 5,181 downwards.
GGACGTCGGAGGTGGCATAGGATTCATGTTCGCCGAACAGCTGCGACAGGTCCCGGTCGACCATCTTGCGCACCAGGAGTTCGCGGGTCATGTCGGCAATCGGCCGCGTGTCGACCGTCTGGCCATCACGCAGAACCGTGACCCGGTCGGCAATTTCGAAAATCTCGTCCATGCGGTGGGAGATATAGACGATCCCGATGTTCTGCGCGACGAGTTTGCGCACGACCCGCATCAGGGTGGACGCCTCGTGATGGCTGAGCGAAGCCGTCGGCTCGTCCATGATGATGAGCTTCGAACGATAGGAAATGGCCCGGGCGATTTCGACCATCTGCTTCTGCCCGATGCTGAGATTACCGACCCGCGTCGTCGGCTCGATCGTCATCTCGAGTTCGGCCAGCACGGCCCGCGTTTCCGCGTTCATCCTGCGCGTATCAATCAGGCCGCCCGCACCCAGCGGCTCGCGGGCGAGAAAGATGTTTTCGGCGACGGTGAGATTGTTCACCACCGCAAGCTCCTGATAGATGATGCTGATGCCGAGCGAGCGCGCATGCACGGGGTCGGTGATCGTCACCTCATGCCCGTCGACGCGGATCGACCCTCCCGCATCGGCGCGATAGACGCCGGTCATGATCTTCATCAGGGTACTTTTCCCGGCACCGTTTTCCCCGGCCAGCACGTGAACCTCACCGGCATCCAGCACGAGGTCGACGTTCCTGAGTGCCTGCACCCCGGGAAAGGTCTTCGAGATACCGCGCATTTCGAGAAAGGGCGTCATGATGATCTCCGCATGAAACTTCTGCTGACGGCGCCGAGAACGACGGCGCCGTCAGCCGTGACGCCTTATTTGGTGTAGCTGCCGAGATTGCTGGCATTGACCACCGTGACGCCGGTATCGACATCCTTGCTTGTCGTCTCCGTGCCCTTGATCTGCGCGACCAGATGCTCGACGGCAAGCTTGCCCATGGTGACGGGACGCTGGACCATGATGCCGCTGATGTAGCCGTTCTTGACGCCCTTGATCGTGTCGGGCAGATCGTCGAAGGCGAACACCTTCACGCCGCCCTTGCGATCCGAGAATTCCTGCTCTGCCAGAACCTTGGCAGCGGCGGGACCGCCGACCTGACTGACGCCGATGATGCCGGCAAGCTTCGGATTTCCGCGCAACAGTGCCTCCGTTACGGAAACCGCCTTGGCCAGATCGTCTTCCGTGCCTTCGGTCGCGACGACCTTTATGTCGGGAAATGCCTTGAGGGCTTCCTTGACGCCGTCGATGCGCTCGTTGAGGTTGGAGGCGCCGAGCTGGCCGGTGACGATGGCGACCTCGCCCTTGCCGCCGAGCGCTTCGCCCATGGACTTGCCCATGGTGACGCCGGCCTGCTTGTTGATCGTGCCGATATACATGCTGCGGCCGCTCTTTGCGCTGTCGCTATCGAAGGTCAGGACCTTGATTCCGGCCGCCATGGCCTGCTTGATGATGCCTTCCACCGATTTCGGTTCGTTGACCGACACGGCGATGCCGTTGACATGGCGGGCGATCAGATCCTCGATGATCTTGACCTGGGTCGAGCCTTGCGTGTTCTGCGGAACGACCCACTGGTAATTGACGCCCGCCGCCTTGGCTGCCTCCTGGGCGCCCTTGTTGCAATCGTCAAAAAACGGGACGGCCACCTTCGGCACCACCGCGATGGTAATGTCCTGGGCCGCCGCGCCGCCAACGGCCGTCAGGGATACCAACGCCGCAAAGACTGCTTTCTTGAATTCTTTCATGGTCTTTCTCCTCCTCACCCGCACGTCCTCCGCCGGGTCCTTTCGTTGAAGTTTGCTGACTTCCGGTTGGTTCGAGGCTTGCGCGACCCCTAGCGCCCTCCCGAAAAACGGTTTCTCAGGACATCCAGGCTCACGGCGACAAGAATGACTCCGCCGGTGATGGCTTGCTGGGCATAGGTATTGATATTGAGGAGGACGACACCGTTGGCGATGACGCCGACGAGGGCTGCGCCGATGACGGCGCCAGAGACGCTGCCGACGCCGCCGGACAGGCTCGCGCCGCCGATCGCCGCAGCAGCGATGACGTCGAGTTCGGATCCGAAGCCCGATGCAGGCTCCGCCGACAGGTACCGCGAAAATGCGATGACGCCCGCTGCAGCCGCAATGGTCGAAGACAGGACATAGACGGCCAGTTTCACCCTATCGACCTTCACGCCGCTCAGCCGTGCCGCGTGCTCGTTGCCGCCGGTGGCATAGATATGGCGACCGAAGCGGGTCCGGCGCATGATCAGCGCGAAGACCACCGTGAGCACCAGCATGATCACGACAGGAACCGGAACCGGCCCGAGATAGCCCTGCCCGAGCACGGAAAAGGCATCGGGCGGTGTCGGCGTGACCGGAACGCCATGGGTGATCATGTACATGAGACCACGGCCGATGCTGAGCGTGCCAAGCGTCGCGATGAACGGCGGCAGCCCGATCATCGTGATTAGCGCGCCGTTGATGAACCCGAAGGCGACGCCGACGGCAAGGCCCGCCGCGATGCTCCCGCCGGTCGAGAAACCGGCTTCGAAACACAGGGCCGTCACCAGCGACGCCAGGCCCATGGCCGAACCGACGGAAAGGTCGATGCCGCCGGTGATGATGACCATGACCATCCCAATGCTCATGATCGCCGTCAGCGAAAAAGCGCGAAACACGCCCATTAGATTGTTGGTCGTTAGAAAGTACGGCGTGTAGACGCTGATGAGCCCGCCGACGACGATGAGGGCGAGGAGAACGTTCACCTCCCGCACATGGCGCAGCTTCGCCAACTGGGCAAGGAACCCCGATGTCGAGCTTGCGGGCGACGGTTCGTCCTTGACGAGTCCGGACATGAAATCTCCTCCCAATCGCGGTCAGCTCTATCGAGCCTATCGGCGCATCCAGTTGTCTATCGTCATCGCCGATCGCAACCTCCAGATGCTTTCAGCGGTAACGGGGTCTTTGCTGCATTCCCCAAAATCGGTCGGAAAAGGCTTAATGGCAGCGCTGCCATAACTTCTGCCATTTCTTTCTTCTGTCAAGCGTCATTTTCATTTTATGTAAATTGGGACGATTTCCGCTGAATATTGAAATGCTCTTAGCCACATTCAGCCGACAATCAGCTCGAAAGCTGCCGCGATTATCAGGAATATGTCATTTTGCTGGCAGCGCTGCCATCTAGTGCGCGTCTATTCGATGATCTATTTCCGGGCGGGGAAGGCCGAGAGCCAGTCGAGTCCTTCGACGGTGCCGTGCGCAGGGCGATACTCACACCCCACGAAGCCTTCATATCCCATTCGGTCGAGCTCCCGCAGAACGGTAAAGTCGTTGAGCTCTCCCGTACCGGGCTCGTGTCTCAGAGGCACCGAGGCGATCTGGACGTGCCCGATGAGCGGCATCATCGTCCGCAAGCCGGAGAGAACGTCGCCATGGATGATTTGGCGATGGTAGATATCGAACTGCAGCTTGAGGTTCTTTCTGTCGAGATCGGCGATGAGATCTGTGGCGAAGTGGAAATCGTTGAGAAAATATCCGGGCATGTCGCGGCTGTTGATCGGCTCGATCACGATATCCAGCCCGGCTTCGCCGGCCTTGTCACAGGCATAATGAAGCGCCTGACGGTATGCCTCCACAGCAGCTGCATCAGACCGATTTGCCAGGCCGCTCATGACATGCAGTCGCTGCACGCCAGTGGCCGCCGCATACTCCAGGGCTGTGGCGACCGATGCGCGGTAATCGTCCTTGCGCCCTGGCAGCGCTGCGAGACCCCTCTCACCCGCTGCCCAATCGCCAGGCGGCAGGTTGAAAAGCGCCTGGGAGAGGCCAAAGCTTCGTAGCCGCTCGGCAATGTCGGCAGCAGCAAACTCGTAGGGAAACAGGTACTCGACTGCATCGAAACCAGCCCTGGCAGCCGCTTCGAACCTGTCAAGAAAGCCGACTTCCGTGAACATCATCGTCAGATTGGCTGCAAAACGGGGCATATCAGGCCTCCAGGCCGGGAAGCTGGAGCCCTGTCAGGTTGGCGATCATACGCGCGACCGAGGCGTCATCGTCGCGTCCCATGCCTGCCGCAGCGGTCATGACGAACATCTGCAGGGCGGTCGATGCGATCGGGGTGGGAAATTTCAGGCCACGGGCAATGTCCGACACGATGCCGAGGTCCTTGGTGAAGATGTCGACAGCGCTGCGCGGGCTATAGTCCCCTTCGAGGATATGGGGGACCCGATTCTCGAACATCCATGAATTCCCGGCCGAGGCGGAGATCACCTCGTAGACCTTGGCGATATCCAGATCCATCGCCTTGGCGAAGGTCACGGCCTCACAGGCGGCGGCGATATGGACGCCGGCCAGGAGCTGGTTGACGATCTTGAAGGCTGCCCCCACGCCTGCCTTGTCGCCGAGTTCATAGACCTTGGTGGCGATGCAATCGAGGACCGGCCGCACGGTATCGAAGGCATCCGGCGCGCCTGACGCCATGATCGTCAGTTCACCGGCGGCAGCCCGCGTGGCGCCACCGCTGATCGGAGCATCTATGTAAAGCAAATCAAGCGCTTGGGCGCGTCGCTCGAAATCGCGTGCGGCTTCCGGCGACATGGTTGCGCAGGACAGAACCGTCCCGCCTCGCGCCATATCCACGAGCGCGCCGGTCTCGCCGAAGAGCACGGCCTCCGTCTGCACGGCATTGACCACCACCGATATGACGGCGTTCGCGCCCCGCGCTGCGTCGATCGGCAACCCGGCAGATCTCCCGCCCAGTGCCTCGAACCGGGCCCTCGCCTCGGCACTGACATCGCATCCGACGACATCGAAGCCATCCCGCAGAAGAGATGCCGCGATCCCAAACCCCATGGATCCCAAGCCGATCACGCAGACTGTCTGCTGCGGTTTTGTGGTCATCTGATCTTCCTTGCCAGATTGAGTGCGGCCGATACCGCAGGATTAAACACTAGCTTGTGCTCGCCAATTTCAAATGATAGCGTTGCCATAGACACAGTTAGCGCGCGTCGGAAAAGCATTGCAAGGGCTTTTTGCGATGATGCGGGATGAGAATGAAGCGGAAGTCGAGCTTGGCAGGACGATGGCCATGCACCCATCGGCTGCATTGGCCTTCCGGCCTGCGCCTCGCTTCTTGGACAACAGAATGAGGGTATGCCGTGCTCATAGGCGCAA
>CAZZZI010000278.1:0-6384 GCA_964658415.1 uncultured Sphingomonas sp. | reverse complement strand
GAAGTGGTGGGCGGGATGGGACTCGAACCCATGACCATTCGATTAAAAGTCGAATGCTCTACCAGCTGAGCTACCCGCCCCACCGTTGGCCTCGGGTCCCAAAACGACCCTGCCGGAAGTGCGCGGAACATAGGCAGACACCCCGATATGGTCAACCCGGAAAATCGTCGTTTTTCCGGCGTAAACCGGTTTTCTTCGGCCTTCCGGAAAAGGTGATTGGCTTTGGCGTGATGACGACGCTAGGTAGGCGATCTTGCCAGATCGGGAGTGCCTTCGTGTCGATTGCCGATATTTCTTTGCTCAGCGCCCTGCTGGCCGGTGCGTTGTCTTTCCTGTCTCCTTGCGTCCTGCCGCTGGTTCCGCCCTATCTCTGTTACATGGCAGGCATCTCCGTGGAACAGTTCCGTGGCGGCGATGCCGCGGTCTCGCAGAGCGCGCAGGTGCGCGGCGGCGTGCTGCTCTCGGCGTTGTTCTTCTCGCTCGGTTTTTCCACGGTCTTCGTGGCGCTCGGGGCGGGCGCCTCGACGATCGGTCTCATGCTGCGCCAGCATCTCGATGTGCTTGCCCAGGTCGGCGGCTTCATCATCATCGTCATGGGCCTGAATTTCCTCGGCGTGTTCAGGTTCGGCCTGTTGTCACGCGAGGCGAGGTTCCACGGCGGCGGCAAGCCCGCGACCTGGACCGGCGCTTATGTCATGGGCCTTGCCTTCGCCTTCGGCTGGACACCCTGCATCGGTCCGGTCTTAGGGGCCATCCTCGGCGTTGCGGCATCCCGCGAGACGGTAGGAGCCGGTGCGGGACTTCTCGCCGTCTATTCGCTGGGGCTGGCAGTCCCGTTCTGGATCGCTGCCGGTTTTTCCGGCGCGTTCATGGGCTTCTTGTCGCGCTTCCGCCGTCATCTCGGCCGCGTCGAGAAGGTGATGGGCGCCTTCCTGGTGCTGACCGGGCTCGCCTTCATGTTCGGTTTCGTCAGTCAAGTGGCGATCTGGTTCCAGCAGACCTTTCCAATCCTGATGAAAATCGGTTAGCACAGCGAACTATTAATGCCGTGCTTGGAATTGGAAGTGCCTGATGGCTGACATCGTCGGTCTGTTGTTGCCGTTTTTCGGTCTGATCCTGGTCGGCGCATTCACGGCCCGCATGACAAAGCAGCCGGCCGAGGCGCTGGGCTGGCTCAACACCTTCATCGTCTATGCCGCGCTGCCGGCCCTGTTCTTCAAGCTGGTGTCGCAGACGCCGCTCGCGGAACTGACGCGTCTCGACTTCATCGGCACCGATCTGGCTGCGACCTACTCCGTTTTCGTTCTGCTGTTTGTCGTCGGCTGGCTCATACGGCGAAACTCGCTGCCGGAAGCGACGATGCAGGCTTTCGCCGGCGCCTATGGCAACATCGGCTACATGGGCCCGGCGCTGGCGCTGCTCGCCCTAGGTGATAAAGCCGCCGTGCCGGTGGCGCTGATCGTTTGCCTGGAAAACGCGCTGCATTTCATCGTCGCACCCGGGTTGATGGCGATCGAGGGCAGGGACGGCAGGAGCAAGGGGCGTCTGGCGCTCGACATTGCCGCAAAGGTGCTGCTGCATCCGTTCATCCTGTCGACGGCGCTCGGATTTCTGGCGGCAGCTCTGGCCGTCGATCAGCCGATGGCATTCCGCCGCTTCGTCGACTACCTGGCGCAGGCGGCGGCTCCGTGCGCCCTTTTCGCCATGGGAGTGACGATTGCGCTGCGGCCGCTGAAGCGCATCCCGGCGGAGATTGCCTACATCGTGCCGTCAAAACTGCTGCTGCACCCGCTCGCGGTCTATCTCGCGCTGGAAGCGGTGGGCGGCTTCGATCCGGTCTGGGTTCATTCCGCCGTGTTGCTGGCCGCCTTGCCGACGGCGACCAATGTCTTTGTCATGAGCCAGCATTACGGTGTCTGGCAGGAACGTGCCTCGGCGACGATCCTCATCACCACGGCCGGCTCGATCGTCACGGTGTCGGCGATCCTTTACCTGATCCGCTCAGGAAGCCTTCCCGCGCACCTTTTCCATTAGGAGGGACGGGATGAAGCGCAGGCCCTTGCCCGGCTCGATGCCTTCACGCATGACGATGTTGCGCAGGGGCGGCAGCGAGGCCAGCACATGCAGTCCAGCCGCACGGAGCATCTGAACCGGCAGGAAATCGGACAGCAGGGACCGGTTCAGCAAGTCGACGCTGGCCGTCCGGCTCAGGATGTCGGTGCGCCTCTTCCGATCGAAGCGATCGCCTGCCGAAGCCGATATCGCCTCCTCAGGCGTGCCGCAGAGGGTGTCCGTCAGCGCCATGATATCGCGCAGGCTGAGATTCAGGCCCTGTGCACCGATGGGCGGGAAGACATGGGCTGCCTCGCCGATCAACGCGGCGCGACCCTTGCCGAAATGCGCGGCGGTCATGCCGGAGAGTGGCCACACCTGCGCGCCGTCTTCCACCGTCACCTTGCCCAGCAGAGATTGCATCCGGTCTTCAACGAGCAGGCTGAGCTCAGCAGGGGTCCGGGCAGCGTTGACTGCGGCTTGCTCCGGCGTCTGGACCCAGACCAGGCTCGAACGGTCGCCGGGCAGGGGCACCTGCGTGAACGGCCCGCTCTCGGTGTGGAATTCCGTGGAGACGTTCCGGTGAGGCTGGGAATGGGAAAAGTTGAGGACCATCGCCGATTGCGGATAGGACCAGGTCCTGACGCCGATGCCTGCCGCCTGCCGCACGATCGAAGCCCGGCCATCGGCACCGACAACGAAATCCGAATGCACCTGTTCGCCCGAATCGAGTGTCACGCTGACGCCGTCCTCGCGGATGTCGATGCTGGTGGCCGTCGATTCCAGCCAGGTGATGTTGCCTTCGGCAGCGACTGCCCTCTCAAGCGCTGCGATCAGCGCCGTGTTCGGCATGTTGTAGCCGAAGGCCTCGAGGCCGATTTCGGCGGCGTGGAAGGCGACATTGGGCGCGCGCAGCAGGCGGCTGGTGCCGTCGATGATCTGCATGGTCGTCAGCGCAGCCGTCGACGGCACAATCTCGTTCCACACGCCCAGACGATCCAGGAAGCGAATCGACTGGTCCATCAATGCCGTGGTCCGCCGGTCGGTCTTTGCCGGCGCGGGCGCGACGAACGCGATCCGCCGACCGGCCCGCGCCAGCGAGATGGCGGCGATCATGCCGGCAGGGCCGCCACCGACAATCGTGATATCCATCTGCGTCATAGGGTCGTCCTTTCATTCTTGCCGTCACGCTAGTCGCTTGGCCAGGTGAAATCCATGGGATGAAATGGCGCAGGCCGCGAAAATCGGCAGGCACAACCGTTAATAATTGTGCTTTTGCGCTGGCAGCGTTGGACAAAGGATGCATATTGGGCAAAACAGGCCTGCCGGGACAGGCTTATCGGGTGGCGACACGGGGATGCATGAAAATCTTTAAATACAGGCGGGTGCCTTATGCGGAGATCCGTGCCTTCTCCGTCCATATCCTGACGGCTTCCGGCTCGTTTCTGGCATTCCTCGGCGTGGTGGCGGCGGCCGAACATCGTTTCGTGGTGATGTTCTGGTGGCTCGGGCTCGCACTGCTCGTCGACGGTATCGATGGGCCGATTGCCCGCAAGGTCCGGGTCAAGGAAGTGCTGCCGAACTGGTCCGGCGACACCCTCGACAACATCATCGACTACGTCACCTACGTGCTTCTCCCGGCCTTTGCGCTCTACGAGAGCGGCATGATCGGCGAGCCGCTGTCCTTTGCCGCCGCCGGCATGATCGTCGTGTCCAGCGCTATCTACTACGCCGACACCGGCATGAAGACGGAGGAATATTTCTTTTCCGGATTCCCTGTCGTCTGGAACATGGTCGTTTTCACGCTGTTCGTGATTCAGCCGGGCGCAACGGCGGCCATGATCATCGTCGGCGTCTCCGTGGTCCTCACCTTCCTGCCGATCAATTTCTTGCATCCCGTGCGTGTCAAGCGGTTGCGACCGCTCAACCTTTTCGTCTTCCTGCTGTGGTCGGCGCTTGGCATCTACTCGCTGCTGATGGACTTCGTGATGCCCCACTGGGCCCTCGTCCTGTTCATTCTGAGTGGCATTTATCTCTACTGCATCGGTGCCGTCCTGCAGTTCTTCCCGAACCTCGGGCGGGGTTGACGGCGACTTCGTCCACAGGACGCGCCTGGCCTTGCTATTTGCTGTTGTGCAAAGCAGCAAAGTCGGTATCAATATCAACCGGATGTAGCTGCTGGCCGAGGCTCGGGGTTGCTTCAGAACAGAGTGGAACGAGACTGCTGAGGCCTAGAAGATCCTGAGAGGACAAGGCTGCAGAGAAAATGAGGAAACCGTGTCGTCATCCGATGCGTCGCCTGGTGGCGCGTTACTGTCGGTCCGAAAGCTGACGAAACTGTTTGGCAGTTTCGCGGCCTGCAACGAAATCGATCTCGACATCCAGCCCGGCGAAATTCACGCGCTGCTCGGCGAGAACGGTGCTGGCAAGTCGACGCTGGTGAAGATGCTGTTTGGCGTCCTCGAGCCCAGCGCCGGCGACATCGTCTGGCAGGGGCACCCGGTATCGATCGGCTCCCCGGGCGAGGCGCGCCGGCTGGGCATCGGCATGGTCTTCCAGCATTTCTCGTTGTTCGAGGCGTTGACCGTTGCCGAGAATATCGCCCTTTCGCTGGACGACAATATTCCGATTGCGAAGATCGCCGACGAGGCCGCTGCCCTGTCCAAGGCCTATGGCCTGCCGCTCGACCCCTATTCCCACGTTGCCGATCTTTCCGTCGGGGAGCGCCAGCGGATCGAAATCGTCCGGGCGCTGCTGCAGAACCCGAAACTGATCATTCTTGACGAGCCAACCTCTGTGCTGACGCCGCAGGAAGCCGACCGCCTGTTCGAAACGCTGTTCAAGCTGCGCGACGAAGGCCGGTCTGTCCTCTATATCAGCCATCGCCTGGAGGAGGTGCAGCGCATCTGTGATCGCGCGACCGTGCTGCGCCACGGACGCGTCACCGGCGCCTGCGATCCCCGGCAGGAGACGACGGGTTCGCTGGCGCGCATGATGGTGGGCAGCGACGTCGCCAGCATCCAGCACGGCGATCGCGGCGAAAAGGGAGAGATCCAGCTCGAGATTGCCGGGCTTTCCGTGCCTGCCCGCACGCCCTTCGCCATTTCCCTGAAGCAGGTCTCGCTGCGGGTCCGGGCCGGCGAGATCCTGGCGATCGCCGGTGTGGCCGGCAACGGGCAGGGCGAGCTTTTCGACGTCATATCGGGAGAGTTTCCGGTCCCGTCCGACGATCTGATTTTCATCCGGGGCGAGCCGGTCGGCACCAAGGACATCACGGCCCGTCGCCTGCTGGGCGCTGGCTTCGTGCCTGAAGAGCGCCATGGCCACGCGGCCGTCACCAGCCTCAGCCTCTCCGACAACCTCGTGCTGGCCCGTAGCCAATCCGACCGGAAGGCGTTTCTCGGGGGCGGTGCGCTGCGCATCATCCGCCGCGCTGCCGTGAAGATGGCGACCAGGCGGATTTCCGAGGCGATGGATGTGCGCAAGAGCGGCGAGGACCCCATGGCCGGATCGCTCTCCGGCGGCAACCTGCAGAAATTCATCGTCGGCCGCGAACTCGATCGCCAGCCGGATGTGCTGGTCGTCAACCAGCCGACCTGGGGCGTCGATGCCGGCGCCGCCAGTCGCATCCGCCAGGCGCTCGTCGATCTCGCCCGGGCGGGATCTGCGGTGCTCGTGATCAGCCAGGACCTCGACGAGATCTTCGAGGTGGCGACCGAAATTGCCGTCATATCGGATGGCCATCTGTCCGATGCCTATCCGGCCGGCGAGATGACGCGAGAAAAAATAGGCCTGCTGATGGGTGGCACCCACGGCGTGTCGAGCGAGGCGGAGCCGGCCCATGCGTGTTGAGCTCGAAAAACGCGGTGAAGTCTCAAGGCTGTTCGGCCTGTTGTCGCCGGTCCTGGCATTGCTGCTCACGCTCGTTGCCGGCGGCATCATGTTCCTGCTGCTGGGCAAGGATCCGCTCGGCTCGCTCTATGCCCTGCTGGTGGAGCCGCTCTTCGATCCCTGGTCGCTGAACGAACTCGCCAAGAAGGCTGCGCCGCTGATCCTGATCGCGGTCGGTCTGTCGGTCTGCTATCGGTCCAACAACTGGAACATCGGTGCGGAAGGCCAGTACAGCGTCGGCGCCATCGTCGGATCGGTGATACCGGTCTATTTCTACGACTGGCAGTCGCCTCTGGTGCTGCCGCTGATGCTGGTGATGGGCGCGCTGGGCGGTGCCCTGTTTGCCACCATTCCGGCGCTGCTGAAGACGCATTTCAATACCAACGAAATCCTCACCAGCCTGATGCTCACCTACATCGCCCAGCTGTTTCTCGACTGGCT
>CAZZZI010000277.1:0-6395 GCA_964658415.1 uncultured Sphingomonas sp. | reverse complement strand
ATGATGCCGATCGATTTCGGCATCCACGAACTCGACAAGAAGCTGGCAGCCTCGGGCATCACCACGGCCTATGCCGCCTTGTCTTTTGCCACGGAGAGCGTTTACGGCCATATCCGCTCGTTGGAAAACACCCGCGCCATCATCGAGGGCATCCATCGGCTGAAGGCCGGGCTGCTCGTCGATCACCGCGTCCATGCCCGCTACGAGATCACCAATCTTGCAGCTTCTCCCGTGCTCGAAAAGCTCATCGAGGACGACCTCATCGACATGGTGTCGCTCACGGACCATACGCCGGGGCAGGGCCAGTACAACGATGTGCAAGGCTACATCGAGCGAATGTCCGCACAGCGGGGCATTTCGGTGGAAGCGGCAGCCGATGTCGTCGCCGTGCGTGTCGCACGCCGCCAAAATCCGGAGGTCGATGTGCGGCTGCGCGAGATCACCGACCTGTCGCTGAAACACCGGCTGTCGCTCGCCTCCCACGACGACGATAGCGCTGAGAAAGTCGTCGAGATGAACGGCTTTGGTGTCACCATCAGCGAATTCCCGGTGACGTTGGAAGCAGCACAGGAGGCCCGTCGTCTCGGGCTGTGGACGCTGATGGGAGCTCCGAATGCGCTGCGCGGCCTGTCGATGATCGGCAATCTCAGCGCGCTCGATGCCGCCCGTGCCGGTCTGCTGACGATCATTGCCGCCGACTATCATCCGGCCGCTTTCCTGACGGCCATCTTCAAGATCGCCGAAGCGCTGGATGGCGACCTGCCTGCCGCCGTCGCCATGGCGAGCCTAAATCCGGCGCGTGCCGCTGGCCTGAAAGATCGGGGAGAGATCGCGGTCGGTCAGAAGGCCGATCTCATCGCGGTCGAACCCGGTGCTGTGCACCGCGTCCGGGCGACGTTCCGCAATGGTCGGGTGGTCTACAGCGACGGGACGCTGCATCCCTCGCATCTGCATCCCGCACTCGTCGCCTGACCCTGACGGGTCAGACCCCGAACCTGACGTTCAGGCCTTGTCGGGGTCGACCAGCAGGTCGATCAGTTTCTTCAGGGCCGGAGGGATCAGCGTTCCGCCGGCCTCGTTTGTCGTCACTGTGACGCCGTTTTCCATCCGCACCTTGCCTTCGGCAATCAGCTTCAGCGTCAGCGGGTAGAGCTGATGCTCGATGGTGAGCACCCGGGCCGCCAGCGTCTCGGCGGTATCGTCGACGAGTACGGCGACCGAGCCCTGGCCGATGACCGGGCCTTCGTCCATGCCCTCGGTGACGAAATGCACGGTGCAGCCGACGATCTTCATGCCGGCGTCGAGCGCCCGCTGATGGGTGTGGAGACCCTGGAACAGCGGCAGCAGGGACGGGTGGATATTGATGATGCGGCCCTCGTAGCGCTTGATGAAAGCGCCGGTCAGCAGCCGCATGTAGCCGGCAAGGCAGATGATGTCCGGCTGCAGCTTGTCCAGCCGTTCGAGGATCGCCGCCTCATGCGCTTCCTTGCTCTTGAAGTCGCCACGCGGGATGGCGAAGGCCGGAATGCCCTCGGCTTCGGCCTTGGCAAGGCCAGCGGCCTCTGCCCGGTCGGAGATGACACCAACGATTTCGGCAGCATAATCAGGCGCCTGTGCCGCCTTGATCAGCGACATCATGTTGGAACCGGTGCCGGAGATGAAGATGACGGCGCGTTTGCGCGTTTCGCTCATAGGGCGAGGGTTCCTGTGTAGACGGTGCCTGCCGCACCCTCGGTCCGACCGATCATCCGGCCAAGGGCAATGACGCTCTCGCCTTCGGCCTCGAGGGCCTTGGTCACGAGATCGACGTTCTCGCTGGCGACGACGACGATCATGCCGACGCCGCAGTTGAAGGTGCGCAGCATTTCATGGGCTTCGACGCCGCCGGTCTTGGCCAGCCACGAAAACACAGGCGGCACCTTGACTGCGGAAAGATCGATTTCGGCGGCGAGATGCTTTGGCAGCACGCGCGGAATGTTTTCCGGGAAGCCACCGCCGGTGATGTGGGCGAGCGCCTTCAGCGCGCCGGTCTCGCGGATCGCCTTCAGCAGTGGCTTGACGTAGATGCGGGTCGGCGTCAGCAAGGCTTCGCCGAGCGTCTTGCCTTCGGCAAAAGGAGCCGGTGCGTCCCAGGCGAGGCCCGACAGCGTGACGATCTTGCGCACCAGCGAAAAGCCGTTGGAATGGACGCCCGAGGAGGAGAGGCCGAGGATGACGTCGCCTTCCGCGATGTCGCGCGTCGGCAGCAACTGGTGGCGCTCGGCAGCGCCGACGGCAAAGCCGGCAAGATCGTAGTCGCCATCCGAATACATGCCGGGCATTTCGGCGGTCTCGCCGCCGAGCAGCGCGCAGCCAGCCTCGCGGCAGCCGGCAGCGATGCCTTCGACAATGGCCGCACCCTGGTTGGTGTCGAGCTTGCCGGTGGCGAAATAGTCGAGGAAGAACAAAGGCTCGGCGCCCTGCACGACAAGATCGTTGACGCACATGGCGACGAGGTCGATGCCGACCGTGTCGTGATAATTGGCGTCGATGGCGATCTTCAGCTTGGTGCCGACACCGTCATTGGCGGCGACGAGGATCGGATCGGCGAAGCCTGCCGCTTTCAGGTCGAACAGGCCGCCGAAGCCGCCGATCTCGCCATCCGCACCCGGCCGGCGCGTCGAGCGCACCGCCGGCTTGATCTTCTCGACGAGGAGGTTGCCGGCATCTATGTCGACGCCTGCGTCGCTATAGGTAAGGCCGTTTTTTCCCGACTGGCTCATGCTGCGGTCTCCGGTCGGCGCTGGCGCGCCCTGGCAATAGGGTTTTGACCGGGTCGCCATTGCATGGCAAGCCTCTTTATGCAAGGCGTTGGCAATCAAACCCCCGATTTTCACCGCTCGTCGCGGCATTACACCATTGCCCGATATACCCTTGACGCTAGTTCAGCCGCTATCCTATGTGCTAATCAACGGTACCAGCAGCAAAGATCGGGAATATCATGGAGCAACCATCGACCGTCATCGATCTGAAGCGGCAGGTCTTTTTCTGGCTCGCGATCCTCGCCTTCGTCATAGCCTTTCTGTTCCTCTTCAGTTCGATCCTGCTGCCATTCATCGCCGGCATGGCGATCGCCTATTTCCTCGATCCGGTCGCCGACTGGCTGGAGCGTCGTGGCCTCAGCCGGACAATGGCGACCCTTCTCATTCTCGTCGCCTTCGTGCTGGTCTTCGCCCTGGCGCTGACGATCCTGATTCCTGTCATCGTGACCCAGTTCAATGATTTCCTGCAGCACGTGCCCGGCTATGTCGAGCAGTTCCAGCAGTTCATCACCAACACCCAGAATTCCATCGTTCCGCAGTGGATACGCAGCCAGGCGGGCGCGCTGAAGGACAATCTTTCGACCATCATGTCTGACGGCGTGAGCTTCGTTGCCGGTCTGTTCGGTCAGCTCTGGAGTTCCGGCAAGGCGCTCGTCAACATCGTCTCGCTGATGGTCGTCACCCCCGTCGTCGCCTTCTACATGCTGCTCGACTGGGACCGCATGATCGCCAAGGTCGATGCCTGGATCCCCCGCGAGCATGTCAGCTCCGTGCGCCAGATTGCCCGCGAGATCGACCAGGCGATTGCCGGCTTCATCCGGGGCCAGGGCTCGCTCTGCATCATTCTCGGCATCTATTACGGCGTCGGCCTGTCTTTGGTCGGCCTGAACTTCGGCCTGCTGATCGGCATGTTTGCCGGCATGATCAGCTTCATTCCCTATGTCGGCTCGCTGGTCGGCCTGTTTCTCGCAGCCGGTGTCGCTCTCGTGCAGTTCTGGCCGGACTATCCCTGGATCGCTCTGGTGCTGGCTGTCTTCTTCACTGGCCAGTTCCTCGAAGGCAACATCCTGCAGCCGAAGCTCGTCGGCTCCAGCGTTGGCCTCCATCCGGTCTGGCTGATGTTTGCGCTGTTTGCCTTCAGCGTCATGTTCGGCTTCGTCGGGCTGCTGATCGCCGTGCCTGCGGCTGCGGCCTGCGGCGTGCTTGTTCGCTTTGCCCTTTCGCGCTATCTTGAGAGCGACCTCTATCACGGCCGCACGCTGATCCTGCCGGCACGCAAGGTCATCGACAGCAACATCGAGAAATAAGACGACCATGAGCGATGTGAGGAAGGCTGATCCGAGGCGTCGCGGCGCCGAGCAGCTGCCGCTGGCATTCGTTCACGATGCGGCCAGCGGTCGCGACGACCTGCGGGTTTCCGAACGGCTGCAGGCGGCGGTTGCCATCGTCGACAGCTGGCCCGCCTGGCCATCCCCCGTGGTCATCCTGGCCGGTCCCATCGGCTCCGGCAAATCCCATCTCGCCAGCATCTGGCGCGAGCAGAGCGGCGCGGTGCCGATCCATCCCGTCGCCGGTGGCGATGCTGCCCGTGCGGCCGCAGAGGGCCCCGTGATCTTCGAGGATGCGGATCGCGTCGGCTTCGACGACACCGAACTCTTCCACGTCATCAACAGCGTCCGCGAAAACAGCACCAGCCTGATGATCACCAGCCGCCTGTGGCCGATATCCTGGCCGGTGGCGCTGCCGGACCTGATTTCCCGCCTGAAGGCGGCAACCACAGTCGAGATCGGCGAGCCGGACGAGGAGCTGCTTTCCCAAGTGATCGTCAAGCTCTTTGCCGATCGACAGCTTTACATCGACGACAAGCTCGTTCTCTATATCGTCGGCCGCATGGAGCGTTCGCTCGGTGCTGCGCAGACCATCGTCGACCGGCTCGACCGTCTGGCGCTCTCGCGCGGCACCCGCATCACGCGAGGACTCGCGGCTGAGGTGTTGAATGAATTGGGCAATTTCGATCCAATGTGATTGACTGTGACAGTTTCTTCGTCAATTTGATGTCGTCGCAGACAAACAAGGGGCAGGTGCACATGGAGTCTTCAGTCGCAGAACTTCCGGAGGAAGGCGAACCTGAGATCGTTGCAAAGCCGCCGATCAGCGAGCTGATGACCAGCCCGGAACGCTTTATCAACCGCGAATTCTCGTGGCTGCAGTTCAATCGACGCGTTCTCGAAGAGACGCTGAACACCGCCCATCCGTTGCTCGAGCGCGTCCGCTTCCTGTCGATCTCGGCTGCCAACCTCGATGAGTTCTTCATGGTCCGCGTCGCCGGCCTCGAGGGCCAGGTGCGCCAGAACATTGTCGTGCGCAGTCCGGACGGCAAGACGCCGGCCGAGCAGCTCAACGATATCCTGAGCGAAATCGACAACCTGCAGATGGAGCAGCAGGCCTCGCTGGCCGTGCTGCAGCAATATCTCGCCAAGGAAGACATCCTCATCGTTCGCCCGGCAGCGCTCTCCGAGGCCGACCGCCAGTGGCTGGCAACCGAGTTCGACCAGTCGATCTTCCCCGTGCTGACGCCCCTGTCGATCGATCCTGCCCATCCCTTTCCTTTCATCCCCAACCTCGGCTTCTCCATCGGCCTGCAGCTGAACAGCATGCGCGGCCACGAGGCGATGACGGCGCTGCTGCGCCTGCCGCCGGCGCTCGATCGCTTCATTCGCCTGCCGGATGCCAATGGCGTGATCCGCTACATAACCCTCGAAGATGTCGTGAACATCTTCATCCACCGCCTCTATCCCGGCTACGAGGTGAAGGGCTCCGGCACCTTCCGGCTCATCCGCGACAGCGATATCGAGGTCGAGGAAGAGGCCGAAGATCTGGTGCGCTTCTTCGAGACGGCGTTGAAGCGTCGTCGCCGGGGTTCGGTCATCCGCATCGAGACCGATTCCGAAATGCCGGCGTCGCTGCGCCAGTTCGTGGTGACCGCGCTCGGCGTGCCGGACAACAGGGTCGCCGTCCTGCCCGGACTGCTGGCGCTGAACACGCTCTCCGAAATCACCAAGGCGCCGCGTGAAGACCTGCGCTACCCGCCCTACAATGCCCGCTTCCCCGAGCGCGTGCGCGAGCATGCCGGCGATTGCTTCGCCGCCATTCGCGAGAAGGACATGGTGGTCCACCACCCCTATGAATCCTTCGACGTCGTCGTCCAGTTCCTGATCCAGGCGGCGCGCGACCCTGACGTGCTGGCCATCAAGCAGACGCTCTACCGCACCTCTAACGACAGCCCCATCGTCCGCGCGCTGATCGATGCTGCCGAAATGGGCAAGTCGGTAACGGCACTGGTCGAGCTCAAGGCTCGCTTCGACGAAGAGGCCAACATCCGCTGGGCCCGCGACCTTGAACGGGCCGGCGTGCAGGTGGTCTTCGGCTTCATCGAATTGAAGACCCATTCCAAGATGTCGCTCGTCGTGCGGCGCGAGGAGGGCAGGCTGCGCAGCTACTGCCATCTCGGCACCGGCAACTACCACCCGATCACCGCGAAGATCTATACCGACCTGTCCTACTTCACCTGCAATCCGAAGATCGCCCACGACA
>CAZZZI010000276.1:0-6404 GCA_964658415.1 uncultured Sphingomonas sp. | reverse complement strand
CGGAGGCTGGGGCTGCTGACGGGGCGGCTGGCCCTGCGGAGGCTGATCCCGAGGAGGGCGCTGTTGCTGCTGTTGCGGCTGCGGCTGCTGGGCGCGGTCCTGCTGATCCTCCTGCGGGCGGCGGCGCGGTTGGTTGTTGTCGCCGTCGAAGTTGCCCCGATCCGGGTCGCCGTAGCGTGGGCCACCGTCGTTTCCGTAGCGTGGACGGAAGCGCGGCGGCGGGTTGTCCTCGCCCTGATAGTTGTCGTCATAATTCGGCTGATGGCGTCTCTGCCAGTTGCCCTGGTCGTCGTCCTCCGGATCGTAGACCGGCGGCGGTGGGGGGCGACGATAAATCGGATCGCCACCATTGCGCTGCCAGTCCGGGCCGCGTGACCAGCGATCGCGGTCGCGATAGAAGTCCCGGCCGCGATAGTTGCGGTCCCAGTAGTTGTCGAGATCGAAGGTGATCGTCGGAATGCCGAGCGGGCGATAATATTGCGGGCCGACATAGACCCGACGCTGCTGGTAGACAGCCTGGACGTATTGACCTGCTACCCAGCCACGGCCGCCGGCGAAGGAGACGTCGCACCAGGGGAGGTCGGCAAGGCATCCATTGATGCGCAACGGCGCACCAACCGGAATGAGGGTCACGGCCGGATAGGCAGTGCTCGGTCCGGAGCGCATGTTGACATTGGCCGTCGAAAACCCCGACGCTGCCTCGGCGATGGCAGGAAGGACCATCACGCTGCACAAGGCAGCGGTGGCCAGAAGTAGTTTCCTCATGTGTCTCCTCCTTGGAATTTCTCGCAGCCGATCGTCCGATTCGCCGCATTCTCCCGCCTTGTAAGAAGAAATGCATGAACGTACCTTGAACGCGATAGTAACGCGATGTCTTGAAATCAGTCGTTTGCAAACCACATGATATCCAACGGCACGAAGCCGGCGCGTTGCAGCGGAACTTTCCAATGCCACTCCACCGGTAGGCGTTAACGTTTTGTTAACCATATCAGCCCAGACTGAGTACAAATCTGCTTTTCCTTTGACCACGGATGTACTGGCATCGTGTGAAAGCAGGTGACGAAAGGCCGGATTTTTCCGGCCTTTTTGTTATTTGGCTCCATCCCTGCTGCCCGCCCGGCATATGTTCGACGCCTCCCGACGCCCTTCCGTCCAGACAAAAAGAAAGCCACCGCAGGCTGGGCTGCGGTAGCTTCCAATCAGGATGTGACGGGCGAAAAGCCCGCCGTCGAGCTTACATCTTCTTCGATGCGACGTGCACAGGCGTAACCTTGTCCGGGCTGGCGGCGACATAGCCGGCGCCGATGGCGACGTTCAGCGAGACGTAGTCGGCGGCACTGGCCTGCACGGCAGCGGCAAGGCTTTCCTGCGCCGTGGTCACCTGCAGCTGGGCGGTGATGACGTCGAGCAGCGACGAGGCGCCGTCCTTGTAGCTTGCGGTCGAGAGCCGCAGCGCTTCCTGGTAGGACTTGACCTGGGCACGCAGCGCCGAGATCGTCTGGGCGTCGCGGGTGACCGCTGACAGCGCGTTCTCGACATCCTCGACAGCCGACAGCACGGTGGACTTCCACGTGAGGTAGGCAGTGCGGGCGTTCGATTCGGCGATCTTGACGTTGGCGCGCAGCAGGCCGCCATCGAAAATCGGCAGGTTCAGCGTCGGGCCGAACGACCAGGTGGTCAGGCCACCCTTGGCGCTGCCGGACTTGATGTAGGACGGCGAGATCGAACCGCTCAGCGAAATGCTCGGATAGAGCTGCGCCTCGGCAACGCCGATCTGGGCCGTGGCATAGGCGAGCTGGCGCTCGGCCCTGCGGATATCGGGACGGTTGCGCACGAGGTCGGCGGGAACGCCGGTCGTCACGCTGCCGTGGAAGACCGGCTGTCCGCTATTGCTCCGCATTTCCGCGATGACAGTTGCCGAGGGCACGTTCAGCAGGGTGGCGATGTGATGCACCTGCTTGCGGAAATTGATCTCGTTCGGCGGCAGTTCCGAAAGCGACGAATTGACGAGGCCTTCGGCCTGGACCACGTCGAGGCGCGAGGCCGCGCCGGCCTGAAGCTGGAATTTCGTCAGTTCGAGGGTTTCGCGACGGGACTTCAGGTTCTCGTTGGCGACGTTGATCAGCGCCTGGTAGTAGCGGGCGGTGATGTAGCTCGTCACCAGATCCTGGAGGTAGGCGAGGCGCGTGACGTCGACGGTGGCGTAAGCTGCATCGAGGTTGTCGAGCGCGCCTTCGCGGGCACGGCGGTACTGGCCGAACAGGTCGAGAAGCCACGACGCCGTCAGATCGGCACCGGCATTGCGCTGTACCTGGGTCTGGGTGCGAAGGTTGCCCGCCTGGCCGCTGGTCGTGTAGCCCGCGTCCGACTTCAGGCTTGGAAGACCGCCGGCGCCGGCGACGGTGACGTCTCCCTGCGAAGCGACGGTAGCCTCGATCGACGACAGGATCGAAACGTTCTGGGCCAGACCGATGTTGACCAGGCCCTCGAGCTTGGTGTCACGGTAATCCATCCACCACTTGCGGCTGGAAACGTCATCGTTCGACTTCGTACCGCCTTCCGAGAATTTCGCCGGAAGAGGCATCACCGGCGGCTTATGATCAGGGCCGCTGACGCAGCCTGCCAGGATAAGCAGCAGGGCCGGAGCGGCAGTACGAATGG
The DNA here is from genome assembly GCA_964658415.1 of uncultured Sphingomonas sp. Lineage (GTDB taxonomy): Bacteria > Pseudomonadota > Alphaproteobacteria > Rhizobiales > Rhizobiaceae > Rhizobium. The sequence goes on along the minus strand of CAZZZI010000276.1, from coordinate 3,743 downwards.
AAACCATCACTTTATTTCCCACAATTCAAATTACTATCAGCGCGTTAACGAAGTTTTCATAACTCCGTATCAAGATCGTACATGTTCTCGGTCGGCCTACGTGTAGCCGCAAGTCGCGACAATCTAGCAATGGCGTGTGCAAGATCACAGCCCCTCTGCCAGATTCTAGGACGGGAATGATCACACAGACCTGTGAAACCGGCTCTCGCGGCCACGATTTTTTCCGAGTGTTGCAAAAAGCATACCCTATCCGTCGGTCGCCGCGACCTGTCGGGTCGACTCGCGCTGGCATTTTGTTCGGACCGGGACGGTCGCAGAAATTGCAAGACCGTTCATGCTGATTTCGGAAAATACCCGGCCAAGCTTGCGCGAACCCGTGCCAGCGGTGTCTCGCCGCGATCGTCCGGAACGAAGCGCATGGCCGTGATCGCTTCGTATGCTGCGATGTAGACCTTCGAGGTCTGCTCGACCAATTCAAGAGGAATTTCCGGTATCTCGTCCCGATAGGGGTCGCAGCGCTCGGCGACCCAGCTGCGGACGAAGTCCTTGTCGAAGCTGGCGGGTCGCTCGCCTTTCTCGAAACTTGCCTGGTAGCTGTCGGCAATCCAGTAGCGGCTGCTGTCGGGGGTATGGATCTCGTCGGCCAGGATGATCGTGCCGTTCTCGTCGACGCCGAACTCATACTTGGTGTCGACGAGGATCAGCCCGCGCCCGCGCGACATCTGCTGGCCACGCGCAAACAGAGCGAAGGCATAGTCTGACAACGTTTTCCACTGCGCTGCTGTCAGCAGCCCGCCATCGACGATTTCGGCCGGCGTCAGGGGCGCGTCATGGCCGCCGTCGAATTCCTTGCTGGTGGGCGTGATGATCGGCTGCGGCAGGATCTGGTTGTCGCGCATGCCGTCCGGCAGCGTCACGCCATACATTGTGCGTTCGCCTTTTTTGTAGAGCGTCAGTATCGAGGTTCCGGTCGTCCCGGCAAGATAGCCGCGAACCACGATCTCGACGGGCAGGATGTCCAGCCGCTTGCCGACGACGACGTTCGGATCGGGATAGGCGACGACGTGGTTCGGGCAGATATCCTTGGTTGCCTCGAACCAGTAGCGTGCCGTCTCGGTCAGCACCTGGCCCTTGTAGGGTATGCAGGTCAGGATCCGGTCGAAGGCGCTGAGCCGGTCGGTGCTGATGATGATTCGGTTGCCGTCCGGCAGGTCGTAGTTTTCCCGCACCTTGCCACGATAGTAGTTCGGCAGTTCGGGAAAATGGGCTTCTGAGAGGATGCGCAAGGGGATCACCAATCGGCTGGGCATCCGATATCCGGGATGCGTGTTGTCTGCCGATCCATAAATCGCCGGTCGCCGATGTCAACCGCGATCCGTCGGCGGGTGGGTCCGGGCCGCGCCTAACCGTGGGGCGGCCGCTGCCAGCCGCCACCTTCGGCCGGCTCGAGGAGCGGTGTCTCGAGAACGCCGACAACCCGTTCAAGCCATTCTTGATCGAGGCGCTGGCGCCAACGCTGCGACTGCAGCATGGCGGCGCCGATCACCACCGGTTCGATGCCGCAGAGCGCCATCAGCCGAAGGCCGGCGGCGATCGACGTGCCGCTCGAAATGACGTCGTCGACGAGCGCCACACGCCGCCCGGCAATCAGCGGCATCAGTCGCGGGTCGATGAAGAGACGCTTGCTATCCGGCGTGGTGATGGAGGAGAGGTCGACCGACCATTCGTCGCGGTACCAGAATTTTCGCGATGTGCCGAGGGGCACATATCGGTCATGGCCGAGATGGCGGGCAACGGCTGCGGCAAGCGTCAGCCCGAGCGTCGGCAGCCCGACGACGACCTCGACAGAAAAGGCGGAAAGCCTGTCGGCAACAGCTGCGGCCAGCGCCTCCTGGACCGCGAAGCTCGCCTGGTTGACGATCAGCGAGGCGAGTGCGTGACGCCCGTCGGGTAGCACGCGGATCGGCAGGCGGAGGCGGCCGCCGGGAAGGGCGACGGAATAGGCATCGTGAAAAGGGCCTCTGGGATCGGGGCCGGGCGGATCGATCTGTTGCCAGAAGTCTTCGGGCCGCACGGTCTAGCGCCTCCGGCCCGGCTCGCTGCGCTTTTCCATGCCGGCGGCACGCCGCAGCTGCTGCACTTCGCTTTCCGCAAGCGCGCGAACGTCGCCTTTCCGGAGGTCGCCGAGCGCCAGCTCCCCGAAGCGGACCCGCACCAGCCGCAGGCAGGCAACGCCGAGGACATCGAGCATGCGACGGATCTGGCGATTGCGCCCCTGTCGCAGTTCCACCTCGATCCAGGCATTGCGATCGCCGTGGCGCAAGACCGTGGCGGCGCTCGCGGTCAGCCATTCGTTGTCCGATGCAACGCCGGAGATCATGAGGTCCAGCTGCGTTTCATCCATCTGCTGGTCGACCTGCACATGATAGGTCTTGGCGACATGGGTGATGGGGTCGAGCAGCGCCTGGGCGAGCACGGTGTCGTTTGTAAAGAGCAGCAGCCCTTCGCTTGCCTTGTCGAGCCGACCGACCGGCGACAGATGGGGAGCGTCGAACGTCTTCAGGCAATCATAGACGGTGGGCCGCCCCTCGGGATCCTGACGGGTCGTCACCAGTCCGCGTGGCTTGTTGAGCATCAGGTAGACTTTCGTCTCTGCGGCCACAGCGATCCCGTCGACGCTGATCCGGGCCCGGTCGAGATCGACCCAGGCGGCACTGTCGGTCTCGGTTCGACCGTCGACGTCGACCCGGCCCGCGGAGATGAGTGCCTCTGCCTGGGTTCGCGAACAGTAGCCGAGCTTGGACAGAGCCCGGGGCAGGGTCACCCGCTTGCCGTCCGTTGCCTCGCGGCTCCTGCCGCGCTCCTGTCGTTGCGGAGATTGCCGCTGGCTCACACCTTCGTCCTGCGCTTGATATCGATCCCGCCGGTTTGCCATGTCCGGCAGCCGGATGCAAACGCTGGGGTTACCTGCGCGCAAGGGGCGCCATATCAGTGGTGGGGCAGGAGACTTTCGAGGTCCTTGCGGCTCACTTCGACGCCCGCGGCCGCCTTGGCCGGATCGGGGTGGGAATAGATGAGATTGGGAATATCGGGCAGCTCGAGCGCCTGGCGCATGCTCATGATGCCGACCGCCCGGCTGATGCCGGCCTCGACCACGCTGACTTCGACGATGCATTCCGGTCTGGCAGTTTCCATTGCGGCCTCCCGTGCCGATTGCTATCGCTAGCCTCAAATTGCGTCGTATTAAATATCAGTAAATCATGGATTGCATTGAATCGAAAGGCCTGCCGCGCTGGCAGGCCTCTCTTCATAGTTGATTTGGTCGATTTCCACCGAAACGTTACTAACGCCACCAGGTCCGCTGCGGCTCTGGCTCGGACGCGCTGGCGAGGAGATATCCCGCGACCAGACCGAGCAGGCCGGCCATGACGAGGGCCGTGGTAGCCGCCGCCGGGTGTTCGCGCGCTGCGTCAGCAGCAGCAGCACCTTCCGCCTTGATCTGGGCGACGGCGTGCTTTGTCTTAGGGGCTGCGTCGTCGTACAGTTTGCCTGCCTTGTCGCGAAGGTCGCTGTAGGCGTCCGCGCCTTGCGCTGCGATCAGCTTCTGGAGTCGGGTGACCTCCTGCTGCAGAGCGCCGATATCCTTCGTCATGCCGTTCTTGATGTCGTCTGTCGTGGTCGCCATGGAGGTCTCCTTTGATCTCAAGGCCTCCTTAACAGCGCGAACGCCGATTTGGTTCCAT